>NZ_JBJGEJ010000018.1:0-87681 GCF_045062345.1 Pseudomonas sp. 2024-210 | reverse complement strand
ATCTGGTCGGGCTCATCATACCTTCGCTGGGTCTTCCGGTATTTCGCGGCAAGGTCGGGGCGCCAGAGTTCAGCGCCATTGATACGCTGACTGGCGTGGCCTTGCCGATGCTTGAAGACACCCAAGGTGTTCGCGTGTTTACCCAGGACACCGGCAGCATCGTGAAGCTGCTCGATTCACTGCCTTTGCCACCCGCGCTCGATGAAACCACCGCGACCACCCCGGCACTGCAAACCGTGCTAACCGCCGCACTGGCCGCGGCGGCCGTGCGAAAAGCCGAGGAAGAGGCGGCGTATCAGGCCAGCTTGACCCCCGAAGACAGACGCCGTTTGCTGGAAGCCGAGGAGCTTGAGGAACGAAAACGCCTCTGGATTGAGCAGGCGAAGGCCGCTTCAGGTCTGACCTAACCCTGCCAACCCCCGCCCAGTGCCGTCAACAAACCCACGCTGGCTTGCAGCTGGCGGGTGTGCAGCGCCTGCACTTGACGCTCGGCCTGTAAGGCCGCGGTCTGCGCCGTGACCACATCCAGGTAGCTCACGGCCCCCGCTTCATAGCTGTTGGTGGCCAGAGATTGCGTGTGTCGGGCCGCATTGGCCGCGGCCTGTTCGTCGAGGTTTTCCTGTTGCAGGTCGCGCAGTTGCGCCAGGTTGTCTTCCACCTCGCGCACCGCCCGCAGTACTTGAGCATGGTAGTGGGCTGCGGCTTCTTCAAATTCGGCTTTGGCTTGCTGCTCTTGTGCGCTCAACCGGCCGCCGTCAAAGATCGGCAGGTTCACCAACGGCCCCAACGCCCAAAACCGATTGGCCGTGGCCAACAGGTTACCGCTGCCCTGCGTCTGGCCACCCAGCAGCCCGGTCAGGCTGAAGTCGGGATACCACGCCGCCTTGGCGACGCCGATCCCGGCATTGGCGGCAAACAGCCTTCGTTCCGCCGCCGCAATGTCCGGGCGGCGTTGCAACAAGGTGCTGGGCAAGCTGTTGGGGGCGGCAGGCAGGTTCAGCGGGTGCTCACTGGGCGGCAGCTGGAACGTGCTGGCGGGTTCGCCCACCAGTTCACCGATGGCGTGTTCGGTCAGGTTGCGTTGACCACGCACGTCATCCCGTTGGGCCTGGGCCTCGGCCAATTGGCTTTGCGCACGGGTCAGGTCCATTTTTGAAGCAATCTGCCCTTGGTAGCGTGCGCGGGTCAGCTCCAGCGCTTGGCGGTAATCATCCAGCGATGTGGACACGATGCGTTGTTGCGCGTCCAGCCCGTCTAGCTGCACGTAAAGACTGGCCAGCTGGCGTTGCAGGCTTAACCGTGCCACGGCCAGGTCGTCGGCCGACGCCTGCGCCTGGGCATCTCCAGCGGCCACCTGATTGCGAATCTTGCCCCACAGGTCGAGATCAACATTCAACGCGAACCCTGCCGTGTTGCTGTTGTAGACCGATGGCTGTGTGGTGCCGCGCAAGGGTCGGTTGTCCGATTGGCGCTGGCGCAGCGGTTGACCGCTGGCGGTTATCTGCGGGAACAGTCCGGCGTGCAGTTGGCCGGCGTAGGCCTGAGCGGCATCGTAATGCGCCAGTGCGGCCGCCAGATCCGGGTTGGCGGACAGCAAGCGCTGTTGCAAGCCGTTCAGGCGCTCGCTGTGATACACCCGCCACCACTGCGGCGACAGTTGGTCGGCAGGTTGCGCGCTGTGCCACGGGCCGTCACTGGTCTGTTCGCGGTACTGCGCGGGCAAGTCCAGCGTCGGGGGGGTGTAAGTTGGCGCCAGTGAGCAGCCCTGCAGGGCCAGCGCCAACAACAGGGCGCCACGTTTAAGCGTTGGCTGCATGGGAGGCTCCTGTGTCGGCCGGTTTGACCGAGTCGCCTTCGCGCAAGGCGTCAGGCGGATTGTCGATCACCCTGTCGGCAGGCTTGAGGCCTTGATCGATCACCAGCCGTTCGCCCAGATCCAGACCGATATGGATGTCTTGCAAGTGCACGTGCTGGGCGCTGTCGAGCAGCGCCACCTGCGTGCCCTGAGCCCGAAAGATCAGGGCGCTGGCCGGGATGCTGACGCCGTGGGTGTCGGCCGGAATCGACAGCACCGCTTCGGCATAGTCGCCGGGCATCAGCGCGTCGCCGGGGTTGAGCGCGACAAATTGCGCCATCAGGGTGCCTGAGCGCGGATCAACCGACGTCGAATTACCGATCAGCCGGGCAGTGAAGGTTTGCCCCGGATGCTCGGGCACGCTGAGTTGCACCTGCATGCCGGGTCGAATCACGCTCGCGTAGTTCTGTGGCACCGGCACGTACAGGCGCAGTTGATGGGTGTCGGCAATATCAAACAGCTCAGCGTCGCTGTCGGTGTCGGCCTTGATCAACTGACCAATGTCGGTGTTGCGCGCGGTAATGGTGCCCGCGAAGGGGGCACGAATGGTTTTGTAATCTTCAAGCGTCGACAGCCGTGCGTAGTCCGCTTCGGCGGCTTGCGCATTGGCCTTGGCCGCCGCAGCATCCGAGCGCTTTTCGTCGGCCTCCTGACGCGACACGGAATGACTCGCCAGCAGGTTTTGCCAGCGACTGGCCGTGGTCGCGGCAAGCGTGGCGTTGGCTTGCGCTTGCAGCCTATGGGCGCGGGCTTGCGCCACTTGCTGGTCAAGGTCGGGGCTGTCGATTACCGCCAGAATTTGCCCGGCTTTGACCTTGCTGCCGATGTCGGTTTGCCAGCTTTTCAGGTAGCCATTGACCCGTGCATGGATCGGCGCCTTGCTCCAGGCTTCAAGGTGCGCGGGCAAGCGCAAGGTGTCGCCGTGGGCGTTTTGCAACGGCTGGAACACACTGACGACCGGTAAGGCGGCGGCTTCGGTCCAATTGGCGACGGCCTGCTCATGGCGGCTGCGCGCTGCCAGCCAATTGGCCACCAGCAGGGCTGCCAGGCTCAAGCCACCGATGCCCAGCACCATCAAACGCTTGCGCGAGGGTTTTTGATTAGACGACATGGGAAGTTTCTCCAGCAGCAGCGCGATTTTTTTCACGGCCGTGCACCAGGCTGAACACCACGGGCACGAACAGCAGGGTGGCAACGGTGGCCAGCATCAGGCCGCCGATAACGGCGCGTCCGAGTGGCGCGTTCTGTTCTTCTGACAAGGCCAGTGGCAGCATACCGATCATCATGGCCAGCGCGGTCATGCACACGGGGCGAAAGCGCGTATAGCCCGCTTCGAGCGCTGCCTTGAGGGCGTCACCATGTTCGGCCAGCCGCTCGCGGCAGAAACTGACCACCAGAATCGAGTTGGCAGTGGCCACACCCATGCACAGGATGGCCCCGGTCAGGGCCGGCACCGACAACGACGTGCCGCTGAGGAACAGCATCCAGACAATCCCGGCCAGCGCGGCGGGCAGGGCGGTGATGATGACAAACGGATCAAGCCAGGACTGAAAGTTGACCACAATCAGCAGGTAGATCAGCACGACCGCGCCGAGCAGGCCAAAGCTCAACCCGCTGAACGCTTCATGCAAGGCGTCGATCTGCCCGTGCAGGCTGATGGTCGCGCCTTTGGGCCGCAGGTCGGCGGCGCCGTCGATGACTTTTTGCACATCGGCGGCCACCGCGCCCAAGTCGCGGCCCTGGATATTGGCGTACAGGTCCAGCGTCGGCTGGATGTTGTAGTGGGTGACCACGGCCGGGCTTTCGACCCGGGTGATGGTCGCCAGCCCGCCGAGGATTTGTGATTGACCGCTGCTGCCGGTTACGGGCAAGGCTTCCAGCGCGGGCAGGCTGTCCAGTCGGTATTGCGGGGTGGCGGCGACCACCCCGTAAGACACGCCGTTTTGCGGGTTAAGCCAGAAGGTCGGCGCCACCTGCGAGCTACCCGCCAGCGAGGCGACCATGCTGTTGGTGACGTCACGTTCGGTAATACCCAAGCCATTGGCGCGTTGGCGATCGACGTTGACTTGCAGCGACGGATAGCCAACGGACTGCTGAATACGCAGATCGGCAATGCCGGGCACGTGTTGCAGGCGGCGTTGCAGTTCCAGCGCATAGGCGCGGTTGGCGGCGTCATCGCGTCCGGAGACTTTGATGTCCAGCGGCGCCGGAGCACCAAAGTTGAGGATCTGGGTGCTGATGTCCGCAGGCATAAAGGCAAACTGGCTGCCGGGGAAGCTCTCGGGCAGCGCTTCACGCAAGCGTTTGACGTAGTCCGCCGTCGGGCTGTGACCGGCCTTGAGGCTGATCTGAATATCGCCATCTTGCGGGCCGATGGTGCCGCTGCTGCTGTAGGCCATGTCGATCCCGCTCAACGGAATACCAATGTTGTCGATCACCGTGTCCAACTGCTCGGCGGGGATGATTTCCCGAATGCGCGCTTCGATCCGGTCAAAATCGGCGGCACTTTCCTCAATGCGCGTGCCCAGCGGCAGGCGCACATGCAACGCCAGCGCCCCGGCATCGGTGGCCGGAAAGAAGTCCTGACCCAAGCTGGGCAGCAGGGCAAACGAGGCCAGCACGCAGGCCATGAAACCCAGCAAAAAACGTTTGCGATGCGCCAGCGCCAGCTCCAGTACCGCGTAATAGGCGTCGCGCACGGCTGAGAAGCGGCGCTCGAAACCTTGCTGGAAATTCAACAGGGCGCGCACCGGGGCCGAGTGCGGTTGCGTGGGCTGGTTGCCCTCGTGGTGGTTGATGTAGCTGTCTTCCGGGTGATGGCCTGCCCCTTGCTCCGGCACATGAGGCTTGAGCAGAAACATCGCCAGCGTCGGTACCAAGGTACGCGACAGAATAAACGAACTGCCCATGGCGAAAATCACCGACAGCGCCATTGGACGGAACAGATAACCGGCAATGCCCTGCAACATGAACATCGGCACAAACACGATGCAGATACACAGCAGCGACACAAAAGCCGGACCGACAATCTGCTTGGCCCCGTCGAGAATGGCCTCGCGCACCGACTTGCCTTGCTCAAGGTGCCAGTTGATGTTCTCGATGGTGACGGTCGCATCGTCCACCAATATCCCCACGGCCAACGCCAGCCCGCCGAGGGTCATGACGTTCAGGGTCTGGCCGCTTAGGGCCAGCAGGGCGATGGCTGACAACACTGCCAGTGGAATCGACACCGCAATGATCAGTGTGGATCGCCAGCTGCCGAGGAATAGCAGAATCATCGCGCTGGTCAGCAGCGCGGCAATGATGCCTTCCTGCGCCACGCTGCCCACCGACTGTTTGACGAACACCGAGGCATCGCCCAGCAGCGAGGTTTTCAGTGACGGCGGCAAGGTTTCGTTGATGCGCGGCAACATGGCGCGAATGCCGTCGACAATCGACAAGGTCGAGATGTTGCCGTTTTTCAAGGCGGGCATCAGCACGGCACGGTGGCCGTCGACCCGCACGATATTGGTTTGCGGCGGTGAACCGTCCCGCACGTGAGCCACCTGGCCGATGGTGATCAGCGCGCCGTTGACGGTCTTGATGGGCAGATCGTTAAGCTCATCGATGGCCTTGGGGCTGTTGTTGAGCATCACGGTGTATTCGTAGGTGCCCAGTTTGGCCGTGCCCACGGGGATAATCTGGTTTTGCGCGGCCAGTGCAGCGCCTACGTCCTGCGCCGACAGGCCCTTGGCGGCCAGGGCTTGTGGGTCGAGGTCGAGGGTGATCTGGCGCTGCTTGCCGCCCATTGGCGTCGGCATGGCCAGACCGGGCAGCGAGCTGAGGGGCAAGCGAATATTGTTTTGCACCAGATCGCGGATTTTAGCTTCCGACAGCGTGGGGCTGGAAAAGGCCAATTGCAGAATCGGTACCGTGGAAGCGCTGTAGTTAAGAATCAGCGGCGGGGTGATGCCGGGCGGCATCTGCTTGAGCACGGTTTGTGACACGGCGGTCACTTGCGCGTTGGCCGTGCGAATGTCGACGCCGGGCTGGAAGAAAATTTTCACGATGCCCATACCGGGCAATGATTGCGACTCGATGTGTTCGATGTCGTTAACGGTCGTACTCAGCGAGCGCTCGTAGGTGTAAATCACCCGACCCGCCATGTCTGCGGGTGCCAAACCGGTGTATTGCCACACCACGGCGACCACGGGAATGCCGATGTCGGGGAATACATCGGTGGGGGTGCGAACGGCAGCCAGCGGCCCAATGATGCAGATGAAAATCGCCAACACGATAAACGTGTAGGGCTTGTGCAGTGCGGTCTTTACCAGCCCGAGCATGCCTGAACCTCCGGGGAGTGGAATTGCAAACCTGGGCAGTCTTACCGTCCACACCTAACGATCACCTTTCAGGAACGTGAAGGTTCCTTTAGATAAGCGCTGAAAATCCCTTCATATTCATTCATTTGGCGTAACGCGGGGTGAGCACCAAGCTGGTCAACTTCGACGGGCCGGTAGTTGCGTCTGTCGCACTCTTTGGTTCCCCTTGCGAGGTGTACGTGTGATGACTGTTAAACCGCTGCTTTTGATTCCGACTCTTGGGTTAATCATGCTGCTGTCGGCCTGTGCCGGGCCGATGCCCAAACAAGACCCGAGCGAAGCCTGGATCGGCTTTAAAGAAGAGGGCAACAGCGACCTGATGGCTGAACGTGTGGACGGTAAAAGCACGCAGGATGGTCGGTTCTTCGAAGTGACACCCGGCGCGCATCGTCTGGACGTGACCCTGTATGAAGGTGCCACGGGTGATGAAAATGAGGTCGATTGCCAAGGCAAAGTCAATTACACCGGGTTCAAGGCCGGTGAACACTATGAGTTGATTGAATCGAGCCTGGGGCCAGAAGTCAGTGCACGACTGGTGGACTCCCACGGCAAGGAAGTGGCACGCACGGCGGACTTCAATTGCATGCCGGGGTAATCAGCAACCGTGTAGCCGCTGCCGAGGCACGCAGGCTGCGATGGGATGCGCAGCGGCCCCAGTACCGAAGGCCCTGGGGCCCTTTTCGCAGCCTGCGTGCCTCGGCAGCGGCTACAAATGGGGCTAAAACGATTTGATGATTTTGCCCAGGGTTTCCATGGCTTTTTCACTGGCGCTGTCCCACGGGCTGCCGTAGTTCAGGCGAATGCAATTGCGAAAGCGTTGGGTCGGCGAAAAAATCGGCCCCGGGGCAATGCTGATGCCTTGGGCCAAGGCCATTTCGAACAGCTTGAGGGAGTCCATCTGCTCGGGCAGTTCCAGCCATAAAAAGTAGCCGCCCGAGGGTTTGCTGACCCGCGTCTGCGCCGGAAAGTAACGGGCAATGGCCGCCAGCATGGCGTTTTGTTGTTCTTCGAGCGCATCGCGCAATTTGCGCAAATGACGGTCGTAACCACCGTGTTGCAGGTAATCGGCAATCGCTGCCTGGGCGGGCATCGACGCGCACAGTGACGTCATCAGTTTCAGCCGCTCAACCTTTTGCGCGTAGCGCCCGGCCGCCACCCAGCCGATGCGATAGCCGGGAGCCAGGCTTTTGGCAAACGAGCCGCAATGCATGACCAAGCCCTCTGTATCAAAGGCTTTGGCCGGTTTTGGCGGGTGCAGGCCAAAATACAATTCGGCGTACACATCGTCTTCAATCAACGGCACCTGATGGCTGCGCAGCAGTTCAACCAAGGCTTTTTTACGGGCCTCGGGAAGGGTGGCGCCAATCGGGTTTTGAAAACTGGTCATGCACCACACGGCCTTGATCGGATGCCGCTCAAGGGTGTCAGCCAGCACCTCCAGATCAATGCCGTCACGCGGGTGCACCGGCACTTCGACGGCTTTGAGTTTGAGCCGTTCGAGCACTTGCAGGCACGCATAAAACGCCGGGGCCTCAATGGCGACCAGATCACCCGGCTCTGTTACGGCTTGCAGGCACAGGTTCAGGGCTTCCAGCGCGCCATTGGTGATCAACAACTCTTCCATGGGCAGCATCAGCCCACCGACCATGTAACGCAGGGCTATTTGGCGGCGCAGGTGCGGGTTGCCCGGCGACAGGTCGGTGACCACCATGCGCGGGTCCATCTCACGGCAGGCGGCGGTCATTGAACGGGCCAGACGCTGGAGCGGAAACAGTAACGGGCTGGGGAATGCCGAACCGAAGGGCACGGTGTGCGGGTCTTTGATCGAGTCCAGCACCGAGAACACCAGACCACTGACATCGACCTGCGTGGACTCGGGCGCGTGGCTGCTGATGGCCGGTTCCTCGAACGGAGTGGGGGTGTGCACATTGACGAAATAGCCCGAGCGCGGCTTGGCGCGAATCAGGCCACGGCGTTCGAGCAAGTAATAGGCCTGAAACACCGTCGACGGGCTGATGCCGTAGGTCTGGCTGGCGTAGCGCACTGAAGGTACGCGCTCACCGGGGCCGAGCACTCCGCTGCGGATCAGTTCGGCAATGTCATCGGCAAATTGTTCGTAGCGTTTCATTAGACGAGGCTCGGTTCGGTTACAACATTTCAGGTACACCAAAAAACAGTCCCCTCTCCCTTTGGGAGAGGGCTAGGGTGAGGGTGTATCAGGATGTCATCGAGTGCAAACGTGCACACCATCAATGACACTCATGACTGACCACTATCCTTTGCTAACTGAATACATAACAGACTCAGCTACCGGGTTAAACAGCAGATCAGCTTCAATATGAACGTTTTGCTTTTACGGGTGTTAAACCAAGAAGAGTGCATTAAGAGGGCTATAAGATGGACGCATGGTGGCATGAGGTGTGGTTGACCTTGATCGCAGAGTTCGCCGATATCACGGATGCAAAACAGCTGACCCAAATCACCGTACGCCTATTGATCGCTGCGGTGCTGGGTGGCGTGCTCGGTTTTGAGCGCGAGCAAAAGGGTAAGGCCGCCGGGGTGCGGACCCATATGTTGGTGGCATTGGGGGCCGCGCTATTTGTACTCGTGCCGCAAATGTCCGGCTCTCAGGCGGATGCCATGAGCCGGGTGCTTCAGGGCGTGATCGCGGGTATTGGTTTTCTGGGGGCAGGGACCATTCTCAAAGGCAAGGTCACGGGTGAAGACGATGAGCAAGTCAAAGGACTGACCAGCGCCGCCGGTCTGTGGATGACCGCCGCTATTGGCGTCGCGGCGGGTATGGGCCGTGAATCCACGGCCGTGCTGAGCACCTTGCTGGCGTTGGGCATTTTCAGTGTCATGCCCAAAGTGGTGAACCTGTTTGACAAGCGCTAAGGCCCTACAAATCGGTTTTCATGGGGGGATGTTCCCCCGGCGGATCACCAATCGGCTTGGGATCACCCAGCGGCGGTTCTTCCTCGGGAATGTGTTCAGGCTCCACAGGCGGTAACACCGGGTCATCGATATTGGGATCGGGGGTTTCAGCGGGGATAGGGATGTTCATCGCGTTGGCCTCATTGCTGCATGGAAGGTGTAGCCGGTCGACCGCCTTCGCACCTGTACGGTTCCCATGCCATGACCAACGGCGTGTCCTCAAATTAGTCTGAACTTTTAAGCGGCTACCTTGCTCCCAACCTAGGTCCCCCGGTACAGATGCCGGAATGTGCTGTGAAACGACCACCCATTAGCGTCCCAGGGCGTGAGGAGTGAGGTTCGATGAATGCTGATTTCCCGCTGGACCCCGATTTATCCTCCACCCTGCCGTTGTCGCAGGCCTTGTTATTGCCGCGCATTGCCATTGAGTCCACCTCGCCCGTGATCGACGGCGGCGAGTTTGCGGTCAAGGCGGTGGTCGGGCAAACGGTGCAGGTCAGTAGCAAGGTGTTTAGCGACGGTCACGACCAGTTGGCGGTGACGTTGCATTGGCGACTGGCCAGTAGCGATGACTGGTCGGCAGCGCCGATGCGCTTTGTCGGCAATGACGCGTGGAGCGGCCAGTTCACGGTGCCGGTTCAGGGCCGCTATGTGTTTTGCATCGAGGCATGGATCGATCGCTTCGCCAGCTTTTGTCATGAGCTGGAAAAAAAGCACCAGGCCGGTATTCCCGTCAGTCTGGAGCTTCAGGAAGGTCGCATTCTGGTGCAGCACGCCATTGAGCTGAGCCAGGGTGAATTACATGAGCAATTGCAGGTGTTGCTGCGCCAGCTGTCTGCCCTGCTGGAAAACGAGCAGGTAGCACTGTTTGTGCACGAACACAGTGCGCAATTGATGGCTCAGGCCCAACACCATGCATACGTCAGCCTGAGCCCCGAGTTCCCCGTGGACGTGGAACGCCCGTTGGCGCAGTTTGCCAGTTGGTACGAGCTGTTTCCGCGTTCAGCCACCGATGACCCCAGCCGACACGGCACCTTCAATGATGTGCTCGAACGCTTGCCGATGATCCACGACATGGGTTTTGACGTGCTGTATTTTCCGCCCATTCATCCCATCGGCCGCAGTCACCGTAAAGGCCCCAACAATTCATTGCAGGCAGGCCCGGATGATCCCGGCAGCCCGTATGCCATCGGCAGTGAGGAGGGCGGGCACGAGGCCATTCATCCGCAGTTGGGCAGCCGTGAGGATTTTCGTCGGCTGGTGGCTGCCGCCGCGCGCCAGGGGCTGGCCATCGCGCTGGACTTTGCCATTCAATGCTCCCAAGACCATCCGTGGCTCAAACAGCACCCCGGCTGGTTCAACTGGCGGCCTGACGGCACCATTCGCTATGCGGAAAACCCGCCGAAAAAATATCAGGACATCGTTAACGTCGATTTCTATGCCCCCGATGCCATTCCTAGCCTGTGGCTTGAGCTGCGCGACATCGTGCTCGGCTGGATCGACGAGGGTGTGAAAATTTTTCGCGTCGACAACCCGCACACCAAACCCTTGCCGTTCTGGCAGTGGTTGATTGCGGATGTGCGCACGCGCTGCCCTGAAGTGATCTTTCTCGCTGAAGCCTTTACCACCCCGGCGATGATGGCGCGCCTGGGCAAGATCGGCTATTCGCAGAGCTACACCTATTTCACCTGGCGTAACACCAAGGCCGAGCTGGCGGCGTATTTCACCGAACTGAATCAGAGCCCATTGCGTGAATGCTTCAGGCCTAATTTCTTCGTCAACACCCCGGACATCAACCCGCGCTTTTTGCATGAGTCCGGCCGCGCCGGTTTTTTGATTCGTGCCGCGCTGGCCACCATGGGGTCGGGGTTATGGGGCATGTATTCAGGGTTTGAGCTGTGTGAGTCGGCCGCGCTGGCGGGTAAGGAAGAATACCTGGATTCAGAGAAGTACCAGATCCGCCCTCGGGACTACGGCGCACCGGGCAATATCGTCGCTGAAATCGCCCAGCTCAACCGCATCCGGCGGCAAAACCCCGCCTTGCACAGTCACTTGGGCCTCACGCTGTACAACGCGTGGAATGACAACATCCTGTATTTCGGCAAACGCAGCGCTGACGGCAGCAACTTTGTGCTAGTGGCGGTAAATCTTGATCCGCATAACGCCCAAGAAGCGCACTTCGAGTTGCCGCTGTGGGAGATGGGGCTGGCCGATGACGCGCAGACCTCAGGCGAAGACTTGATGAACGGTCATCGCTGGACCTGGTACGGCAAGACTCAATGGATGCGCCTTGAACCTTGGCAACAGCCCTTTGGTATCTGGCGAATCAAACCCCTTTAGGTAACGGCTGCAAGGCCCAACCAACCGCATCGGCAGGGAGTCCACATGGCGAAGAAACCCGCATCGGCAAGCTTTATCAAAGACCCGCTCTGGTACAAGGACGCGGTGATTTACCAAGTGCACATCAAGTCATTTTTCGATTCCAATAATGACGGAATTGGCGATTTTCCGGGGTTGATCAGCAAGCTCGATTACATTGCCGAGCTGGGGGTCAACACCCTCTGGTTGCTGCCGTTCTATCCCTCGCCACGGCGCGACGATGGCTATGACATTGCCGACTACCGTGGGGTACACCCTGACTACGGCACATTGGCCGACGTCAAACGCTTTATCAAGGAAGCCCATGCGCGTGGCTTGCGGGTCATCACTGAACTGGTGATCAATCATACTTCCGATCAACATCCGTGGTTCCAGAAAGCCCGCCACGCCAAAGCCGGCTCCAAAGCGCGAGATTATTACGTGTGGTCGGACACCGATGAAAAGTACGACGGCACGCGGATTATCTTTCTGGACACTGAAACCTCGAACTGGACGTGGGACCCAGTAGCCGGTCAGTACTTTTGGCACCGGTTTTATTCCCATCAACCAGACCTCAATTTCGACAATCCGCAGGTCATGAAAGAAGTGCTGGCGGTGATGCGCTATTGGCTGGACATGGGCATTGATGGCCTGCGTCTGGATGCCATCCCGTATTTGATCGAACGCGACGGCACCAACAATGAAAACCTGCCTGAAACCCACCAGATTCTTAAGCAGATCCGTGCTGAAATCGATGCCCATTACCCCGACCGCATGTTGCTGGCCGAGGCCAATCAATGGCCTGAAGACACTCAGCAGTACTTTGGCGACAGTGATGGCATCAATGGCGATGAGTGCCATATGGCCTTTCATTTCCCGCTGATGCCGCGCATGTACATGGCGCTGGCGCAGGAAGATCGCTTTCCGATTACCGATATTTTGCGCCAGACCCCGGAAATACCTGCGAATTGCCAATGGGCGATTTTCTTGCGCAACCACGATGAACTGACCCTGGAGATGGTCACCGACAAAGAGCGCGACTACCTGTGGAACTACTATGCCGCTGACAAGCGTGCCCGCATCAACCTGGGCATTCGTCGACGTCTGGCGCCGTTGATGGAGCGCGATCGCCGCCGCATCGAATTGCTCAACAGTTTGCTGCTGTCGATGCCCGGAACGCCGACCCTATATTACGGCGACGAAATCGGCATGGGCGACAACATTTATCTGGGCGACCGCGATGGCGTGCGCACGCCCATGCAGTGGTCGATTGACCGCAATGGCGGTTTCTCGCGGGCCAACCCGGCCAGTCTGGTATTGCCGCCGATCATGGACCCGCTGTATGGCTATCAGTCGGTTAACGTGGAAGCGCAATCGGGCGACCCGCATTCGTTGCTGAACTGGACCCGCCGCCTGTTGGCGGTGCGCAAGCAGCAAAAAGCCTTCGGCCGTGGCACCTTGAAAATGCTCTCGCCGAGCAATCGACGCATTCTGGCCTACACCCGCGCGTTCACTGACAGCGACGGCCAAACCGAAACCATTTTGTGCGTGGCCAATGTGTCACGCAGTGCCCAAGCGGCGGAACTGGATCTGTCCGAGTTTGCGGGCCGTGTGCCGGTTGAAATGATCGGCGGTAACGCCTTTACGCCCATCGGCCAGACACCTTTCATGCTGACGCTGGCGCCTTATGGGTTTTTCTGGTTTCTGCTGGCCAGCGAAAACCAGATGCCCGGTTGGCACACCGAGCCTTCGCAAAGCTTGCCGGAGCTGGTGACGCTGGTACTTAAAGGTGGCATTGGTGATGTGCTTAAACCTCCTGTTCGCACGGTGCTGGAACAGAACGTACTGCCGAGCTGGTTGCCCAATCGTCGTTGGTTCGGGCACAAAGAGGTGCCCATTGAGCAGGTCACCATTGTTTACGGCGCCGCCTTTGGCGAAGCTGAATCGCCGGTATTACTGACGGAACTGGAAGTCACGTGCGCCGGTCAGCCGCACCGTTACCAAGTGCCCTTGGGCGCACTGGGTGAGGAACAACCGAGTTCTGCAGTGGCTCAACAGGTCGTGTTGTCACGCTTGCGCCGCGGGCGCCATGTCGGTTTTCTGACCGATGCGTTCAATCTGGAACCCTTTGTGCACGCCGTGTTATCCAGCCTGAAAAAAGGCCAGACGGTCAGCAGCAGTGCCGGTGACATTCATTTCAGCGCCACGGACCCGATGATCGCGCTGGGCCTCGATGAGCACAGCGAGGTGCGCTACCTCACGGGCGAACAGTCCAACAGTTCGGTGGTGGTGGGCGGTGTGTTGGTGCTCAAACTGTTGCGCCAACTGCGCAGCGGCCCGCACCCTGAACTGGAAATGGGGCACTTCCTGACCCGCGCCGGTTATCCGAATATTTCCCCGCTGCTCGGGTCAGTCGTGCGCCGGGATGCTCAGGGTGAGGACACTTTGCTGATGATTGCCCAGGGGTACTTGAGCAATCAGGGTGATGCCTGGAGCTGGACCCACAACACCCTTGAGCGGGCAATTCGCGACGAATTGGCAGATGCTCAATCCGAGCACGAACAGCATTACAACGCGTTGAGCGAGCTGGCGGAGTTTGCCCGTGTGCTGGGCCAGCGACTGGGCGAGATGCATACCCTATTAGCACATGCCCACGACAACCCGGACTTTGCGCCGCACACCACCACCCTAAAAGACAGTCAGCGGCTGGCCACGCATATCACGGCGCAGGTCAAGCACGCCCTGCAGCAACTCAAGGCACACGCGAGTGATTTGCCCGCCGCTGATCAACAGCGCGTCAAGCACCTGATCGAGCAGCAGGGAGCGATCAACACCCACATCCAGCAACTGGCCGCAGACACCCAAGGCGGGCTGAACATCCGCGTGCATGGCGACTTGCATCTGGGACAAGTGCTGGTGGTGCAGGGCGATGCGTTCTTTATCGACTTCGAGGGTGAACCCTCGCGCTCCCTGAAAGACCGACGGGCCAAAAACAGTCCCTACAAGGACGTCAGCGGTTTACTGCGCTCCTTTGACTACGCCGGAGCGATGGCGATCAGCAATGTGCAACAGGCGGATCACTCATCCGAGGCAGACGATGCTCGGCAACGGGTCGTTGAGCGCTATATAAATGACGCACGTCATGCTTTGATCGATGCATATCGGTTGGCAACAGCTAGCCTTAGCCCTGAATGGATTTCGCCACGCGGTGAGGATGCTGCGCTGGCGCTCATGAGCCTGGAAAAGGCGGCCTACGAAGTTATCTATGAAGCAGCCAATCGGCCTACGTGGCTGCGTGTGCCCTTGCAGGGCTTAAGTGAGCTGCTTGCTCACTTGCCAGGCAAGGCCAAGCCTTTACCAGATGGAGAGAAGTAATGAGTTCTAGCAAGGATCTGGGGGCAGGAAAACAGGCGTTGATGCCTGAGCAGCAGGATGTCGAGGCCTTGATCAGCGCCCAGCATCGTGATCCGTTTGCCGTCTTGGGGCCTCATCCGGACGGGCAGGGCGGTCAGGTCATTCGGGCATTTTTGCCCGGCGCCCTGAGTGTCAAGGTGGTTGCGCGCGACAGTGACGACCTGCTCGGCAGCTTGCACGAAACGGACGTGGCAGGGCTGTTTGCCGCTCATTTCGATCACACGCAACCCTACCGCCTGCGTATTAACTGGGCCGGGGCCGAGCAGACCAGTGAAGATCCTTACAGCTTTGGCCCTCTATTGGGCGAAATGGATTTGTACCTCTTCGCTGAAGGCAATCACCGCGACTTGAGCAGTTGCCTGGGCGCTCAGGTGATGAGTGTCGACGGCGTACCGGGTGTGCGTTTCGCCGTCTGGGCACCGAATGCCCGGCGGGTGTCGGTGGTCGGTGACTTCAATATCTGGGATGGCCGCCGCCACCCCATGCGCCTGCGTCATCCAAGTGGTGTGTGGGAGATTTTTATCCCGCGCCTTGAAGCCGGTGAAGCGTACAAGTACGAAATTCTCGGCGAGCACGGCATCCTGCCGCTCAAGGCCGACCCTATGGCGCTGGCGACCCAGCTGCCGCCCGATACGGCGTCCCGAGTTGCGTCGCCGCTGGCGGTGGATTGGCAGGACGCGGCCTGGATGGAGGGGCGCGCCGAGCATCACCGTCACGACAAGCCATTGTCCATCTATGAGCTGCACGTGGGTTCCTGGCAATGCGAAGTCGACGACGTGGGCGACATCGAGCGCCAGTACACCTGGCAGGAACTGGCTGAACGGCTGATCCCGTACGTGACGCAGCTTGGCTTCACCCATATTGAACTGATGCCCATCATGGAACATCCGTTTGGTGGGTCGTGGGGCTATCAACCGTTGTCACAGTACGCCCCGACGGCCCGTTACGGTTCACCGGATGATTTCGGTGCGTTCGTCAATGCCTGCCATGTGGCAGGCATTGGCGTAATTCTCGATTGGGTGCCGGCGCACTTTCCCAATGATGCCCACGGGCTGGCTCAATTTGACGGCACAGCGCTGTATGAATATGCCAACCCGCTGGAAGGCTTTCATCAGGACTGGAACACCCTGATTTACAACCTGGGCCGCACCGAAGTGCATGGTTTTATGCTGGCCTCGGCGTTGCACTGGCTTAAGCACTTCCATATCGACGGGCTGCGTGTTGATGCTGTGGCGTCGATGTTATATCGCGACTACTCGCGCAAAGCCGGTGAGTGGGTGCCTAACCGATTTGGTGGGCGCGAAAACCTTGAAGCCATTGATTTTTTACGACACCTCAACGACGTGGTCGCGCTGGAAGCGCCGGGTGCGTTGATGATTGCCGAAGAATCCACGGCCTGGCCGGGCGTCAGCCAGAGTACTGCCCATGGCGGGTTGGGGTTTTCGTACAAATGGAACATGGGCTGGATGCATGACTCGCTGCATTACATCCAGCAAGACCCGCTCTACCGAGCCCATCACCATAACGAGTTGAGTTTTGGTCTGGTGTACGCCTGGAGCGAGCGTTTTATCCTGCCGATTTCCCATGATGAAGTGGTGCACGGCAAGCATTCGTTGATCGACAAAATGCCCGGTGATCGCTGGCAGAAGTTTGCCAACTTGCGGGCTTATTTGAGTTTTATGTGGACGCATCCGGGCAAGAAGCTGCTGTTTATGGGCTGCGAGTTTGGTCAGTGGCGTGAATGGAACCACGATCAGCAGCTTGACTGGTATTTGCTGCAATACCCAGAGCACCAGGGTGTGCAGAAGCTGGTGGGGGATTTGAACCGGCTCTATCGCGAGTATCCGGCCTTGCATGATCAGGATGATGCCCCGCAGGGTTTTCAGTGGTTGATTGGCGATGATGCGACCAACAGTGTTTATGCCTGGTTACGCTGGAGCAAGGAAGGCGCGCCGCTGTTGGTGGTCGCCAACTTTACCCCGGTGCCGCGAGAGGGGTATCGCATTGGGGTGCCTTTCGCCGGGACATGGCAAGAGGTGTTAAACAGCGATGCGGGGCTGTATGCCGGGTCCAATTATGGCAATGGCGGTGGGGTCGCCAGTGATGACATGCCCAGCCATGGTCAAGGGTGTTCGGTGGCGTTGAATTTACCGCCGTTGGGGGTATTGGTGTTGCAGCCTTCGGGTTGACGTATCTACTCGTAGCAGCTGACGAGTAGTACGAGGCTGCGTTCGACGATGCAATCGTCGCAAATTCGTTGACCACGATGTATCTGAAACTCACAGGTTGAATGGTTTTGCGGCTGCTATGCAGCCGGACGCAGCCTCGCACTACTCGTCAGCTGCTACGCAGTGTGGGTCGTGTGAGCTGTGTTTGACTGTAGGTGTGCGCTCACTGGGATTTGGGAGGTTTCGTACAGGGTTGTCGATTGAGATGGCGGGGGCGCGGGCCTATAGTCAGCGCTCGCATTAAGCGACCGGGTTTGGCGACTCGGAACATGCCAAGAATTGCTATCTCTAGCCAAGCGTGTATTTTGCATCGCGAGGCTTTATGGCAGCTGTACGTGGGAGATCTCAGGATCTGCCGGAGTTTCTTGGGTATGACCGGTTCGCCAACCCGCGTACAGCAGCCACCTGTTTTCGTTTGGCGACGAATGTGGATGGCTTAAGCCCATGCCCAAGAGTTTTAACCCATGACTCAAGATTCTTTCATTCCGCTGACCGCTATCGACTGCCTTATCCCCGCGCTTTTGATCGACCGCAATGCGCCGGTTGATGTGCTTCATGCCAATGCTGCCGCCCGTGTGCGGGCAGCCACTCAATTGATGGAAACCCTGTCCAATCGTGATCTTGAATTAGCCGATACGGTTGATCTACGGCAGATAGCAACCGTGATGATGATTTTGCTTCGTGATGGGTGTGATTTGCTGGATGTGTTGGGTTGGCGCTTACGGGTGGAATAGAGAAGTTGCCGTTGCTCTTGCTCTTGCTGTTGCTGATGCCACGCGATTTTTGGGTCGACGCGAATGCCCCTCACAGGAGGCTGAACGCAGGTGCTGTTATGGGGGTGGCGAGGCAGGACGCCAAGCCAGCCGCGATCGGGCCAAGGATGGCCCGTCGCGGCGGGCCCCCATAACAGCACCGGAGTGAAGGCACCGCCGAGCCTAGGCGAGGCGGCCGTATGGTAGGGCAAGGACCTTTTGCTTACTTTTGTGGCTGTTTGACAAAAGTGAGCCGCCGTAAGGGCGAAACCCGTAGAAAGATTTAACGTATTAAATGGATATGTACACGGGCCTATTAAAAGCTTCGAGTACATATCCATTACTAGCGTCTAGCTGAAGTTATGGTTACGCCCTTACGGCGTGTCACTTTGCAAAAGCGGCAAAGTAACCAAAACGCTTCCGCTCCCGCGTACGGCCCTCGCTTCGCTCAGGTTCCCTCACTCCGGTCCCGCTCCGTGGGCACGCCGTGACGGGCCATCCATGGCCCAACACGGCTCTCCCGGCATCCATGCCGGTCGACCCACTCCGCGAAACCTCCATTCAGCCTTCCGAAGGAGCGGCAGATCAAGATCAAAAGCCAGATCAAGATCACAAGCCAGATCAAGATCACAAGCCAGATCAAGATCAAAAGCCAGATCAAGATCACAAGCCAGATCAAGATCAAAAGCCAGATCAAGATCACAAGCAGATCACAAGCCAGATCAAAAGCTGGTGACTAGCCCGCGTTTTATAAATGAACCTCTACCGACAACGGTAAATGATCCGATAAATGCGTCCACGGTTTACCCCCCAAAATCTCCGGGTTTTTCCCGGTCGCATTGCGCAAGTAAACCCGGTCCAGCCTCAGCATCGGAAACCGAGCCGGGTAGCTTTTGGCCAGTTGCCCATAATGACGCTGGAACACTTCATGCAAGTCGTCACGCTGTAACAACGTCGCATTACCTTGCAGTTTCCAATCGTTGAAATCCCCCGCAATGATGACCGGGTCTTCAGGCGGCAAGGATTTGATCAGTTGCTTGAGCAAGACGATTTGCAACTGCCGATGGCTTTCCAGCAAGCTCAGGTGAACGCAGATCGCATGCACTTGGTTATGCCCCGGCACGTCCAGTACACAGTGCAGCAGCCCGCGCCGTTCAGGGCCGGTGATGGAAACATCCAGGTTGCGATAGGACTTGATCGGGAATTTGGACAGCACGGCGTTACCGTGGTGACCTCCGGGATAGACCGCATTGCGGCCGTAGGCAAAGTCAGTCCACATGCTGTCAGCCAAAAATTCATACTGCGACACTGCCGGCCACGCGTCATAACGCGAGGCGTGTTTGTCATGTTCGCCCAGCACTTCTTGCAAAAACACCACGTCAGCCCCGGTCGCACGCACGGCTTCGCGAAGCTCCGGCAGGATGAAGCGTCGGTTTAATGCGGTGAAGCCTTTGTGCATGTTGACCGTGAGCACTTTGATTCGGTGTACAGCCGGCGCCGTTTCGGGCGCCGGCGATTCGATGGGGTTGCCGACAATATCAAGCGTCATGGTCTCTCCTGTGCGTTGATTCACGTTCGACCCGGTACACGCCCGGCCGTTCGGCACACAGGCAGTTATAGCGTATCGGGACGCGAGTCCGGTTGATGTTGATCAGGTGCAGGCAACGCTAGCAGGGACTTCAGGTAATCGCCAAAACCCCCTGCAGCTCGACAGTCCAGCCGGGCGCTGGTGGTCACTTTGGGCCGGTGACTCCAGGCGATGCTTGCACCGCTGGCTTGCAGCTGTTTCACCAATTGAACATCTTCATGGCAGGTCAGGTGCTCGAACCCGCCCGCTTGTTGGTAGGCCCGGGCGCTGAAGCCCAAATTGGCACCATGAATGTGCCGGTGCCCGTCGCACGCTTCGTATGCTGCGTGGTAGCGGGCTTGGGTTGGCGCGTCGATCAGGGTGCCCCAATCGTCTACGGCCACGGTGCCGCACACCGCATCGCTGTTGAGCGCCAGTTGCGCATACAACCAGTCTTCTGCGACCAGGCTGTCGGCGTCGGTGCAGGCAATCCAGCGCGCACCTTGTTCCAGCAGCCATTGCGCGCCAAGGCTGCGAGCAGCCCCGACATTGCGGGCATTGATGTGCAGCACGTGGATGGGGTAGCCAGCTGCAATTTCAGCCGAACGGTCGCTGCAACTGTCCAGTACCAGCACCACGCTCACGCTTTCACCGTTGAGCTTTGGGTGCTTAGCCGCCGCCAACGCGGCTTGCAGGCACTGCGCAAGCAGGTCCTGTTCATTATGGGCTGGTATCAAAATGCCAATCATCGCAGGCCCTCCCGCCGTGCCACTGAGATAGGGGCGCGGCTCCAGACTTCAAGAACGAAGTCGTCTTCAAGGTGCTGCGCCAGCCGGTATAAACCCAGTGTGTCGTGCAGCAGGTCATGGACCTGATCACCGGTCAGTGAACAGCCTTCAATGGCCGGTCGCCAGTGGCACGCCAGAAATTGTCCGTCAGGGGTCAGGCTGCGCAACACCCGTTCAACCAGGTGTTGCAGCGCCTGCGCATCCAGGTAGTAACCCAGTTCGCTGAGCACGATCAGGTCGAACTGTTCGTCGGGCCAGTCCTCCGGTATGCGGGTCTGCTCCACGTGGGCGTGGGCGCAATGACTCAAACGCTCACGCGCCAGTTCGACCGCTTTGGCCGCCGCGTCGCAGCACAACAAGCGGTCGCAGCGTTGGGCCAGCCCCGCACTCAGTTCGCCATTGGCACAGCCCAGCTCGTAAATGGACGCATAGTGCTGTCGCGGCAGGCTGGCCAGGGTGAGCGCGCGTTTGCGCTGCTCGTACCAACGGTCACGAAAGGCCCAGGGATCGGGGTTGTGTTCATAAAGCTGATCAAAAAAGGTGGTGGGCACACTCATGCTTCACTCCTGTAAAAACACGACTTCGAACGGTTGCAACAAGCGCTCCAGCACTGGCGCGGGCAAAACAGCGTCCAACCCGGTGCTCGGGTCTTGTTCCAGTTGGCTGGTAAACGCGTGCGCCGCATAACGTTTGCGGGCGATGGCATAAGGGCTCAAGCACACCTTGCGCGCACGCTTCCAGGGCACGCGGGGATCGTCATCATGGGCCCAGTGCCACGCCCACACAGGCACTTCGTGCAAGGTCGCACCGACGGCTTCGGCAGCTCGACTGCTGGCACGTCCCACGGCATCGTGGTCGCTGTGGCCGTCTTCGCGCCAGGTGGCGAATACCACGTCGCCGTGTCGCAGGTTTCGCATGATGAATGCGCTCACCGCGGCCTCTTCGCTGGCGACCTGAGTGTCTTCGAACCCGCCGCGCACCCAGTTCAATCCGCTCAGGCCCAGACGCTTCAAAGCCTCTTCGGACTCCTGTGGGCGAACCTGACGCAAACGCTCCGGGGGCCATTCAGCAGACCCCGGATGACTGGCCGTGCCATCCGTGATGGAAATCAACAGCAACGAATGACCGGCTCCGTGCAGCAGTTGCAGCAAACCGCCGCAGCCCAGAATTTCATCATCGGGATGTGGGGCAATAATGACGGCGCGAGCGCCTTCTGGCACCAGACGGGCCGGGTCAATTTTCGGCATGTTCGCCAGACACCGGGCATTGCTCCAGTGATCAAGACCGGTGCCTGCGCCCACAATCAGGTTGGTGGTCATAATGGCCATGTCCTTTCGGGCAGCAGGGCCGCCTGTTCACCGAGCACTTGTAGATCGCGCTCGGCATGGCTTTGGCGTAGATAGACCGGCAGGTCGGCACTCATACGGGCAAAGTGAGGGTTTTTACAAAACGGCCCAGCTCCCAGCGCCCGACCGACGTGAGCGATGATCTGTTCAACGCAGGCTTCAACATGGGCGCGGGTTTGACGGGCCAATAATTGCGCGTCAGCCGTGGGCGCTTCATCCACTTGCCGGGCACACTCGGCGAACACGCAGGTAGCGCTGAACAAGGCGGCATTCACCGCACCCAAATGCGCCAACGCGTGGGGGTCGGCGCGCTGGCTACAGTGCTGTTGCAGGGTGTGGGCCAGCGCGCTGGCGGCGCCATGCCAGCACGCGGCGATGCCAATTGCACCTTGCCAGAAGCCGGGGCGCTGCAAATAGTCGCCGGGGCTGCCGATACAGGTCGCTGGCGCCTGCTCAAAGTGCACATCAAGACTGGCGGTAGCGCTCATGCCTACGGCTTCCCAGCCGTGGGCGGTGATGCTGATGTGCGGTTGGTTCATCTCAACGGCCACCAGTTGCACGGCACCCTGTTCATCCCATGCGGTGAGCAAGCCGTGGCTGACCACTGCCGCACCCGAGCACCACGACTTGCGACCACTGAGCACGACTTGCCCATTGACCCTGCGCACCTGCACACGGGCATTGGGCGGTTCTGCGGCCCATAACCCCCAGGTGCTGCCAACGGGCGGACGCGCTGCATGCAGTTCCTGCATGGTCGCCAGTGCGTCCGTATGGCCTTCATAGAGCTTGCACAAACCCAAGTCTTTGCCCGCTACGAACGCCAGCTGCTGCCAACGCTCCAGCGTGCGCCCGCTGCCCGGTAAGGGCAGGGTGTCCAGTCCGGCATCAGCCATTTCTTGCAAGCAATCACCCAGCGCCTGCGCAGTGGTCAGGGGCAGGGTGACAGTCTTGAAAAAACCGTGCAGATCCATGGTTATTCCTCGGCTGTGCGGATCAGCTCGAACAGCGCCATCGAACGCCCATTGAGGCTGTAAGTGCTGTTGAAAGCCAACGTTTCGCGGTTTTTGAAATCGGGTTCGTACGTGTCGAACTTACACGTCCAGCCTGAACCTTCAGGCACTTCAGGCAGGGTGAAGTCGACGGCGTCATGTTGTGAGTTGACCGTGATCAACAGCGTGTCATCGGCCCCTGCACGCTGCACGCCAGACACTTGGGCACGACCGTCGAGCAAGATTCCCAGGCAGCGGCCATTGGGGTCTTCCCACTGTTCAATGCTCATCTCGGTGCCTTCAGGGGCCAGCCAGGTCACGTCTTTGATGCCCAGTTCTTCGTTGTAATGACCCACCAGAAACAGGCCCCGACGCAATATGGGGTAGCTCATGCGCAGTTTGATCAGGCGTTTGACAAACTTGAGCAGTGACTTGCCGTCAGCGTCGAGTTCCCAGTTGATCCAGCCTATTTCGCTGTCCTGGCAGTACGCATTGTTGTTGCCGTTCTGGGTGCGCGCGAACTCGTCACCGGCCACGATCATCGGGGTGCCTTGGGCCAGTAACAGGGTAGCGAAGAAGTTGCGCATCTGGCGCAGGCGCAGGGCGTTGATGTCTTCGTCTTCGGTGGGGCCTTCGACGCCGTGGTTCCACGACAGGTTGTTATTGCTGCCGTCCTGATTGTTCTCGTCGTTGGCTTCGTTGTGCTTGTCGTTGTAAGACACCAAGTCGTGCAGGGTGAAGCCATCATGGGCGGTAATGAAGTTGACCGAGGCGTAGGGGCGCCGTCCGCGCTGGTTGAAGAGTTCACCCGAGGCGGTCATGCGCGCGGCGAAATCGGCCAATTGACCTTCGTCGCCTTTCCAGAAGGCGCGAACGGTGTCGCGAAAACGGTCGTTCCATTCAGCCCAGCCCGGTGGGAAGCCGCCCACCTGATAGCCGCCGGGGCCGCAGTCCCAAGGTTCGGCAATCATTTTCACCTGACGCAGCAACGGGTCCTGGCGGCAGGCCACAAGAAAGCTGTGGCGTTCGTCAAAACCGTCGTGGTAGCGCCCAAGAATGGTGGCCAGATCAAAGCGGAAACCGTCGACATGCATTTCCTGCGCCCAGTAGCGCAACGAGTCGGTGACCATTTGCAGCACACAGGGGTGGCTTAGATCCAGCGTGTTGCCGGTGCCGGAATCGTTGATGTAATAGCGATTGTCATCGGGCATCAGACGGTAATAAGAGGCGTTGTCGATCCCGCGCATGGACAGGGTCGGGCCTTGCTCATTGCCTTCGGCCGTGTGGTTGTAGACCACGTCCATGATGACTTCCAGCCCGGCTTCGTGCAGGTGCGCGACCATTTCCTTGAACTCGGCAATTTTGCCGCTGGCCAAGTAACGCGGGTCGGGTGCGAAGAACGCAATGCTGTTGTAGCCCCAGTAGTTGGTCATGCCTTTTTGCAGCAGGTGCTGGTCATTGACGAAGGCATGGATGGGCAGCAGTTCGACGCTGGTAACCCCTAGTTTGCGGATGTGTTCGATGACTTCGTCGACCATCAGGCCGGCAAAGGTGCCGCGTACGTTTTCCGGGACGGCAGGGTGCTGCATGGTGATGCCGCGCACGTGGGTTTCGTAAAAAATCGTGCGTTCCCAAGGCACCACCAGGCGATGGTCGTGGCCCCAGGTGTGGGCCGGGTCGATCACTTTGCACTTGGGTACGAAGGGCGCGCTGTCGCGTTCATCGAAGCTCAGGTCGGCGTCGGGGTGGCCGATGGTGTAGCCGAACAGGGCTTCTGACCATTTCAGTTCGCCGACCAGTTGTTTGGCGTACGGGTCGATCAGGAGTTTGTTGTGGTTGAAACGATGGCCGTTTTTGGGGTCATACGGGCCGTAGACGCGGTAGCCGTAGATTTGCCCCGGATGAGCGTCGGGCAAGTAGCCGTGGTAAGTCTCATCGGTGTATTCGGGCAGCTCGATACGTTCCAGTTCCACTTCGCCGGTGGAGTCGAACAGGCACAGCTCGACTTTGGTGGCATTGGCTGAGAACAACGCAAAATTAACACCGAGCCCGTCCCAGGTAGCACCAAGCGGGAAGGGCAGCCCTTCGCGAATGCGCGAGGGTTCAACGTCCGGTGTTGCAGAGGGTGCTGACTTGCGCTGAGACATAGTTGCTCCTGGAAAATCGGGTCGGGTCGCCAACGACGGGCAATAAGTGCCCGTCAGGCGTGATGGTCCTGTTCGAATTGACGCTTGAATGTTACCTGGCAGCGTTAAGGGGTGGCCGGCTTGCGCGGTGCCCGGGGTTTTTTCGCGGTCGCCTCTTTGGCGACAGGCTTGGCTGCGGCCTTGGCAGGCGCTTTGGACGCTTGTGGCTTGGCCTGGGCTGATGCCTCGGCCTGCGCCAGTTTGTGAGCCATCTCCCAATGCCGGGCTTCCTGCCCATGGGGTTGTCCTTCGGACTCCCAGATTTGGTAAGCAAACTCACGAATGCGTTTCTCGTTAGTACTCATCGCAAAGCTCCTGAACTCAAGTGTTGATCATGAGGGTGACGGGGAAGGTGTCCAGAGCATCGCTGACCCTTAGCGTCCTATTTGTAGTGACTGCGGGCGAGCCAAAAAATCCCTTAAATTTGAGATCTATTCCGTCGAACGGTAATTCGATGAAGGTTTCACCCCAAACGGGTGTTTTTTCAAGCATTGGCGTATGTTTTTGGGTGTGATTGGCGACCAGACGTGGAACAACGATGATTGCCACTTGCTCATTCCACTGACGGGCAAATGCCAACACCTGGTCGGCATGTTCCCCACGGATTACCAAGGGTATATACCGACCCCGGCTGAACAGCTGCGGGTGTCGGGCGCGCAGGTCAAGGGTGCGGGCAATCATGGCCTGCTTGATGGCGCCGCTGCGCCAGTCTGTGAGCAGCGCCTGCGGGCTGAGGTTGTCATCGAGCATTTGTTGAAGCTGGGCATAGTCCACCGGGCGTCGGTTGTCCGGGTCAACCAGACTCAGGTCCCAGCCTTCGCACCCTTGATAGATATCAGGGATGCCGGGGGTGGTGAGTTTCAGCAGGCATTGGGCCAGGCCATTAAGCGCACCGGCCGGGGCGATGCAGTCCGCGGCGTCATACAACTCTGTGCGCAAGCTCAGCCCTTCGGGTTGCAGCAACAGCCGTTCGATAAAGGCGTTGACCGCTTGTTCATAAGGCTCATTGGGGACCGCCCATTGGGTGTCGAGTTTACTTTCGCGCAGGGCCTTGAGTTGCCACTGCCAAATGCGGGCGTGGTAGCGCTCCAGACCCGGCCTGTCATCGGGATGCAAATCCAGTGGCCAGCTGCTAAGGATGATTTGAAACAGCAGCAACTCATCCGCGCGGTTCGGGCCTGGCGGTTCGGCCCGCAGTTGCTGCGCTAGCGGCAGCCAGCGGGCAATGCAGTGCGCATACCAGTCGCTGCGTTCACTGAGCACCGCCAAACGCGCGCGGCAGTCTTCACCGCGCTTGTGGTCATGGGTGGCAGTGGCCAGCAGGTTGTCAGGAAAACTCGCCAGACGTGTTTCGCAGGCCTGATGAAACGTCTCGACGGGTGCGCTGAAACGCTCGGCGCTGAAGCCAACGTCATTACGCGACAGCAATCGCCCGTAGCGATAGAAGGCGGTGTCTTCCACGGCCTTGGCTGCCGTGGGGGAGGTCAATTGCTGAAAGCGCACGCAGGCCTGCTTGAGCAAGGTGCGCGAGTGCCCCACCGGGCGGCTGCGCCAAGGGGCGCCGCCCAGCCACTGTTGCAGGTGGTCGAGCACCGGCCTGTCGGCTTCGCTCAAGCGTTCGCGTGCCCCTGCCAGTGCCTGCTCAAAAACTGCATCATCCGCCTCGCTGCGGCCGGCGGCGGTGATGTAGGTGCGGTACACCGGGAAGTGGATCACCAGCGCCTGCAAGGCTCGGCGAATGGCGCCCAAGGTCAGGTCACGGGTCATGATGTCGCTGCGCGCAACGGCTTGCAGCGCCAGCGCCACGCGTTCGAAGTCGCCCGCCAGCGCACCGTTGAGGATCTGTTTGCGTGCCAGCAAGGCTTCGGCGTTGAAGTCGGCAGGCCGGTGGCTGTGGGCGGCCCATAGCAAGGCCAGTGCTTGCTCACCCTCGGGCTGGTGTTGCAGCAGTGAGACCTGATTCATGAACTCGTAGCCGGTGGTGCCATCCACGCCCCAGTCAGCGGGCAGCTGTTCGTTGCCCGCGAGGATTTTTTCGACATAGATTGGCACGTGCCGATCCGGGCTGAGGCCGTCGATCCGGCGCCTGAGTTTGCGGCAATAACCGCCGGGGTCGGCGAGCCCATCGATGTGATCGACCCGTACCCCGTCAACCAGACCTTCAGCGATCAGTTCGAACAGTTTGCCGTGAGTGGCTTCAAACACCGTGGCCCGCTCCACGCGCAGACCGGCCAGTTCGTTGACATCAAAAAAGCGCCGCCAGTTAATGTCGTCCGACGCTGTGCGCCAACTGGCCAATCGCCAGGATTGTTTTTCGAGCAGTTGATGCAGGCGCGCAAAGCCCTCGGTGCTGCGTGAATCGTAGCGCAGCAGCTGCTGCTCGATGGCGGCGAGCGTGGTGGGCGAACGACTCAACTCTGCCAGTTGGCGGTGCAATGCCGGCGCTTGATCGCGGGGATTGCCAAACTGGGTCAGAGCAGAAAATCCTTGGGCCACGGACTGAAGTTCGGGCAGGCCACTGGCGCTCAGAAGTGCTGGGTAATCCAGCGGGCAAATCGGAAAATGATGCGGGCCGTGCTCGGCGTGAAACGTCCCCTGCTGAGCATTGAAACGCAGAGTAATGCCGCCTGATTGCAGTGTGGGGCCGTAGTCGTCGCCCAGAAACGGCAGCAATAACACCCCTTGCAGTAGCGGGTCGGCAGAGTGCCATTGAATGTCGAAAAACTCTGCATACGGGCTGGCCCGTCCCCAGGCCAGCAGGTCGAGCCACCACAGGTTATCGGCGCCGCCCACGGCCATATGGTTGGAGACGATATCGAGCAGCAACCCCATGTTGTGTGCGCGCAGTTCGGCCACCAGCCGGCGCAGGGCGTCTTCCCCTCCCAGCGCCGGGCTGACGCGGGTGGGGTCGACCACATCGTAGCCATGCATGGAGCCTTCGCGGGCGGTCAGCAAGGGTGATGCATAGAGGTGGCTGATGCCCAGACGGGCAAAGTAGGGCACCTGTTTGCGAGCGTCATCCAAGGTAAAACCGGCATGAAATTGCAGGCGCATCGTGGCGCGCCAGTCCACGGCCACGGGGCGGTTCATTGATCGCGCTCCTGTGCTTGCAGGCGTGCGCAGGCCAGTAATTCCAGACGACGCGCAGCCTCTGCCGAGTCGAGCAAGTCTTGCGCGTCGCCGGGCAGGCGGCGCTGCCAGTTCGGATGGGTACTGACGGTGCCCGGCAGGTTGGGCTGTTCCTCGAGGCCCAATGCATCCTCGATGGGCAGCAGCACCAGAGGGGCGCGCGTGTGCCCGAGGAAACGGGCGCTGGCATCGAGTATTTTATCTGCGCTGCCGGATTCGTTCTGAAAGTTTTGCGGGTCCTCACTCAGGGCTTGATGCAAGCCGTCGCGCTCATGTTGACGGTGTTCGCGCCAATGCGTCGCGGTGGGCTCATCGACCATGCCCAGTCGGACATTCCAGTCGATGTCGCGCCCCAGCCACCAGCCGTTGAGCGTCGGTAGGTCATGGGTGCTGGTGGTGGCCAGCGCGTTGTCGGGCCAATCGAGGATGGGCCTGAAGCGCGCGCCGTAATCCTGTTCGAAGAGCAGCACGCGCATGCCGAGGATGGCGCGCTCGCTGAGCTTTTCACGCAGGCCGTCGGCCACCGTGCCCAGGTCTTCGCCCAGCACAATGACGCGACTGCGCACAGACTCCAGGGCCAGCAGGCGCAGCATGTCTTCAACCGGGTAATACAGGTAAGCGCCTTCATGGGGTTGAGCCCCCAAGGGAATTACCCACAGCCGTTGCAGGCCCATCACGTGGTCGATGCGCAGCCCTCCTGCGTAGGCCATATTGGCGCGCAGCATCTCGATAAAGGCGCGAAAGCCGTTGCGTTTGAGGCCATCCGGGGAAAATGCCGAAATTCCCCAGCCTTGCCCCTGGCGATTGAGCAGGTCAGGAGGGGCGCCTACGGTCAGTTGGGCGAGCAGTTCATCTTGACGGCACCAGGCCTGGCTGCCACCACCATCAGCGCCCACAGCGAGGTCGGCGATCAGGCCAATGGGCATGCCGCTGGCGCGGGCCGCTTTGTGGGTGTGCGCCAGGCAGCGGGCAATCAGCCATTGGCAAAAGGCGAAAAACCCAATGCTGTGCGCGTGCTCTTCGGCAAATACCAACAAAGCGGGGCTATTGGGGTCGCGCCATTGTTCGGGCCACTGGCGCCAGTCCAAGCCTTGATGCTCGGCTACGTGCTGAGCTTGCAGGGCTTCAAAGCGGCAGTGGTTTTCGAGGGCCTCGCCCCCGTTGTCGCGAAACTGATTGAAGTCTTCGCGCAACGGTTGTTCGCCCAGCAGAAAATCTTCGTAGAGCTGATGCAGCAGGGTGTTTTTGGCCGCGGTGGCGGCAGGCCAGTCGACCAAGGGTAATTGCTCAAGCCTGCGCAGTTCGTCGGTCAGGCCGGTGGCTTCAATGGCTCGCTGCACAGCGACTTCACCCAGCACCATAGCGGGGGCGGCGTACAGGCTGTTGAAAAACAAACGGCTGGACGGCGAATACGGGCTGTAACGGTAGGGGTCGCAACTGAACATGGCATGCATGGGGCTGATGGCCACTGCATCGGCGCCGCGTTCACCGGCCGCTTTAGCAAACTGTTCAAGCGCTTGGGTATCGCCCAGGCCGCCGTCGCCTTCGCGCCTCAAGGCATACAATTGCACGCTCAAGCCCCAAGCCCGTGGCGTCGGGGTGTTGAGGGCGTCGGCCATGCTGTAGCAGCGGGGCGGGGCGACGGCCAGCGTGAAGTGCTGATCATCCACTTGCGCGCGGTGATAGCCCATGGGGATCATGCCGGGCAGATAGGCATCGGCGTCCAGTTGAATATCCAGTGCCCCCCCCGTTTCCAGGTGCACCACGCAGTGACTGTGGGGGGGGAAGTAGCGGGACAGATCCAGACCTTTGCCTTCATCGGCGGTCAGCAAGGGCGGCAGGCGTTTGTTTTGCTGTTCAAGCTGTAAATTCAACAGGCTGGTTTCAATCGCTGCATTGCTGTCGGCGGGCAAGCCCAGGCCGGCCAGTACGGCTTGCAGCACGTGAGGCTCGACGCGTTGCGGACGGCCGTTGGCATCGACCCAGTCCACGGCCAGACCTGCGCGGCCGGCGAGTATTTCAAGTTGTGATTCACTCATGGGCACTTTCCAGGGACGTGGGGTGATAAGGGCTGGGAACCAGAGAAACCAGCGCGCTGTAAGGCGCTAACAGGCCATGTTCGCTCAGGTGCGTGACCAACTGTGGCGGGGTTTCAAACACCATTTCGCCTTGGGTCGGGGCGTTATAGGGCACCGGTTGATCGCTCAGGTTGAGGGCGATATGCAACACGCTGTGATCGCCCATGCGCCAGCGGGCCGCGACAGCGCCAGTCGCCAGCACCCGAGCGCCCAATGCCTGAGCACCGTCCAAACGGGGAATGATGGCGTGATGGCGAATGCGCAGCAGCTGTTGATACAGGGCAAGCATGCTTTGACGTGCTTCGTCATCGCTGTTTGGCAAAGAGGGGCGGGCCTGCTCAAAGGTTGAGCGAAGATTGGGATCAGGGATCAGTGGGGCATGCTCACCTGAAGAAAAATGAGTGAAGGCGGAAAACTCCCTGCGTCGCCCCTCGCAGACGGCCTCTGCCAGCTCGCCGGTGTAGTCGGTAAAAAAGGTGAACGGTTCGGGCGCGGCACTTTCGTCGCCCATAAACATTAACGGAATCATGGGCGACAACAGCAACAGCGCCGTGGCTGCGCGCAACGCTTGAGGCGGGCATAGTTGGTGCAAGCGTTCGCCAAAGGCGCGATTGCCGACCTGATCATGGTTTTGCAAAAACAGCACGAAGGCGCTGGGGGGTAACTGACCGCTGGGTTCACCACGGGCGTGACCGTGACGGTCAGTTTCGCCCTGGAAAACAAAGCCCTGACTCAAGCAGCGCGCCAGTTGCTGGCTGGTGTGACGGGCAAACTCGGCGTAGTAGGCGTCGGTTTCCCCGGTCAGCAACACGTGAAGGACGTTATGGCCGTCGTCATTCCACTGTGCGTTGAAGTCTTTTTCCAGCAAAAAGGCCTGATTGAACTCATTTTCAAGTGTCAACCACACATGCCGGCCCGGATCGACGCTTTGGTGCACGCGATGCGCCAGTTCCTGCATGAATCCGGGATGGTTAATGGCGTGCACCGCATCCAGCCGTAGCCCGTCGATACGGTAGTCGAGCAGCCACATCAAGGCATTTTCAATAAAGAAATTGCGGACTTCACGGCGCTCGAAATTGATCCCGGCCCCCCACGGCGTGTGGTGCTGTTGATTGAGAAACGCTTTGGCATAGGTCGGCAAGTAATTTCCCTGCGGGCCAAAGTGGTTGTAGACCACATCGACTATCACCATCAGGCCCAGGCCATGCGCCTCATCGATCAGCGCTTTAAGGGCGGCGGGCGACCCATACGTGTCATGGGGCGCATACGGCAGCGCGCTGTCATAACCCCAGTTGCGCTCACCGCTGAATTGCGCCAATGGCATCAGCTCAATGGCTGTCACGCCCAATTGCGCCAGGCGCGGTAGCTCTTTGGCAACCTCGGCATAACCGCCAAGGACACCGACATGCAGTTCATAAATGATGGCTTCATGCCAAGGCCGGCCTTTCCAGTCACGGTGGCGCCAAATGAAATCTTGCGGGTCTATGACCACGCTGTAACCGTCGATCCCGCCATCCTGGGCCCGAGAAGCCGGGTCAGGCACTTGGGTTTGACCATTGATGCAGTAGCGATAACGAGTGCCTTTGGGGCACTCGACCTCACCCACAAACCAGCCATCAGGCTCAGGGGAGAGGGCCACTGATTGCCCGTCTTGCAAGGTCACGCTGACGCTGTGTGCGTCAGGTGCCCACAAAGCAAAGCGGGTGTGGTGTGCATCCAGAACGTGGGCGCCGTGGGGCCATGTAGCCAATGTCTGTGAAGGCATCGATAAAGGCCTCTTTAGGGCGTCAGGTGTGTGTAACTCTGCTCAATGATTGGGCCACCAGTTGCTCATACAGTTCGGCGTACGGTTCCACGGCCTGGCACCAGTTAAAGGGTGCAGACATGGCGCGGCAACGCATGGCGTTGAGCAGTTCGGGATAAGCAAACACTTTAAAAGCCCGACGCAGGGCGCCTTCATAGCTGTGAACGGTGGACTCATTAAACAGAAAGCCCGTCACGCCATCTTCAATGGTGTCTGCCAGACCGCCGGTGTTGCGCGCCACCGGCAGGGAGCCGAAGCGTTGCGCGTACATCTGGCTCAAGCCGCAGGGTTCATAACGTGAAGGCATCAACAAAAAGTCACTGCCGGCGAAGATGCGCCGGGCGTCGGTTTCGTTGAAACCGATATTCACCCCCACTTGTCCGGGATGGCGCAGGGCAAGCTCACGCATGGCCTGTTCTTCCTCAGGCTCGCCTCGGCCGATGATGCACATCTGCCCGCCGGAGGCCACGATGAACGCCGCAACCGCTTCCGTCAGGTCCAGACCTTTCTGATACACCAATCGGGAGACCACCGCGAACAATGGCCCTTTGCAGGGTTTTAAGCCAAACAGCTCGCGTACATGGTCGGTATTGCGGGCTTTACCTTCCCAGTCGCCGATGCTGAAGGGCGCTACCAAATGCGGATCGGTGGAAGCCTCCCAGCTTTCATCAATCCCGTTGGGAATGCCGCTGAGCAAGCCTTGCTGGGTTTTGCTGGAGAGAAAACCGTCCAGCCCACAGCCGAATTCCGGGGTGGTGATTTCTTGCGCGTAGGTGGCACTCACGGTGGTGATATGGCTGGAATAGGCCATGCCCGCTTTGAGGTAGGACAGTTTGCCGTAAAACTCCATGCCGTCCTGTTGCAGGGCATGGTGCGGGATGCCCAATTCCGGGCAGCTGGCGCGGCTGAATACGCCTTGGTAGGCGAGGTTATGGATCGTAAACAAGGTCGGCGTGCGCTGACCGCGCCAATGCATATAGGCCGGTGTCAGGCCCGCTGGCCAGTCGTGAGCGTGCACCAGATCAGGCTGCCAGTGAATCTGCGCGAGATTGGCGGCGATGTCCGCCGCTGCCAGCCCCAGACGGGCAAAGCGGATGTGGTTATCCGGCCAGTCACGGCCGTTGTTGGCACCGTAAGGGCTGCCATCGCGCTCATAAAGCTCCGGGCAAATGAGCACATAAATAACCAGGCCATCTTTCATGTCCATGCGCCCGATTTTGCAGGCAGGCAAGGCGGCGTGGCCCCCCAGCTCGCCGATGATGTGAATCGGGTTATCGCTGTGCAGCACCTGGGTGTAGCCGGGAATCAGTACGCGCACGTCATGCAGGTGACGCATCGCCCTGGGCAAGGCGGCTGAAACATCGCCCAAGCCTCCGGTCTTGACCAGATCGGCCAATTCAGAGGTCACAAACAAGACTTTCTTTTTATTGGGGTTGGCGCTCCCTGCCGGTAGCACAGCCTTGCTGGCAGGAGCGAGCTCGGACAACGAAATTCGGTCCACGGCAGGTATACCCAGCCGCTCATCTTGATTGGGCGCAGCAGCACTGATCATGACTCTCTCCCTTTATAGTTGTTGGCTAACGCTTTCCTTCCGGCAGCCAATCACCCTTTTCCATTTGGGTGGTGCACACCATCGAATGACGTGAATGACCGATGGCATGAACGACTGTCGTAAACAGGTAGTAGCAAGGATTGCACCAAGCAGGGTGCCCTCCTATTCACTTGACCTGCCTGTGAGGCAGAAGGTTCGTTTTTTTAACCACGAAAACAAAACGCCGAAGTACTACAGACTGGAGTGTAGGAGTGATGTTTGATTCTTGTAGGACAAAAATATGAATCATGAAGATGCCCGGTGTAAATGGGCAAGAAACGTGCACGACGGACGGGCGGGGCGGACGCGCTACTCAAGGGTGTAAAACCACTAAATGCACCGTTGCAGTGCATTTAGTGTTTGCGGTGTTTAATTGCCTGCGTATTCGGCGATGACTTCTTCGCGACCATCATTACGCAAGCCAATCACTTGATAGGCATCCTTGTGATCGCCCATTTCCATCCCCGGTGAGCCCATCGGCATACCGGGTACGGCGACGCCCTTGAGGTCATCACGTTGAGTCAGCGCAATCACTTGATCGGCGGGTACGTGCCCTTCAACGAACTTGCCGTTGATGATCCCGGTGTGACAAGAAGCCAGACGGGGTTCGACCCCGGCCTGTTGTTTGAAGCTGCTCATGTCGGCTTCTACATGGTCATTGACCTTGAAGCCATTGGCTTGCAGGTGAGTAATCCAGGATTTACAGCATCCGCAGTTGGCATCGCGGTGTACGTCGATGGTGAGTGACTCGGCGGCTTGAGCCATTGAAGTCAGCAACAAGGCCGAAAGAGCCACAAGACGCAGTGGGGTTTTCATGGGTTTCCTCTTAACGTAAATATAAATTTTGCACCTCGCGGCCTGTCAGGTAACTGAGGGCAAGATGACAGAACTGTCAGGTGGGGACAGTTTTACGTTAAGCAAGTCGGCGAAACATAAGGTATTGCTTTTTTGCGGCTGACCGGGCGCGATAAGCGGGTATCCGGGGCGTGGCGCTGAAGCCCTTGCGGGTCAGCGTCACTGCTCAAGCGTGCCTGCGAGTTATCTGGCTTCGCGCGGCATGCCCAAGGCGCGCTCGGCAATAATGTTGCGCTGTATTTCACTGCTGCCGCCATAAATGGTGTCAGCACGGGTGAACAAAAACAGGGCTTGCAGGCGCGTCAGTTGGTAAGGGCCTGCCTCGAGCAACTCAGCTTCAGGCCCCAGCACGTCCATGGCCAGTTTGCCCAATTCCAGGTGCCAGCTGGACCACGCCAATTTGTAGATGGTCGCCTCGGGCCGCAGGCTGCCGTCCTGCACCCCCGACAGCATGCGCAGCGAGTTATAGCGCAACACCCGCAAGCCGCTCCAGGCGCGGGCGATGCGTTGGCGCAGCATCGGGTCTAGGGCGGCACCGTTGTTCTTGGCAATGCGCACCACTTCATCCAGTTCATTTTGAAACTGCATCTGCTGGCCCAGCGTTGATACGCCACGTTCAAACCCCAGCAAGGCCATGGCGATTTTCCAGCCGTCACCGGGCTGTCCAATCAGGTTGTCTGCTGAGGTGTGCGCTTGATCAAAAAACACTTCATTGAATTCGCTGGTGCCGGTCATCTGGCGAATGGGCTGCACCCGAATGCCGGGTTGAGCCATCGGCACCAGAAAAAACGACAAGCCGCGATGCCCCACGCTCCCGGCTTCAGTACGGGCCAGCACAAAGCACCAGTCAGACTCATGAGCCAGTGACGTCCAGACCTTTTGGCCGCTAATCAGCCATTGGCCGCTGCCCGTATCGAGGCTGGCGCGGGTTTTGATATTGGCTAAATCAGACCCGGCACCGGGCTCGGAGTAGCCCTGACACCAAAAATGCTGACCAGCCAGAATCGGCGGCAAAAAGCGCTGCTGTTGTTCAGGGGTACCGAAGGCGGCGATCGTCGGGCCGACCAACCCTTCACCAATGTGGCCCATGCGACCGGGGCCACCGGCGCGGGCGTATTCTTCATAAAAGATCACTTGCTGGTTGATGCTCAAACCCCGACCGCCGTGCTCGATGCTCCAGCCGGCACCGATCCAGCCGCCACTGGCCACGACCTGTTCCCACGCTTTGCGCTGCTCAGGCGCGAAGTCCTCATCGCCCGGCCCGCCGCGAAAACGCAGGGCCTCGAATTCGCCGCGCAAGTGCTGCTGCATCCACGCGGCCACTTGCTGGCGAAACTGTTCATCTGCTGCGCTAAAACCGGTATTCATGCGCATTCTCCAAAAATCAGTTTGGCCAGTTGCTCGCGGTGAAAGTCCGGACTGCCCAACAGCTGTTCACTGGCGCGGGCACGTTTGAAATACAGGTGCGGGTCGTATTCCCAGGTAAAGCCGACGCCGCCGTGTAACTGGATCGACTCAGCCGCACACTGGTAAAAGCCTTCGCTGGCGTGGATTTTGGCTGCGCTGGCGGCCTCGGCCAGTTCCCGTCGGGCGATGGGGTCGCCATCGACTTTCACGCATTCATCGGCAATGCAGGCGGCGTAGTAACTGGCTGAGCGTGCGCATTCAACTGCGAGCATCAGGTCGGCGCAACGGTGTTTGACGGCCTGAAAACTGGCAATGCTGCGGCCAAATTGCTCGCGGCCTTTTATGTATTCCAGGGTCAGGTCCAGTGACTGCTGAGCGCCTCCGGTTTGCTCGGCGGCCAGTCCGATGGCGGCAATATGCAAAACATTGCGCAACAGGGGCCAGCCTTGTCCGGGTTCGCTGAGTAAATGTTCATCGGACAGGGCAACGTCTTTAAGGGTGATGGTCGCCAGGCTGCGGGTTTGATCAAGGGTCGGTTGTCGCTGGCGGCTAATGCCTGGCGTGTCGGCAGGCACTGCGAACAGACGTATACCGGCTTCTCCGACACTGCCCGGTGTGCGTGCGGCAATGATCAGCAGGCCACAGTCAGCGCCATCGATGACGTACAGGTAGTGACCATTGAGGCGATAACCGCCGCCGTGGCTCTGCGCGTAAACTTGCACGCCGCCGTCATCCCAGCGCGAGGAACTGGTGTAAGCCAGACTGGCGCTGAGTTCGCCCGCTGCAATCAGTGGCAACCAGCGCTCCTTGAGCGCCTGATTCTGGCTCAGCAGCAGAGCAGGCGTGGCCAGGCAACAGGTCGCGAAGAAAGGCGAGGGCAGCAGGCGACGGCCGAGTTGCTCCTGCAACAGGCTGACTTCGACAAAGCCCAGGCCCAGCCCGCCATAGGTCTCAGGAATGGCCAGCGCCGGCCAGTACAGCTCGCGAGCAATGCGCCCCCATGTGTCAGCGTCATGCCCGCGCTCGCTGGCCATTGCCGTGCGCACCGCCGTGCTGTCGGCCACCTGAGCCAAAAAGCGTTCGGCAGACTGCACAATCATGCGTTGCTCGTCAGTCAGGGCTAACTCCATACGGTGGCTCTCATCAATGAATACGGATTAGGGTCTGTACGAAATGTATCTGCGCTCGGTTGTGCGGCGTTGAAAACAAGCTCGTGCGCGACCCCGGCCGTTGCTCGCCTGTTTTTGCCGTGCCTAACCTTCGCTCGAAAACAGGTTGTACAGACCCTGAGGCGCAAGCATGGAAGTGGCGCAGGGGGTTGAAAACCTTTGGGTGGACTAGTCCATTTGGCCGTGAACGTCAGATCGGCGGGGCATCGAAAATGATTTGCACGCTGCCGTAATACTGTCCCGGCACAAAGCCAGTCGCTGGTTTCACGGCTTCGATCAGCAATTGCACCCGTTTACCGGGAAAAGAATCGCTTGCCACGACAACGGGCGTATCGGACAGGTTGAGCGGCTGACGGTTGAACGTGACATCCAGGGCGATCAGATCCCGACCGTTGGACAGGACGGGCTCGTAACCCAGGCGGGCGGTCACCGTCCCGCGCGTACTGACCACATCAAACTCCGTGCGTATTGGCCTCAGGCTCTCGGTCATCACGTCCCAGCTCATCAGTTGTTCCTGTTCTAAAAAACGTGGGTCGACGGGTATCACAAATAGCCAATAGGTCGGGACGTCCACCGACACTTCAAAGGTCTGTTCTTCGCGCGCGGCGAATACCCCGGGCGCCCATGGGATCAGCATCAGTACACCGATCAGCAATGAAGCCTTGCAGCTGAAAGTACGCATCAGCTTTTGATCTCAATGGGTTGTGTTGCACTGCCTTCGACCAGATTGAAGCGGTATAAACGACCGGGTTGTTTGTCAAAGCCATGGGTGCGGCCTGGCAAGATATGGTTTTTGGTGGTAGGTCGGCACTCGAGGGGGGCATCGCTGGCGCAGTCTTTGAACTCGTCCATGACAATCACGGTGTTTCCGGTATTGCGAAGGCTGTAGCGTGTGTCGGTGTTTTCAATACGGGTGCCGAATTGGGTGTCTTCAGGGCGAACAAAGAATACGGTGCCATAACCGGCGAGCACGCTGATGCCGGCTGTCAGGGTTTTTTTGTAGGTTTGACTGTCTTCGTCGGTTTGCCCGAATTCGTCCTCCTTTTCGGGTACGACAGGCACAAATCTGACGCGGAAATAACGCTCTGAGTCGCGAGTGCCCATAAACAGCATGCGCGTAGCCTGTGTGCCATTGGCCGGAATGATCAGGCGCGATGGACTGGCCATCAACCCGTTGCGGGTCGAGGTTGATGGTTGCGTTTCAAGCGCCACTTCTTCAAAACTGCCATCGGCTTTCAATAGCATTTCCTTGACTTGAATGCGCACAAACGCCGTGCTGGTGCCACCGTTGAAGACTCTTTTTAAATAGGTACTTTTATCACCGTCCAAATAGTCATAGACCAACCCGACATGAATGTTCGGGCCAGCAAGTGCACTGCATGATGCAAGCCATAGGGCAATGACCGTGTACATAGTTTTCATGAGTAACCTCGTGATTAAAGTCTGCGCGCCAACAAGGCTTACACTTGCGAATCCCAAATAACGACCACGCTACCGCTATATTTACCTTCCGATCTGGAAAGCATGTCCTGCACGTGGTGCTTTTGAATTTCAAAGTGCAAAGTGCCTTCGCGCCTGTCCAAATAACGGACGGGTATGAAACGTTGAGTGCCCACGCCGCTTAACAACAGTGGCTGGCGATTGACGGGTGAACCGTCTTCTCGTCCCAGGCCATTTGGCAGCGTGACGTAGAGGTCCAGCGGGACTTCGTGCAGGGATTTATTGTCGAGCAGAGCGCAGGTGTCCCCTATCACCCGTTCGCAGTGCAACTGCATTTTAAAAGGGGCGCTTGCAGAGATAAGAAACGTCTGATTGCGAAATAACTTTTCGGCCATCCTGCCCGTTTGTACCCATCGTTGCCAGCCGTCCTTGGGGACTAGTTCAATGTGATTGCCGCCGGGGGGAACTTCAACTTTCAGTGTGTGCTCAACGGTTAATACAACGTTGAGTCTCAGAGTGGGTTCGGCAGGAAACATGAGGTCGCCCATATCAAAATCCTGTTGTGGCCCTAACCCGTAACTTAGGCTGCCGACATATTCACCCGATGACATATCCAAGGGGGCTGGCGTCTTAAGTTCATAGGCAAAATCCAGGTAGTTATAACGGAACGTTGGAATGTCGTATTGAGCTTGCTTTGCGCAAACGCCTTGTTCCGGGGTCTTCCAGAAAAAGCCATATACATAGTTGTTGTATCCCCCTGATCCAGTGTAGGTGCAGGGCGCCGGAGCATACTGCCACTGTTTACCCCATAATTTCCCGTGAGCATCGTATGCGCTGACGCCTCCCCCAACTAATGGAACAACGTTCGATGTCTCATATTGTCCTCCCACCCCTTTAATTCTGATCTGAACGGTTTTTTGCTCAAGCGTTTGTCTGTGGGTGACCTGAAAGTCCCGCCACTGCGTAGGCACACTAAACATTGGGCCTTGCCGAGGGTCGGTGTGATGGGCCGCGATGGGCTGATTTGCAGTGATTCGCATGCGAACCCTGTGGCTTGACATGTTGTTGGCCGTGCAATCCCTGGTGTAATCCCGGCAGTACCCCGTGTCAGGCGTTGTGATGGTAAAAACGTTATGTTGAGGGCGCGCGGGATCGGGCCTGAACAAGGCTTGAATGTCCACTTCATAACTGTGCACGGCCGTCATATGGCTGAGGGCTGTCGCCGCGACCAGCGCGGTCAATGCCGAGCATAACAATCGATGGAAGCGGGGCCGGTTTAGCAGGGCTGAGCCATTGAACCGTGCAGCGCTGAGAATGTTCATCCCGCCACCCCTTGCTCATTGGTGGCTTGCGCAACCGTGTCGGGATGGCAGAGCACGTCACCTATTTCCAGCACGTTGTTTTGCAGGCGGCCTTTATCCGGTTCTATCCGCATTTGGCATAACAGTTGATCACCCTTGCGTACTTGCAGGGTGGGCGCATTGGCATTCATTTCCATCGAGAAAAACCCGTCCACTTCGCTGACCCCGCGGCTGGCGTGATTGATGATGTGATGGCCCTTGAGCGGGTTGCCTTGGGGGTCAATCAAACGTCCCAGGACAGTGACGGTGAATGCCACCTTGATCTTGCGGTAGTCCACGCCGCCTTTATTCAGGTGATAACGAGTTCTGGAAGGCTGGATAGCCGCAGCGGGGGCGTCTGTGCCGTCAAAATCAAAACTCACTGCGCTGTTTTTATAAGCCGTCACGGGAATGAAATTGCGCCCGGCATGCAGCAGGGTACTGCCACCGCTCATGTCATCGGCGCGCAAGGCGATGCCTTCAATATCCGATTCAACATCGATAATCATGCCCGCGCCGCGACCCTGGTACTGGCTGGTCATGACCATTTTTTCCGCGCCCACGGCTACGGTGCTGTCCAGGTTCAAGCCGCCGCTCAGATTGCCGTTGTAAGAGGACTGCTGAATAAAACCATCGCCATTGACCTGTTCGGTGGCGAAGGCGCTGCGCCCCGAGATGCCCACACCATAGGTGTCCACCGTGGCGGTGGCTGCGACGTTTTGCAGAATGTGCCCCGCAAGTTCACGGCTATAAGTGAGGGTTGCGTTGTTGTCACGGCCACCTTCGCGGTCAATACGTGAGCCGATGCTGGCTGACCAGCTTTCGCCGGGGCTGCCCAATGCCAGGCTGATACTCAAATCGAAGCCACGGTTGCGGTCATCGTTCGAGCTCAGGCTGGCGGGACGGTCGAATAGCGATAACCGCCAGTTACCGTCGCTGCCAAATAAACGCGTGCGCTGGGTCCAGCCTAGATCAAGCCCGTAGCCCAGGGTGTAGCCATCACTATGGGAGACACGGGCATTGACGCTGCTCTTGGGGTTAAGACGGTGATTCAGTGAGAGTGAGGCGTTGCTGGTCTGGCCAATAAACACGGCACGTTGGCGAAACCAGGTGCCATCGGGCAATGTTTCATAAGTATTGCGCGTATCGAGCCAGCTACGGGTGTGGCTGAACACCACGCTGCCATTGCCGTAGCTGTAAAGCCCGTTCAGATCAACGCCGGTGCCGTAGTCCTGGGTCTCATAAACATTGGCAAAGACACTGGCGTTGGTGCCCAGTGTCCAGTCTATGGAGGTTCCCACTTGCAGCGTGTTTTTGACCTGCCTGGAGGACAGTCCCAAGACCACGCGGGGGTGCGCCAGATAGTTAAGTGATGCCCCTGTTGTGAGCGAGCCGCTGGCTTGGTGTTCCCAGTTACTGAACAGCTTGCTTTCACGCCCGGCAAATACGTTATAGCGCCAGCGCTGATCGTGGTTGCGCCAGTTGTTGGGCTTGTACACCAGTTCGGGAGTGGCGCTGGTGATCTGACCGTCTTCGATCAGTCGTACCTCGACCTCATAGATGCCACCCGGCAAGGGGCGCGTGTCCAAACTTTGCAAACCGGGCGCCACGCGCTGGGTATTGATCAGTAAACCATTGCGCAAGATCTCCACGGTGCCTTGGCGATTGGCCGTGATGGACAGTGGATAAATACTCGGCTGGGGGTTGAAAATCGCCAGGCTGTCCGAGCTTCCCACCATCACGCCCACTGCCGTGTCGGGATTGGCCCCGAAAGTGCGTATCTGCCGTGTCAGTCCCTCGGCGCTCGGTGTGAAATACCCCAAGCGTACAAAATGACCTTCCAGCTCACGCTGGGTAAAGGCTTCATGGATGGCATGCTGCAGCCTGCTGTCGTCGGGGCCGCCCTGACGCGAGAGTTGCAGATTCAACCCTTGAGTCCATTTGCCCACGCTGCTGCTGGCTTCCACTGCGTAGCGACCGCTCAGGCTTTCTTCTTGACCGCCCGCCAGGTTCAGTTGATGACGTACGATTAACCCGCTACTGCCGTTGAGCGGCAAGTCGTAATAGCGCGGGGTCTGATCGTCGCGTTCGGCCTGTCGGGTCAGCAACGACACCAACGAATTACTCAGGTTGTAATGCACCTCCAGCAATTGTTCAGGGCAGTCCTTGAGACACGCACCCAACTGGACACCTTTTTTCAAGTAGTGCGCCCACGTATCACGCTCGTCGTCCGAGACCTGGCTGGCATCTTGATCGGTGAATTCAAGGAGCGTCAGTTGGTTATCGCGCGTCAGCACAATAGAGGCTTCGCCCACTCGTTGTTGATCGCGTTCAACCATCACGGCCAAGGGCACGTCAAACAAGTGCTCCTCGAAATCAGCGGGTAAGCCTTTGGTTTGGGCCAGCACATTGCTCGGCGATGTACCTTTGACGGCACTGGCAGCCCATGCGGAAGCACTCCAAAAAAATACAAGTGTCGCCGCGATGTGAGTCATCGTGACCATGCAGGCAGTACTCAGGTTTTCAGTATCTGGCGGTGAGTGCGACAGAAACGTTTGGCCACGTGAGCGGTGACCAAACGCATCGTACTCAGTGATGAACCACAAACGGTTCGGGTTCAGGGATTCATGGCACGCGGGGCACATTGTCAAAAATGACAGTGTACGAAGCGGTATACAGTCCGGACACGTCAGCGCCCGGCGTGGCGGGGACAATATCCATATTGGCGTGGATACCGACGGTTGAAGCATCGTCGGTGACGACTTCCTTCGGTGTCCCCGTCAGAACTACACCGTTAAAGCTCGTTGTCAGCGCAATATTCTGATCCATATTGCCGTTGAACAACGGGATTGGGCCTCCTTCTATGTAGGCATGCACGGAACCGTCTGTATTTTTCACGCTGTACATCTGACGCAAGCTGCTCAATGAGCCAGACAAAGGGTTGTAGTTAAGTGTTTCATCCCGGCCGAACTCCGGATTGGCGGGCAAGACATGGAATGATTGGGTCGGTATCTGTGCCTTGATATTTATTACGCTGCTGGCGTCACGTTCTGCCCAGGCAGCGGGCGTGACAATCAATAACGCCAACAGTGAACGTGAAACATGAGGGGCGGTTTTAGTAAGCATGATGTCGTCCTGTCAGAGAGATGAGTAATCGTGATAGTTGAAAGGGTGTTGAGTTAGGGGTCATTGAAAGAACAAGTGCGCAACACAATGAGTGCGGCGCTCAAGTATTAGTTGTTCTTTCAATGCCTCAAAAGTATCGCAGGATTATTGTTGTGACCAGTAAAAGCGGTGTAGTAAGAGTCGTCATTCAGTGTAGGAATTATCTTGCTTATAGCGAAAGAAAATTCCCAGAACACAGTTTAAATGTCTAGCGTGTAAATAATAATTCAATTAAAACAAGGGGTTGCGATGGCGAGTAAAGTTAGTCTGCGCAAGTAAAGTTTGGAATTAATAAGTTGTAAAAATGTTTCTTTATGTAATTATATTTACGTTATATCGCAGTATTATTTTTGTGTTATAGCGCGTTATAAAAGACGTGTTTGCGCCTTGGTGAAGACTGCATCACATCTTTAAAGTATCGGCTGAATGGGGCTTGAGTTGGAACTTCAGCTGTGTTTAAAGTTCAGTCTTATTTGCCGTGGAAGATATAATCATGCAGAGCCCACATCATTATCTTAATGAAAAGGAATTAAAGGATGGACTCGAGAACCGGGCCGGGCGTGAACGCAGCAGTCGTAGCCCGAGAGTGTTTGCGGCGGGGGATTTGAAACTTTTGTTATTGGCACTGATTGCCGAGCACCCCCGTCACGGGTATGACTTGATTCAATACATCGAGGCATTGTTTGAGGGGGCTTACAGTCCAAGTCCTGGTGTGATTTATCCGACCTTGTCTTTTCTGGAAGCCAAGCAGTGGGTACACATCAACGTGGACGGTGAAAAAAAATGCTACAGCATCACTGAAGCCGGACTTCGCACCTTAAATCGTCAGGAGGTGGCGCTGGAAGGTGTGCGCATGCGCATTGAAGTCAGCCGGCGATCTTTGCGCACACAAGATCGGCCGGCGGAAATACACGAAGCCGTCCACAACCTGCGCCATGCCTTGCAACTGCATCCGGGGCATTGGAGCCCTGCGGAAATCAAGCGGGTGCATAACTTGCTCAACAACACAGCCAAGGCCATTGCGGATGGGCCGCAGGAGCCACACAACGTGTTCACAGGGGAGTGAGTCTTGACAGTCCATACATGACCCGAAACGGGTGGCCTGCGAGGTGTGCTCAGCGGTCTTTAAACAAAGGCCCGGCACCGCAGGCAAGACCCTCCTGACACGTCCGGGCCAGACGTTGTGCTTAGTCTCAATGGACGATGATCCCCTCACTGCGCATTCCCATACTGCTCCCATGCCTTAGGCCATTTCAGGAGCACCTGTGATCAGCGCAACCCACACTGCATTTCACACCGCCATCGACGCCGGCGTCGCTGAGTTGGTGATTGATCGGCCCCCCGTCAATGCGCTTAATAGCCAGCAATGGCTTGACCTTGCGCAAACGATTGAGGCCTTGGGCGCCAACCCGCAAGTACGCGTTATCGTGATCCGGGCCGAGGGCCGGGGTTTCTGCGCAGGCGTCGATATCAAGGAACTGGACGCCAACCCCGAACTGATCGTACAGGTCAATGCCGGTAACTACGCCACTTTCAAGGCGGTGCATCGTAATCCGGTGCCGGTGATTGTGGCCGTCCACGGCTTTGTACTGGGCGGCGGAATTGGCATTACCGGGGCAGCCGACATCGTCGTGGCCTCCGATTGCGCCACCTTCGCCTTGCCCGAAGTTGACCGCGGCGCCATGGGCGGCGGGGCGCACTTGCAGCGCCTGTTTCCGGTGCAAAAAGTCCGTTATCTGTTCTTCACCGGCGACAAGATCGGTGCCGTGCAAGCCCAGCAATACGGCTTTATCGAGCGCGTCGTGCCCCGTGAGCAATTACGCGAAACCGCGTTGCAAATCGCCCACAAAATCGCCAGCAAAAGCCCGGCCATGATCCGCATCGCCAAAGAGGCGCTCAACGGTATCGAAGACGGCAACCTGGAAGATAAATACCGCTGGGAGCAGGGTTTTACGTTACAGGCCTACACCTGTGCGGACTCCGCTGAAACCCGCCGCGCTTTTGTTGAAAAACGCGACGCTGCGTTCTGAGGAGCTGACGATGGACCTGACTTACTCCCCGAAACAAAAGGCGTTCCGACAGGAAGTGCGTCAATGGCTGGCCGCTAATCTGCCTACTCGCCCATTAGCCAGTTATGACACCCGCGAAGGCTTTGAGCAGCACCGTCAGTGGGAAGCCAAGCTCTTTGAGAACCGCCTGTCGATGGTCATGTGGCCCACCGATCTGGGTGGGCGTGGCTGCGATCTGATTGAGTGGTTAATTTTCGAGGAAGAATATTACGGTGCCGGTGCACCCATGCGGGTTAACCAGAACGGTCAGTTGCTGCTCGGCACGACCTTGATGGAGTTCGGCACTGAGGAGCAAAAAAAGCGCTTTCTGCCGCGCATGGCTGCCAGTGCTGATATGTGGGCTCAAGGCTGGTCTGAGCCGAACGCCGGTTCTGACATGGCTGCCATCACCAGTAAAGCCACTCGTGTGGGTGACGAGTACGTGCTCAATGGACAGAAAACCTGGTCGACCCGGGCGATTTTTGCCGACTGGCTGTTTGGCTTGTTCCGCAGCGATCCGGCGTCCAGCCGCCATCATGGTTTGTCGTTTGTCATGGTGCCGCTCAATGCGCCGGGCGTGACGGTGCGTCCGATCAAGGCACTGAACGGTAAAGATGCCTTTGCCGAAGTGTTTTTTGATGACGTGCGCATCCCGCTGCAAAACCGTATTGGCGATGAAGGGCAGGGCTGGCACGTCGCGATGGCCACAGCGGGGTTTGAACGGGGCTTGCTGTTGCGTTCGCCCGCCCGCTTTCAGTACACCGCACGCAAGTTGGTTGAGTTGTATCAAAGCCATCGCGCCAGTGCCGATCGTGACCCGACGTTGAGCGAGGCGGTGTGCAAGGCGTGGTCGGACGCTCAGGCCTATGCCTTGTCCGCCTATCACACGGTGGGGCGCCTGAACCGGGGTGCGCAGATTGGTGCCGAGTCGAGCATCAATAAAATCATCTGGTCGGAACTTGACCTGCGCATGCACGAAACCGCCATGCGCATTCTCGGTGCCCACGGCGAACTGACCGGGCAATTGGACGGTGGGTACAACTGGCTCGAAGGCTTTTTGTTTGCTCAGGCAGGGCCTATTTACGCGGGCACTAACGAGATCCAGCGCAACATCATCGCCGAGCGCATGCTCGGTCTGCCGAAGTGAGGCCGGGAATGGACTTTACCTTTACCGAAGACCAGCAAACGTTTCGCGAAGCCATCAGCCGTTTTTTGATGACTGAAGCCGCCCCCGAAATGCTCCGCGAAATCTGGGAAACCGATCTCGGTCGTTCGCCGAACTTGCGCAACAAGATTGCAGCGCAGGGTTTGACTGCGCTTTCCGTGCCCGAAGCCTACGGCGGTTTGGGCATGGATGATGTGGCGTGGGCGTTGATGACCCAGGAACTGGGCTACTACGCCATTCCCGATTCACTCAGCGACACCGCGTACGTGGCCAGCGCGATGATTGCCGGTTTGTCACAGGACACCGCCACTCGCACCGAATGGCTGAGCGGCATTGCTGATGGCAGCCTGCGCATTGCGATTGGTCACCCGGTGAACCCGCTGGTGGCCGATGCGGCTCACGCGGATTTGCTGCTGTTGGCTCAGGGCGACGAAGTCCACGTGGTGCCTCGCAGCGAGGTCGATGTGCATCCCCTCAGCAGCCTGGATGCCTCACGGCGTCTGGCCCGCGTCAGTTGGCAGTCGAGCACGTCATCGCTGGTGGCCGACGGCCCTTCGGGTCGCCATTTATGGGCGCAAACCCTGAACCGGGGGGCGCTGTCGGTGGCGGGGCAATTGCTTGGTCTGGCTCAGCGCATGCTTGACCTCTCGGTGGATTACGCCGCGCAGCGCAAACAGTTCGGCAAGCCGATAGGCAGTTTTCAAGCGGTCAAACATCACTTGGCCGATGTGGCCACGCAGATCGAGTTTGCCAAGCCGGTGTTGTATCGCGCTGCTTACGCGCTGGCTCACGGTGAGCAATATGCCAGTGTGTGGGTCTCGCAAGCACGTCTGGCGTGCTGTGAGGCCAGCTGGCTGGCGGCCCGCCAAGGCATTCAGGTGCACGGCGCCATGGGTTACACCTGGGAAGTTGACCTGCAAATGTTCATGAAGCGCGCGTGGGCGCTGGACAACGCCTGGGGCGATCGTGCCCTGCATAAAAGACGCGTGGCTGACCACGTACTCAGCGGTGCTGCGCCTCTGGGCCCAGGCCACACCTTCGAGGATTGATGATGCCCCAAGCCTATATTGTTGATGCCTTGCGCAGCCCGACCGGCAAGCGTAAAGGCGGGTTGGCCCATGTGCATGCGATAGACCTGGGCGCCCATGTGCTTAAAGCACTGGTGGAACGCAATCAGATCCCTGCCGACGAATACGACGATGTGATTTTTGGTTGCGTTGACACCATTGGCTCGCAGGCCGGGGACATTGCCCGCACCAGTTGGCTGGCGGCGGGCCTGGCGCTCAACGTACCGGGCACCACCATTGACCGACAGTGCGGTTCATCGCAGCAAGCGCTGCACTTTGCCGCGCAAGCCGTGATGAGCGGGACCCAGGATGTGATTGCGGTGGGTGGGGTGCAAACCATGACCCAGATCCCGATTTCATCAGCGATGTTGGCGGGGCAGCCGCTGGGGTTCAGTGATCCGTTTTCCGGCAGCAAGGGCTGGCAGGCGCGATTTGGCAACCAGCCGGTCAATCAGTTTTACGCAGCGCAGCGCATCGCCGATCACTGGCAGATCAGTCGCCAACAGATGGAAGCCTATGCGCTGGAAAGTCATCGTCGCGCGCTGGACGCGATTGCCGGGCGCCGCTTTGTCAATGAAATCGTGCCCTGCGAAGGCGTTTGGGACGATGAAACACCGCGTCAGACCAGTCTGGCCAAAATGGCTGAACTGGAGCCAGTGTCCGCTGAGTTCCCGTCGATCACCGCGGCTGTTTCCAGTCAGACCTGTGACGCCTCGGCCGCTTTACTGGTGGTCTCCGAGGCGGCGCTCAAGCGCTATAACCTGACGCCCAGAGCCCGCATCCACCACCTGTGCGTGATGGGCGACGATCCGATCTGGCACCTCACTGCACCCATTGCGGCCACGCGCATGGCCTTGAAAAAGGCCGGCATGCGCATGCAAGACATCGACCTCGTGGAAATTAACGAAGCCTTTGCCTCCGTGGTGATGGCATGGGCCAAGGAGCTGGATTACGACCCGGCTCGCACCAATGCCAATGGCGGCGCCATTGCGCTGGGGCACCCGTTGGGCGCCAGTGGTGCCCGGTTGATGACCAGCTTGCTCAATCAGTTGGAGCGCACTGGCGGCCGTTATGGTTTGCAGACCATGTGCGAAGGCGGCGGGCAAGCCAACGTAACCATCATTGAGCGTCTTTAGGAGTAACGAGATGGCCATTTGTGAAGGACGTACCGTGATTATCACCGGCGCGGGGGGGGGCTTGGGCCGCGCCTATGCGCTGGCGTTTGCCGAACAGGGCGCCAATGTGGTGGTCAATGACATTCGCCGTGAAGCGGCCGAAGAGGTGGTGGGCGAGATTCGCCAGCGCGGCGGGCAGGCGATTGCCAATGCCGACGACATCACCACGGTTGCGACGGCGCAGTTGATTGTCGATGCCGCACTGGCCGCGTTTGGTGAAGTCCATGTCGTGGTTAACAACGCCGGGATCTTGCGCGACCGGATGTTTATCAGCCTCGGCGAAGACGATTGGGATGCGGTGATGCGCGTGCACCTCAAGGGGCATTTTTGTCTGGCCAATATTCTGGGCAAGCGATGGCGCGATCAGGCCAAGGCCGGGCACCCCGTGGACGCGCGGATTATCAATACCAGCTCCGGTGCGGGTTTGCAGGGCTCGGTGGGACAGTCCAATTACAGTGCGGCCAAAGGTGGGATTGCCGCGTTGACGTTGGTGCAAGCGGCCGAGCTGGCGCGTTATGGCGTCACGGCTAATGCGTTGGCCCCGGCGGCGCGCACCTCGATGACTGAAAGTGCGATGCCGGACGTTGTGAAAAAGCCGGATGACGGCGGGTTTGATGCCTGGGCGCCAGAAAACGTCGCGCCGTTGGTGGTGTGGCTGGGCAGCAGCCTGTCGCGGGATGTGACCGGGCAAATCATTGAGAGTCAGGGCGGGCGGCTGTCGCTGGGCGATGGCTGGCGTACGGGCGTGACCCGTGACAAGGGCGCGCAGTGGCAGCCTGAAGAAGTGGGCGTGGCCATGAGCCAGATATTAGCTGAAGCGCCCAAGCCGCAAAGGGTTTGGGGCAGCTGAGACGGCTGAACCCTGGCCCTCACCCCAGCCCTCTCCCAGAGGGAGAGGGGGCTAAAAGCGGATCTGCTTTTGCCTTTAGTCCCCTCTCCCTCTGGGAGAGGGCTAGGGTGAGGGGCTTTTGTTTGCCATCACAATAAGAGAATTCAACCATGAGACAAGCACCTCCCTACGTCCCCGGCCACCAGCTTTTGGCCGGCAAGTCGATCCTGATCACCGCCGCAGCCGGTGCCGGTATCGGCTATGCCGCCGCCAAACGCTGCGCCGAAGAAGGCTGTCGCGCCTTGATGATTTCCGATATTCACCCGCGTCGCCTCGAAGAAGCCGTTGAGCGCCTAAAGGCCGAAACCGGCCTGCAAGCCGTCTACGGCCAACTGTGCAACGTCACGGTTGAAACCGACGTACAAGCCCTGGTTGCCGCCGCCGAAGACGCCTTGGGCGGCGTCGATGTACTGATCAACAACGCCGGGCTGGGCGGCCAGGTGCGCCTCACCGAGATGACCGATCAACAGTGGTCTTCAGTGCTCGACATCACCCTCACCGGCACTATGCGCATGACCCGCGCCATGCTGCCGCATATGGAGCGTCGTGGCGCCGGGGCCATCGTCAATAACGCCTCGGTACTGGGCTGGCGGGCGCAAAAAGAACAGGCCCATTACGCTGCGGCCAAGGCCGGCGTGATGGCGCTGACCCGTTGCAGCGCGTTGGAAGCTGCCGAGAGCGGCGTGCGGATCAATGCCGTCGCGCCGTCGATTGCATTGCATGACTTTCTGAAAAAAGCCTCAAGCAGCGAGCTGCTCGAACAACTGACCAGCCGCGAAGCCTTTGGTCGCGCGGCAGAAGTGTGGGAAGTGGCCAACGTCATGGTGTTTTTGGCCAGCGATTACGCCTCTTATATGGTCGGTGAAGTGTTGCCGGTCAGTTCGCAGCAGGCGTGAGGTGAACCCATGAGCACACTCTTCAGCAGTGCCGCGCAATTGCTTGACGCCCAGGGGCAGGATTTGGGCCGTACCGACTGGCTTGAACTGACACAGGAGCGGGTCAACCTGTTCGCCGAAGCCACGGGCGATCACCAGTGGATTCATGTCGACCCTGAGCGAGCGGCCAGCGGCCCGTTTGGTGCCTGCATTGCCCACGGCTACCTGACGCTGGCACTGGCCAATCTGTTTATGCCGCAATTGATGCAGTTCGCCAATCTGGCCATGGGGGTCAATTACGGCAGTGACCGCTTGCGCTTTCCGGCGGTGGTCAAAGTCGGCTCGCGGGTGCGCGGGCACGGCCAGATCATTCAGGTCGAGGCGCTCGGAGCGGCCTTGCAGGCGGTGGTGCGCATCAGTGTCGAAATCGAAGGCAGCGAGCGTCCCGGCTGTGTGGTGGACACCATCAGTCGTTACACCTTCAACTCTATTGAACAGTGAGTGATGAACATGAACCTGAATGACGTAGTGATCGTCTCCACGGCCCGTACGGCCCTGACCAAGTCCTTCCGTGGCTCGTTCAACGACACTGAAGCCCCGGTGCTCGGTGGCCATGTGGTGCGTGCGGTGGTTGAGCGCGCCGGCATCGAGCCGGGTTCTGTCGAGGACGTGATCATGGGCGCTGCGGCGCAACAAGGCACCCAGGGCTACAACATTGGTCGCTTGTGCGCCAATACCGGTGGTTTGCCGAACACTGTGCCGGGCATGGCCATTGACCGTATGTGCGCCTCGGGGTTGATGAGTATCGGGGTGGCAGCCAAAGGCATCATGACCGGCGAAATGTCGATTGCGGTCGCGGGCGGTGTCGAGTCGCTGTCATTGACTCAAAATAAATACAAAAACACCTACCGGGCGCAGTCCGAAGCGGTACTGGCGTGCATGCCCACGGCGTATATTCCGATGCTCGAAACCGCCGAGATCGTGGCTCGGCGTTACAACATCAGCCGCGAAGTGCAGGACCAGTACTCCTTGCAAAGCCAGCAGCGAACGGCAGCCGCACAGGTCGCCGGGCTGTTTGCCGAAGAGATTGTGCCCTTGGCCGCGCGCAAGCTGTGCTTTGACAAGGAAGGCAAGCCCAGTGGCCATCAAGAAGTCGTGGCCGACCGTGACGAATGCAATCGCCCCTCGACCACCCTTGAAGACCTGGCCGCGTTGAAACCCGTGTGGAAAGACGGCCAATGGGTGCAGCAGGGCGAGTTCATTACCGCTGGCAACGCTTCGCAATTCTCCGACGGCGCTGCCGCCGTCTTGTTGATGAGCCGCGCCGAGGCCAAACAGCGCGGGATCGAAGCGCTGGGCATTTATCGCGGGATCGCGGTCAGTGGTTGTGCACCGGAAGAAATGGGCATTGGCCCGGTGTTTGCCATTCCCAAATTGCTTAAGCGCTTCGGCCTGACGGTGTCGGATATCGACTTGTGGGAGATCAACGAAGCGTTCGCCTGCCAAGTGGTTTACTGCCGCGACTTTTTGCAGATTCCCAATGACCGCCTGAACGTCAACGGCGGGGCGATTTCCATTGGCCATCCGTTCGGTATGTCCGGGGCGCGAATGGTCGGCCACAGCCTGTTGGAAGGACGGCGCCGGGGCGCGCGGTTTGTGGTGGTGGCCATGTGCATTGGTGGCGGCATGGGCGCGGCGGGGTTGTTTGAGTTGAGTTGAGAAGGTGGCCGTGGTCATCGCGGGACGCTGAAGAGATTTATTTCAACCTTTTACGGTATAACGGCCCATACGTTTTTTCTAAGGGCGATCCGTTATGCAGAACCCGTCACAACGGCCGCTGTGGAAGATCTATCTGATCTTCCTGGCGCCGATGGTGCTGTCCAACTTCCTGCAAAGCTTTTCAGGCACGCTTAATGGGATTTATGTCGGGCAATTGCTCGGCACTCAGGCGCTGGCGGCCGTGTCGGGGATGTTCCCTATCGTGTTTTTCTTTATCGCGCTGGTGATTGGTCTTGGCGCCGGGGCGTCGGTGTTGATCGGTCAGGCATGGGGGGCGGGCGAAACGTCGCTGGTGAAGAAAGTCACCGGCGCCACGTTGACCCTGGGGGCGATCATTGGACTGGTGGCAGCGGTACTGGGCAGCTTTTTGGCTCGCCCTGCACTGCAGGGGCTGGGCACTCCGATCGACGTGCTGGAAGACGCCGTGGCCTATGCGCGGGTGATGATGCTGATCATGCCGCTCTTGCTGGTCTTTATTCTGTTCACGCAACTGTTGAGGGGCATCAGTGACACGGTTTCGCCTTTGCTGGCGTTGATCGTGTCAACGGCCGTAGGCCTGTTGCTGACCCCGGCGTTGATCCTCGGCTGGTTGGGCATCGCGCCCATGGGCATCCAAAGCGCGGCATTGGCCGGACTGGTGGGCAATGCCCTGGCGATGGGTTTTTTGGTGCTGCGTCTGCGCCACAAACGCAGTGCAATGGCCCCGGATCGCGAACTCTTTGCGGCGTTGCGTCTGGACTGGGCCATTTTGAAAAAAGTCTTGCGCATCGGCTTGCCGACCGGGGTGCAGATGGTGGTGCTGTCGCTTTCCGAGTTGGTCATTCTGGCATTGGTCAACAGCCATGGCTCCTCCGCCACGGCTGCCTACGGTGCGGTCACGCAGATCGTCAACTATGTGCAGTTCCCGGCATTGTCGATAGCCATCACGGCGTCGATCCTGGGGGCGCAAGCGATCGGGGGAGGGCACATAGAGCGTATCGGCCCGATCCTGCGCACCGGTCTGCTCATCAATCTTTGCCTGACCGGTGCGTTGGTGCTCTTGGGTTATGGATTGTCCAACTGGCTGTTGGGGCTGTTCATCACCGATGTAGAAGCGCTGATCAGGGCAGAGCACCTTTTGCACATCATGCTCTGGAGCGTTCTGGTGTTTGGCTTTCAAGCCGTCATCGGCGGGATCATGCGGGCCAGCGGCGTGGTAGTGGTGCCCATGGGTATCACCTTGTTTTGTGTGCTGTGCATTGAGTTACCCGTGGCCTATGCCCTGGATGCCCATTTTGGTCTTCAAGGGGTGTGGATGGCGTTCCCTGTGACCTATATCGCTATGCTGGTTCTGCAAACCGCGTATTACCGGCTGGTCTGGAGGCACAAGCAAATACAGCGCCTGATTTAAGCGACCCCTGATCGCAGAGGCGGTTTTTCAGTTTGAGCCTTGAGTGAAGACCTCTGTGACACTTCGCCGACGCGCATTCTGTTCGCTGGCTTTGATCAAGGCTTCAAGGTCTTCAGGGGTTACATCGATGAAGGCTTCCATCTGCTCCAGTGCTTTTTGCAAGTCCTGTGCAGTAATTCCCGGATCGCCGGCAGCGGCCGGGGCCGCAGTGACGGCAGCGGTTTCCGATTTTTTCGGGTAGCGCACCCGTGTCAGGTTGTTATAGGCCATCGCCGATACCAGCATGCACGCCGCCGCCAACATTACCGGTTCCAGCACGGCCCAGCCCAGACGGGCACTGGCCGGGTCTGCCAGCACGACCAGCAGGCTCAGCGCCCCGGCCGGGGGGTGCAGGCAACGCAACAGGCACATGGCAATCAGGCTCACGCCCACGGCCAGGCACGCGCTGTTCAGGTTGCGGCCCAAAAAGTACACCACGACCAATGAGACCAGCGTGGCGCAGAAATAGCCGCCCAGAATCGACCAGGGTTGCGCCAGAGCGCCTGAAGAGACGGCAAACAACAATACGGCTGATGCGCCCAATGGACCGATCAGGTGCATGGCGACCGGCAGCCCGAAAAAAAGGCTGCAGACCCAGACACTCAGCAGGGTGCCCAGCGAGACGCCGATGGCGGCACGGCTCCATTCGGTAGGTCGGGTATGGGTAGAAGCAGGTAACAGCCTGCTGATCCAGCGGGTTTGCATGGCGATGACAATCCGGTTTCGATGAGTGTGAAGATTAAAAAAGGGCTTGGCGGGAGTCCCGGCAAGCCCTTGAAAATGTCCCTTCATGTGGGGGAGGAACGCGTGAAGTCTGCCTAATGCCCAGCCAATCTGCAAATTCATAATAATGAGTGTTAACTGCATTATTTTTGAGATTAAGCCCCTTTCATCGGTTCACGATGACGAGATGCAGGTGTAATTAGGGAGGCGTTGCCGACACGTGATTGGGATTGTCAGACGCCAATTTTCCCAGAACGCGCTCATAGACCTCATTGTTTAACAGTCGCCCTTCGATAACGCCGCGCAAACTTTCGTTATTGGCCATGGGGATCTTGAGCATCAACAGCGCATCGCGCAGCTTGACCAGCCTGCTCAGTTCCGGCACGTCTACCGGATCCGGGCAGTCTGCCGTCGGGGCTGTGGCACACAAGTCGGGTTCAGGTGCAGGCTTAGTCTGGGCAAACAAGGAATAACTCATCGTGTCGTGCTCCCTAAGTAAGGCTATTTGGACAATACCGGGCAGTGTCTTGTTGAAAAGTGCCAACCAAGCACTCAGTGCTTCGTTAGGCAATTTTCATGGGCTGAACGGTATTTGGGCTATCTGAGGGGATGGTTCAGATCTGGTTTCTCAACTGAATGGGGGCAGAGTTCGTGAATGCCATTTATCGCGATACAAACAGTGACATTAAGGGCATTTACTTGGCTTGGGATCTGGGATTTGTGCGAACGATTGTAAAGTGCCTAGCCCCCTCAGTCTTGTCAGTCAATGCGTAACTATCAATAAGATTTACGGAGATATTCGTGGGATTGTTCAGCGTGTAAAGGAGGAGTTTTGAAGGGCTTAATTCGTACAGCGGCAAAGGCGATGTCGCCCTTTGTAGGGGTGACATTTTTTACGTCCAGGAACGCTCAGGTAATAAAGTGAAGTATTTTTCGCTGGCGTAATGGCGCTCAGTCAATCGGCTCTTGTCGCCAATGCCTACTTATAGTGCGAAACCATTGGCAGGAACGGGCCCTTTCAGCGGCGGCCTTGGGAAAATGAAAGATGGCATGTTGACACCCTCTTCAGCAGAATCCGATGGGGTTCAGGCATGAATAGGTTCGCTGAGGGAGTTTCTTGCAGCAATCGCACTCCATTAGGGCCCTTTTTATCGCTTTTCAGGTTTTGCTGGACAAATAGATGTCATTTCAGTTGCTGAGTCGATAACTCGGCCTTAGACTGCCGCCCCTCGTAAATTGAGTGCCGGGTGGCGCTTGAAACAGATGGCACCTGACGGGTTGGGGCGAATATCGGTCAGAACGCTCCCCAGTTCGCCTTAATGCACGTATTTTTTATAGAGAAATCAATGACAAAGGATAAGTTGCTGGCCATGCCGGCGGATGACTACATGAATGCCGAGCAACATGCTTTTTTCAGCGAGCTGTTGCAAAACATGAAGGTTGAAACCCACGAGCGTATCGAGCAGAACCGTATCGCGATTGAAAGTCTGGATACCCCGGCCGACCCTGCGGACGCTGCTTCGGTAGAAGAAGAGCGCACCTGGCTGGTGAACTCCATCGATCGTGATCAACGTATGCTGCCTCAATTGGAGCAAGCGCTGGAGCGCATTAAAGAAGACAGCTTCGGCTGGTGTGATGACAGTGGCGAGGCCATTGGCCTTAAGCGCCTGCTGATCAGCCCGACGACCAAGTACTGCATCGAAGCACAAGAGCGTCACGAGCAAATCGACAAGCACCAGCGTCAAGCCTAAGCGCCTGCGCAGGTGTCCTCACGGGTTTTGCGCCGCGTGCAAACTGAGTGAGAACACCTGCGACGTTGTCGGCCGCATTGATTCAATTTTTTGCCCCACGCAACAGGCATTCGCACTGTTGTTCAGCCGCCCCGCTGTAATCCGTGCACATACAATCTCAGGGTCTTGAGCTGGTCGCTGCTGCTGAGCACCCTTATATTTGGCCGCGCATTTCCGCGTGCAACCTAATAAGGAGATGGCAGCATTCATGAGCAATTCCAGCGACACAGGACCTGTGTTGCGTGTCGGTGTTTTTTTTGACGGGACGGCAAACAACACGTTCAACAGCCTGTTGGGGCAGGAACGTCAAGCACAGGGCCTGAGGGTTGACGCGGGCAGCAGCTATGACGGTGTTGCCACTAATGTTGCCCGGCTGTATCAGTGCTACCCGGTGCAATCAAGCTTTGATGCCACGGGCAAGGCCGTCACTTCGCTGTATGTCACCGGCATAGGCACGACCACCGGCCAGGCGGATACGCGCTTTCCGGCGCAGACCTATGGGCGCGGCAACACGGGTGTGCTGGGCAAGGCAGAAGAGGCTCAGGCGCAACTCAATCGGTGCCTGACAACGTTCGTGCAAGCGCTGGCGCCTCACACCCTGAGCCGCTTGCAACTGGATATATTTGGTTTCAGTCGTGGCGCAGCCGCGGCCCGGCATTTTACGAATCTAATCAACGCGACTGATTTCGCTGAACACTTTGTGCTGGCGGATGATTTTACGTGTGAGATTTGTTTTATCGGGCTGTTCGATACCGTGGCGGCCATGGGTGGGTTGGCCGATTTGGGCGATATCGGCGACGACATCAATCCGGGGCTTAACCTTTTTCTGGGCCCTGAGTGTGCGCGTCAGGTGGTGCAACTCAGTGCCAGAGACGAGCACCGTAGAAATTTCGCCCTGAGCCGTATTGCTCCGCAGTGGCCGCTGGATATAGCCCTGCCGGGCGTGCACGCCGACGTGGGTGGTGGCTACCCGCTGGAGATGGAGGAGCAGGTGTACCTGACGCGTTGGCAAACTAATCTGGTTAGCCCGTCCACACCGCTCAAGTTGACCCGTGCGTGGGCGGTCGCCGAGCAAGACCTGGTCGAGTGGCAGCGTCAAGACTTGTTGGACCCACAAGACCCGAGTCGACTGCTGGAGATCCGCAGCGAGTCACACCCCACAGGCTCTCGCCAAGACCCGATGCAGCGTGTGCAGGCGGCCGTATTCATGCAGCGCAGGGTGTTTGGGCACTTGTCGCGTGTGTACTTGCGGATCATGCACCGACTGGCGTGCGATCAGGGTGTGCCTCTGTGCGCATTGCCCGCCGCCGTGATCGAAGTACCCGACGAACTGTCAGCGATTGCCGTCAGCCTGGAGGCGCAAGTGCGTACGGGCGTTATTGAACTCAGCGCTGAGCAGGAGCGTCTGTTGCGCCAACGCTATGTTCATCGCTCAGCCCACTGGAATGCGGGCGTAGGCATGGGGACGGGCGTGATGGATCAAGCTTTTTTCAACCGGCCGCGCGAAGGCGGGCGCTCGGTGTTCGATCAGCAAATGCCGCTGGATGAATGGGTCTAAGGCGAGGATTGTTACCGATCATGCAATTGAGCTATGCCTCAGATAGCTTTTTCCCGTGATCGTTAGTCACTAAAATGGCCGACATCGTTAGGTGACTAACTAATTGCTGGAGAATTCATCATGCCTTATCAGGTTGATGTAGCCGTCATGATTGGCAGCGGTGTTCCCAAAACCTTGCGCGAGGTCGGGCAAAAAGCCTGCTGGGTGGTTTTGGTCAACGGGGAGCAGCGTGGTACGGCTTTTTCTACTCGCCTTGAAGCCGAAGAGTGCCGCGCAGCATGGCTTGCGCAGCTGGGAAGCCAGCACAGGGCTTGTGCGGGTAATGCCCGGCACGCCTGAGCCAGCTCGTCCCGGCGGGGGTCAAGCGTTGAAGGCGCCTGCATCGACTGCGTTTTTCAACGCCTGGGCCGACTCCAGGCCCGCAGCTTTGGCGCCTTCGGCGGTCTTGAACCAGCGATCCTTTTCGACCTGATGATAAGTAACCGTGGAGAGCGGCGGCTTGGCCCGCATCACGATCACGGCCTGAAACTCGCCTTCGACTTCTCTGACGTCTCCGTGGATGAAAAACTCGCCAATATCAAATTCCGTCACGTGTCACGTTCCCTTAAAGGTAATGGAGCCCGGCGAACCCGGCTTCATGGGCCAAGTCGATTTTTTGGCGAGTATGGCAGTAGTTGATGAAGAGTGGCGCAGATAACTGACCGGTGTAACGAAAGCCTCGCCATTTGCGGCGCTATTACGTTAAAAAAGTTAGAAATCCTTGATACCCATGAGGATGTTTATACCCAACGCCGGGCATGGCCGGTAGAATGCCGTCCCGACTGATTTGTTTATCTGTTGTATTCGTTCTGGTTCTGGCTGATTTTCTTCAGTCATTGGCGCATCGTTCGCCGGGGAAATCAGAGTGCGGATCCTCTAGTCTTGATGGTTCTTGTCTCCCGACTCCAGCAGTCCGGAGCCATTGCTGTACTCGTTTTTTTTCATTACGTGGCTGATGCCTTTTTTTGCTGCCTTTTTATTCCGGCAGTTCCACTTCAGGTTTCGAGGGTTTTTCGTTGGCAGTCAGCAATTTGGAGATGCATGCGTTATTCGTTTTGGGTGACTTGCGGGCTCGGCTGGTAAAGCTGTTCCACTCCCGTTTTGTTTATGTCACCGAGCAAACGGCGGAAGGTATTTACATCGCCGAAATCGACACTGAAACAGCGCTGGTTGTAGATGACAAACCGGGTCTTAAGCTTAAAGTCGGTGATCATTTCAGCGCCGCCGTTTTGCCCAGTCGCGAAGGCGGTAAATTCGACATCAAGTTTCGTGAAATCAAAATGACGGTTTATGGTATTGGCGACTATGCCTATGTCACTTCGCCTGAGGGTGAAGGCGTGGTCTTCAAAGAAGGTCAGACGGTCATGCTGGTATTTGCGGCCAACCAGCAGCTTGAAGGCGGGTTGACCAAAACCCTGAAGGCGATCACCAAGAAGGCTGCTACCTGGCCCAAAGGTGTGCTCAAGTTCAAACCCAGCAAAGAATAACCCTGCGCGCCTAGTCGCTGACGAGGGACGACGGCTGCGATTGGCGGCGCAGCCGTCGTAAAACCCTTCCAGCCAAGACCTCAGCCCTGCTGCGATGGCCGGTTGGCGGGTTTCGGCTACACCGAGTTGTCCCGTTTTGCGAGCGCTTCGCGCTCGAGCGCAGCCTTCGTTCCTCGTCAGCGGGTACGAGGTCCATGTTTATCCCCTCCAAACAGCCTAAGCCTTATGGACGATGTTCCAGGCACAGCTGCACCTGATGATCACTCCCACTCAATGCGGGGTGGTTGATCAAGCCGCAAGCAAAAAACAATAAAAATTTGCGAGGGATCGTGTGCATGGGCGCCATCGTCTGTTCATTTGCTGTGCGAGGCTGCGATGAAAATTGCGCCTGAGCTCACCACCACCCAGCGTCTGGTCAATCAGTGTGCCGAGCGACTACTCGCCCACCGCAAACCCCTGCTTGGATTGTTTCTGCTGATCACCTTGGCGCTTGGCTATAGCGCCACCCAGGTACGGCTCGACCCCGGCTTCAACAAACAGATCCCGGTGCGCCATGCCTACATGCTCAACTTCCTGGATTTCAGCCGGATTTTTACTGGCGCCAATCGTCTACTGGTCAGCGTGCACTGGAAGGGCGAGGGCGATATCTATAACCCCGAATTCCTGCAAACCCTGCAACAGGTCACCGACGACGTGTTCTATATCTCGGGCGTCAGTCGTCCCAGTGTGACGTCGCTGTTTACCCCCAACGTGCGCTATATCGAAATTACCGAAGAAGGCTATGTCGGCGATCTGGTGGTGCCGCCGCAATATGCTGCGACGCTTGAGGACTTGCAACAAGTGCGCAGCAACGCCGCCCGCTCCGGGCAAATAGGCCGTCTGCTGGCCAATGACCTGAAATCGGCAATGGTGCGGGCCGACCTTCAAGACGTTGATCCCAAGACCGGTCAGCCGGTGGACTATGTGCAAATTGCCCAGCGCCTTGAGGACATTCGAAGCAAATACAGCAGCGCTGACATTGACATTAATATTGTCGGTTTTGCCAAGCTGGTCGGGGATGTCGTCGAAGGCCTGAACACCGTGATCGGCTTTTTCGCCATCGCCTTTGTGATTACCGGCGTGTTGCTGTGGGTGTACTCACGCTCGTTACGCTTGACGGTGGTGGCGTTATTTGTCGCCTTGTTGCCGGTTATATGGCTGCTCGGCCTGCTGCCTTTGCTGGGCTTGGGGATCGACCCGATGTCGATTCTGGTGCCGTTTCTGATTTTCTCGATTGGCGTATCCCATGCCGTGCAAATGACCAATGCCTGGAAGCAGCAAGTGCTGGCGGGCAGTGATTCGGTGACCGCCGCCAAGGCAGCATTCAGCACGATATTTATCCCCGGCGCATTGGCGCTGCTGATGAACGCACTGGGGTTCGGGGTGATCATGCTGATCGACATTCCTATCGTCCATGAGTTGGGCATCACCGCCTGCATCGGTGTGATGCTGATGATCATCACCAATAAAATCATGCTGCCGCTGATCATCGCGCACTTGCGCCTTGAGCCTCGCCTGATGACTGCCCGTGCACGTCTCAACGAGCAGCGTCACCCGTTGTGGTGGCGTTTATCGGCACTGGCCACGCCCGGCCCGGCCCTGTGGGTGTTTGCTATCAGCCTGTTATTGCTGGCAGCGGGGGCTTACAAAGCCCGGGATCTGGCCACCGGTGACATCGGCGCCGGTGCCCCCGAGTTGCGCGCAGACTCGCGCTACAACCAGGACAATCACTCGATCATCAGCAGCTACTCCATCGGTCTGGATGTGCTGTCGGTGTTCCTGACCATCAGCGATCGTAGCGAGGCCTGCCTTGATCCGGCTGTGATGCGCGCGGTTGAAACCTTCGATTTCAAGATGCGCGAGGTGCCCGGCGTGCAGTCGGTGCAAAGCGTGGCGGGCATGGGTAAAGAGGTGATTGCCGGCAACAATGAAGGCAACCCGCGCTGGGCCGCCATACCGGGCTCATCCCAAGGCTTGCAGCAGGGCGCCTACGCCTATTCGCCGGATTCGGGGCTGGTCACCGATGGTTGCCAGCAGATGCAGATTCTGGTGTTTTTGGCTGACCATGAAGGCGCCATCGTGGCTCACGTGCTCAGCGAAGCCAAACGCATCATCAACGGTATTCAAGTACCGGGTGTGAGTTTCAAATTGGCGGGCGGCAATATCGGGGTGATGGCCGCGTCCAATGAGGCCGTCAAGCAAGCCGAAGTGGTGATGCTGGCTGCCTTGTTTATTTCGGTGGCGCTGTTCTGCCTGCTGACCTTCCGCTCACTGCGCGCGGTGCTGTGCATTCTGGTACCACTGGCGATTGTCGCGGTGCTGTGCAATGCCTTGATGGCGCTGCTGGGCATCGGCCTGAAAGTCGCCACCTTGCCGGTCATGGCCTTGGGTGTCGGCGTGGGTGTGGATTACGGCATCTATCTCTATGAGCGCATCGAGCATGAAATGGCCGAGGGTCAGAACCTGCGCGAAGCCTTCTACCGGGCCATGTGCCAACGCGGAACGGCGGCAGTGTTCACTGCGTTGACGATGTCGCTGGGGGTGTGCACTTGGGTGTTTGCCCCGCTCAAATTTCAGGCCGACATGGGCGTACTGCTGGCCTTTATGTTCATGGTCAACGTTCTGGGCGCGATCTTCCTGCTACCGGCGCTGGCCGCGTGGTTCAACCTCGGCAAGCCGCTGGTGGTAGACAAATCACCCGTAGCAGCTGCCGCAGGCGGCGTTCGGGCGCGCAGCGGCCGTGAAGCGCTTAACGCATCCATATCGACAGATTGAGTGGTTCGCATCAGGACCGCTTCGCGCTCCAACGCAGCCTTCGGCAGCTGCTACGGGGTTTTGCTTACCGACAAAAACAACAAGGAGACCCCCATGCGACGACTCTCTCAGATGGGCGGCTGGCTCTCAGTCGCTCTGGCCTTACACAGTTACAGCGCGCTGACGCTCGCCCAGGCACCCGCTGACCAGATTGCCCGGTTGGGCAAGGATCTGACCTGCGTCGGTGCGCAAAAAGAAGGCAATGCCGAGGGCACCATCCCGGCCTACAGTGGCCAATGGCTGGGCGCGCCGCCCGGCATCAAGTTTGAAGGCACAGGCAAACACCCGATTGACCCGTACCCCAACGAAAAACCGCTGTTTGTAATCACCGCGCAAAACCTCGACCAATACGGCGCACATTTGTCCGAAGGCCAAAAAGCCTTGTTCAAGCTCTACCCGGCAACGTTCCGCATGCCGGTTTACCCCACGCACCGCGACTTCCGTTTCGCCGACAGCGTGTGCAAAGCCACTCTGGAAAACGCTTCGGTGGCCAAGTTGGTGGACGATGGCGAAGGGGTCGTGGCACGTACAGGCGGCGTGGCGTTTCCCATCCCGCAAAGCGGAATCGAGCTGCTGAAAAATGCCTCGTTGTTCACCGTGCGGGCCTGGACCGAGGAATACACCTCCGACAACGCCTACGTGCTCAAGGGCGGCAATATCAACTGGGGCCGCGTGCACTCGCGCAACCTGGCGCCGGGCCTTGCGCCGGGCAAGATCGGTGACACCACCGGCAACTCTGCCTATTACCTGAACGAAACCTTGCTGCCGCAACGCGACAAAGGTGAAATCAACACCGGCACCGAGTTCTGGAACGACAAGACCGAGCCTCGCCAAAGCTGGCGCTACGACCCCGGCACACGCCGCGTTCGCCAATCACCGGGCTATGGCTTCGACATGGCATTCCCAGGATCGGGCGGTTCGATCACGGTCGATGAAGTGCGGATCTTCAACGGTTCGGCTCAGCGCTACAACTGGAACATTGTCGGCAAAAAAGAGCTGTACATCCCGTACAACACTGCGCGCCTGCATGCCAACAACCTGAAGTACGCGAACATGCTCACGCCCAACCATATCAACCCCGACAACATGCGCTACGAGCTGCACCGCGTCTGGGTTCTGGAAGGTGTGCTCAAACCGGGTAACCGCCACCTATATGGCAAGCGCACGATGTACATCGACGAAGACACCTGGTTCCCGATCATGGGTGACAACTACGACAACCGTGGCGAGCTGTGGCGCACCTCGATGGTCAACTACTTTTACGCCCCCGAAACCCAGACCTGGCAAGCCGGGGTTGGCCTGTATCACGACTTGAACGCTGGCAGCTACTTGGCCTTCAACCTGATCAACGAACAGCGTGACGGCTACATCCTCAACAAAGGCGGGTTTGCTGCCGGTGACTTCGGCCCTGAAGCCGCCCGCCGCGCCGGCAAATAACCCACACTGCGCACCGACATGACTGCCACAGGTCCGCCTGTGCGCAGTCGGCGGCGCACCGCTGGACATGGGCACAAAAACAATAAAAAGGAGCATCGCATGTTTACGCAGTACACACGCATCAAGCCTGTCAGCCGTGTGCTGGGGGCCGGTTTTCTGAGCGGGTTGAGCACCTTTGCATTCGCTTTGCCGACGCTGGAGCTGGGTGAAAATACCACCCTGGACTCCAACCTGACGGTCAACTACACCGCCTCGATGCGTACCGTCAAACCTGACAGCGAATACCTCAACAACCTCAATTACGACGACGCCACGCGCAACTTCAAACGTGGCTCGCTGATCAACAACCGCGTCAGTGTGTTTGGCGAGTTGATGCTCAAGCATGAAAACCTGGGTGCGGTGCTGCGTGGTAGCCATTTCTACGATGAGGTGTACCACCAGAGAAACGCCAACGACTCGCCCGACACGGTCAACAAAACCGGGCGTTATGACGAATTCATCAGTGATACGCGCAAACTCAGCGGCAGCAAGGCGCGCCTGCTGGATGCTTACGTGTATGGCGATTTCACCGTCAATGATGATCAGTATGTATCGCTCAAGGCCGGGCGACATCTGGTGGCGTGGGGCGAAAGCCTGTTCTGGCCCAACATCAGCCAGGGGCAGGCACCGGTGGACTCGACCAAATTCAACGTGCCGGGCACTGAAGCCAAAGACGCCTACTTGCCGGTCGGGCAAGTGTCCGGCTCCTGGTCGGTCAACGAAGACTTGGCCTTGCTCGGTTTTTACCAATACAAATGGGAAGAAACCCTGCTTAACCCGGTGGGGGACTATTTTGGCAGTGACACCTTTGGCCCCGGCGCCGAGTTCTATCGGTTGGCCCCGGGAGTTATCCAAAATTTGCCCGACCCGCAGTTTCGCGCTGTGGGCTATGGCGGGTCAGTCAAGCCCGGCAACAGCGGCGAGTGGGGGCTGGGCACCCGTTACCGGTTGACGCAAAACACCGAGATCGGTTTATTTCATTACCGCTATCACGACCGCGTGCCCGCGCTGTTTTTTGACTTCACAGGGCAGACGCACTATTCATCGCTGGGCAAGGTCGGCGGCAACGGCAATGGCCCGAGTTATCAGTTGGGCTACTTCGACAACATCAAACTGACCGGCGTGAGCTTTACCACCAAGGTGGGCGATTCGGTGCAGTTTGCCGGTGACCTGAGCTATCGCGACGGTGCAGCGGTGTACCTGAGCAATGGCGCTCCGGCCCGTGGGCAAGTGTGGCAAGGCAACTTGAATGCCGTGTACATCATCGGGCCGACGTTTATGGCTCAGCAGACCACCTTGATGACCGAGGTGGTGCATCAGCGAATTCAAGGCGTTGATGACCTCACCATCACCGGCGGCGGTGCTGGAACTGACGGCACATTCAACAAATTTGTGTATGACGGCCAGACGCGAGGGTCGAGCCTGTTGGGCGTGGGCGCGTACTTCGATCACCCCAGCGTATTCAATGGCTGGGACTTGACCACCAAGGCGACATGGACGCAAAACATTGATGGCAGTGCCTATTCGGGCTTGGGCCGCGCCGAGAAACGCTTGACCGTGGGCGGCGACTTCAAATACCTGGGCAACTTCCAGTTGGGGCTGACCTATGTGGCGTACTTGAGTTCGGCCAACATCGCCCAAGGGCGAACGCTGTCTGACCGCGACTACGTGTCGTTCAACGGTAAATACACATTCTGACCCAGCAATGCGTAGCAGTTGCCGCAGGCGACGTCCGGCGACGCAGTCGTCGTAAATTGAGTGAATGGGGTTTGCCTGTACACCCCCCATGCTCTGGTTTTACGATCGCTGCGCAATCGGACGCAGCCTTCGGCAGCTGCTACGGGCTAGGCATCAGCTCAACGGCGGGGTGCGCGGTGGAATCATGCGCTTGCTGCCGGTCGCTTCAAACGCTGAGGCCAGTCGCAGCAGCGAGGAGTCATCGTACGCACGGCCCGCAAACGTCAGCCCCACCGGCATGCCAATGTCGGCCATCACGCCCATCGGCACGGTGACAGTCGGCACGCCCAGATGGCGAATAGCCAAATTGCCGTTGGCCACCCACACGCCGTTGCTCCAGGCAATGTCCGCCGACACCGGGTTCACATCGGCATCAGCCGGGGCCACATCGGCGACGGTTGGAAACACCACCGCATCCAGTTCGAGCCGGTCCATCCAGTCTTCCAGGTCGAGGCGACGGGTCTGCTCCAGGCCACGCAAACCGTCCGGCAAGGAACTGATCTGGTCCCACGGGGTGATCCCGCGCTGGGCCATGCGCACGTATTCGTCCATGCCCGCGCCCAGATCATCTTCACGATTGGGCAACGTGCCGGGGTCGTGGGGGAAGATCTGTGCGCCGTCGACGTCCGCCAGGCAGTTGAGCTTGGGATCGCCATTGGCGCGCAAAAAGTCATCGAACGCCCAGGCCGACAGCTCCCACAATTCGTCGCGCAAGAACTCCTTGGACACCAAACCGCGGTTAAACACGGTCGGCGCGCCAGGGCGGTCGCCTTCGCAATTGGACACCAGCGGGAAATCCACCTCGATCACCACACCGCCTTGGGCTTCGATGGCCGCACGTGCGGCTTGCCACAGATCAATCACCGAGGCGCGGGTGATGATGCGTTGGCCGGTCGGGCCACCGATGCCCGGCGCTTCCGACGTACCGGCCTCGGGGTCGGCATTGATGTACATGCGCGGTACGCCGAAACGCTTGCCCGCCAGCGCATCAGCCTTGACCGCAAGGGTTGCATAAGATGAAGGGCGCACACCGGCGACACTCGGAATCGGCACCCAGGGTTGCAGGCGCCACAGGTCGCCACGGGTGTCCGGGTCGGCGGCGACCACCACTTCCAGCACTTCCAGCAAATCGGCCATGGTGCGGGCAAAGGGCACTACCACGTCCATTGTCGGGGTCAACGGCCAGTTGCCGCGCACGGAAATCACGCCGCGTGAGGGCGTGTAGGCGCACAGGCCATTGTTGGAAGCCGGGCCCCGGCCGCTCGACCAGGTTTCTTCGGCCAGACCAAAGGCCGAAAAACTGGCGGCGGTGGCGGTGCCTGCGCCGTTGGACGAACCCGACGCAAAAGGTGCCGTCAAATAGTCTGGGTTGTACGGGCTTTCAGCACGGCCATACACACCGCGCTGCATGCCACCGTTAGCCATCGGGGGCATATTGGTCTTGCCCAGGCAGATGGCTCCGGCACCGCGCAATCGTTCGATGGTGAATGCATCACGGTAGGCAATCAGGTCCTTGAAGGCCGGGCTGCCAGAAGCCGCCGTCAGGCCTTTGACCAGATAGCTGTCCTTGGCGGTATAGGGAATGCCGTCCAGCGGGCCGAGGGTTTGGCCGTTGGCCCGGCGTTCGTCAGAAGCCTGCGCTTCGGTCAGCACGTCAGGGTTGCGCACCACTACCGCGTTCAGCGCGGTGGGGGTGTTGAGGGCGTCATAGGCGTCGATGCGCGCGAGATAGGCCTGCACCAGCTCCACGGCTGTGGTCTGGCCGGACTCAAGCGCCGCGCGCAGGTGGGCAATGGAAACCTCGGTGACTTCAATCATGCGCTTACCGCTGGTGGCTGATGGGGGTGGCAGAGCTTAGCGAAACTTCGGCCTGCTGGGCCAGCCCATGTGACCGTTAGCGCGCGTTTTTTCACCCTGATCGGTATCGGCAGGCCCCCGGATGCAGACGCGGAGCGCTGCAAGCACAGGTTTGAGCATGGCAAGCACTGCGCGCCGTGTCGACGCGCAGGGTGCAGTCCGGGGTCAATCCGGGGGCGTTACGTTGCGCCGAAGCGACAGGTAAAACATCGCCACGGCGGCGATGACGATGCCCGGTGCCGACGCCAGCATGACGCCGGCGGTGCCGGTGCCCAGTGCGAGCATTTTGCCGGCCACCAATGGGCCGCTCATGGCGCCTAGCCTGCCGATGGCCACCGCGCTGCCCACGCCTGTGGCGCGAATGGACGGACGATAGAAGTGCGGCGCCAGCGCATACAGCACGCACTGGCCTCCGGTCGCAAAAAAACCGGCGACAAAGCCTGCCAGCAGCATGCTTTGCAGGTCAGTGGCCAGTCCCAGTGCGATCAGTGACAGCAGAATGCCCACGTAGATCAGCGCCGACAGTGCCCAGGCCGGCAGCCGATCCATCACCCAGCCCAGAAACAGCGTGCCGACGGCGGCGCCCACTTGCAGGGCGAGCATCACCCAGCTGGCCTGGCGCCCGCTGAAACCCTGACCGATGACCAGACTCGGCAACCAGTTGATCAGGATGTACACCACCATCAGGGTGAAGAAATAGCTGACCCAGATCAGCATCGTGGGCAGGGCTGCGCCTTCGCGGAACAGACCCTGCACTACGCCCACCGGCACCGCCTCCTGAGCAGTGCGAAACTGTAGCGACTCGGGCAAGTACAGGGCCAGCAATGGCACGATTAACAGCGGCACAACACCGCCCACGTAAAACACGCTGTGCCAGCTGCCGCCCAGATCGGCGATGCCGATAATCGCTGCCAGCCCGGCGCCCAGCGGCACGCCGCAGTACATCAGGCTGACCGCCATGCCCCGCAAGCGCGGGCCGGCCACCTCGCTGGTCAACGCAATCAAGTTGGGCAGGGCGGCGCCCAGGCCCACCCCGGTCAGGCACCGGGCAATCAACAGGCTATTGAAATCCCAGGCCAGGGCCGTGACCAGTGAGAACACCCCGAACAGGGCCACGGACGCCATCAGCACGCGTTTACGGCCGATGCGATCCGCCAGCCGACCACCTGCGAGCGCGCCGGGCAGCAGGCCGAAGATCCCGGCGCTGAACACCCAGCTCATCTGCAATTTATCCAGTTCAAAAGCGGCGGCCATGCCTTGGGCCGCGATCCCGGCGGCTTGTAGATCGAGGCCTTCCATTAGGGCCACGAGGAAACACAAAGCGATAGTGCGCACCACCGGCAAAGTGGTGGTGACGTTGAGCGATGTCATGGGCTGTACCCGTTTTATTGTTGTAGTACGCCCCGTAGCAGCTGCCGGAGGCGGCGTTCGATTGCGCAGCGATCGTCCATTCAGAGCACGCGGTAATGCAGGTGAACCGCGTGAGCCGGATTGACGACGACTGCGTCGCCGAACGCAGCCTTCGGCAGCTGCTACGGGGGTAAGGGAGCAAGACTCAGCGTTTAAGCAAATCCAGCGCCACGTCGACGATCATGTCTTCCTGACCGCCGACCATGCGCCGTTTACCCAGCTCGACCAGAATGTCCAAGGTCTTCAAACCGTACTTCTGCGCGGCGATTTCGGCGTGGCGCAAGAAGCTCGAATACACACCCGCATAGCCCAGCGCCAAGGTTTCGCGGTCGACCCGCACTGGCCGGTCCTGCAATGGCCGCACGATGTCATCCGCCGCATCCATCAAGGTGTACAGGTCAGTGCCGTGGTTCCAGCCCATGCGCTCAGCAGCCGCAATGAACACTTCCAGCGGCGCATTACCGGCCCCGGCGCCCATGCCCGCAAGGCTGGCGTCGATCCGGTCACAGCCTTCTTCAACCGCCGTGATCGAGTTGGCCACGCCCAGCGAGAGGTTGTGGTGGGCATGCATGCCGGTTTCGGTTTCAGGCTTGAGCACCGCTTTAAACGCCCGAAAGCGATCACGAATATCCTGCATGTTCATCGCTCCGCCCGAGTCGGCCATGTACACGCAGGTGGCGCCGTAGCTTTCCATCAGCTTGGCCTGCGCGGCCAACTGCTCGGCTGGAATCATGTGGCTCATCATCAGAAAGCCCACCGTGTCCATGCCCAGTTCACGGGCGTATTCAATGTGCTGTTTCGACACGTCGGCTTCGGTGCAGTGGGTGGCAATACGCACCACCCGCGCCCCGGCGTTATACGCGGCCTTGAGGTCATGCACGGTGCCGATGCCGGGCAGCAGCAAGGTGGTGATTTTGGCGTGGCTGATCACGTCCGCTGCTGCTTCAATCCATTCCAGATCGGTGTGAGAGGCAAAACCATAGTTGAAGCTGGAGCCTTGCAGGCCGTCGCCGTGGGCCACTTCGATGGCATCGACACGGGCGTTGTCCAGCGCGCGGGCAATGTCTTGCACGTTCTTGATCGAGTACTGATGACGCACCGCGTGGCTGCCGTCGCGCAGGGTCACGTCGCTGATGTAGATCTTTTTACCGTTCATGGTTTTCTCCTCAGGCGTTAAGCATCGACAACGCCATGCGCTCGGCGGTGGCCAAGGCAGCGGAGGTCATGATGTCGAGATTGCCGGCGTACGCGGGCAGGTAATGGGCAGCCCCTTCGACTTCGAGAAACACTGAGGTCTTGAGGCCGGTAAACGTACCCAAGCCGGGAATCTTCACCGGGTTATCGTGTGTAATCAGGTCAAATTGCACGCTTTGCTTCAAGCGATAACCCGGCACATAGGCCTGCACCGCGGCCGCCATTTCGACGATTGAGGCTTCTACCAGCCCGAGGTCGGCCGCTTCGGACAGCACAAACACCGTGTCGCGCATCATCAACGGCGGCTCGGCCGGGTTCATCACGATGATGGCCTTGCCCTTGGTCGCGCCGCCGATCACTTCGATGGCCTTGGAGGTGGTTTCGGTGAATTCGTCGATATTGGCGCGGGTGCCGGGGCCGGCGGATTTGCTGGCAATCGAGGCGACGATTTCGGCGTAGTGAACCTTGGCCACACGGGACACGGCCGCCACCATCGGAATGGTCGCCTGCCCGCCACAGGTGACCATGTTGACGTTGAGCTGATTGAGGTTCTGTTCCAGATTGACCACGGGGACGCAGTACGGGCCAATGGCCGCAGGTGTCAGGTCAATCAGGCGGATACCCGGTTTGACCGAGCGCAAAAAGGCGTCGTTCTTGATGTGAGCTCCGGCTGACGTGGCATCGAACACGAAGTCGATGTCCTTGAACACGTCCATGCGGGTCAAGCCCTCGACGCCTTCGTGGGTAATGGCCACGCCCATGCGTTCGGCGCGAGCCAGACCGTCAGAAGCGGGGTCGATGCCGACCATGACGGCCATTTCCAGGTGCTTGCCGTTGCGCAGAATCTTGATCATCAAATCGGTGCCGATATTGCCGGAACCGATGATCGCGACTTTAAGTTTCTTGTTCATTATTGTTGCCTCATGTGCACGCAGGTTGCCGGTTGCCCGGCGGTGCCTGTCTTACGAGAAATCCACGCCGACCTGGCCAATGCCTTCGATGTGCGCTTCAAAACGATCCCCGGCGGCCACGGCCACCATCGGCCCCAGTGCGCCGGTCAAAATGATGTCGCCGGCCTTGAGCGGATTGCCCAGTCGCGCCATGGTGCGGGCCAGCCACACCGCTGCATTGATCGGATGGCCCAGGCATTGCGCGCCGCTGCCGGTGGACACTTCTTTATCGTTGCGGGTCATGCGCATAACGGCGTTGCGCAAATCCAGCCCTTGAATGCGCTGAGCCGGGCCGCCCAACACATAGCAGCCGCTGGACGCGTTATCGGCCACGGTGTCGACGAAACGGATATTCCATTGCTGCACCCGACTGCCGACGATCTCCAGCGCGGGCACAACCCAGCCCGTCGCGCTCATGACTTCGTCAAAGGTGGTGTCGGCGTGGGGCAGATCGTGTTGCAGGATCAAGGCGATTTCTGCCTCGATTTTGGGTTGCAGCACGCGCTCCAGCGGCACGGTCTGGTTGTCGCCATAGCACATGTCGGCAAACAGGGTGCCGAAGTCCGGTTGGTCGACGCCCAGTTGCGCTTGCACCTTGGGGTTGGTCAGGCCAATTTTACGGCCGACCACACGGCGGCCATTGGCCACGCCGTGGGCGACGTTTAGTTGTTGAATGGCGTACGCAGCGCTGGCGTTGTCTTCACCGATCTGCTCGCGCAGCGGCCCAATGGCTTCACCGCTGATTTCAGCCTGGCGCAGGTCGGCGGCCAGTTGCGACAATGTTTCTGGGGTCACATTCATAAGGGTCTCAGTCATCAATGGGTGAGGAAGTCCAGCACCATGCGGTTGAACGCATCAGCGTGTTCCCACTGCGCCCAGTGCCCGCAACGGTTGAATACGTGCAGTCGGGCGTTGGGCAGGCCGGCCAGCAGGCGCAGGCCGGTGTCCATCGGCACAAAACGGTCATCACGGCCCCAGACCAGCAAAGTCTCGGCGGTGATTTCGTGCAGGCGATGGCTAAAGTCAGGGAATTGCTTGGGGTTGAGGGTGCTGCTTTTGACGAAGTTTTCCAGATGGTCGCGGCGCGACAGAATGTTGTCGAGGCGGGTCTGAAACAGTTCTTCGGTCAAGCTGCTGGCGTCGAACACGAAGACGCTCATCATCTTCTTCAGGTTGTCGATGGTCGGATCGCGGTACAGCGCGCCGATCAGCTTGATGCCTTCCGTGGGTTGCGGCACAAACGCGCTCGGGCCGCCGGTGCCGCCGCCCATCAGGATCAGCTTGCCGATGCGCTCCGGGTTTTCCAGAGCAAAGGCCACGGTGCTGTGGGCCCCCATTGAGTTGCCAATAATGTGCACGCGGTCCAGATCCAGCACATCCAGCAACCCCTTGAGCGCGGTGGCATTGAGGTTCGAGCGCGAGCCTTGGCTGACAACCGGGTCGCTTTTGCTCCAGCCGGGGCAGTCGAGCAGGATCACTCGGTATCCGGCGTTGACCAAGGGTTCGATATTGCGGTTGAAGTTGGCCCAGCCGCTGGCGCCGGGGCCTGAGCCGTGAAGCATGATCACGGTTTCGCGGCCTTGGCCGACATCGTTGTAATGCAGGTGTAAGTCCAGATCGCCTTCTTTGATGCGGGCGAACCGGCTGGTGGACGCTTCAGTGAATGCAGTGGCAGTCATGGCAGTGTTCCTTGAATTCAAAGGGAGGTGTGCAGCGGCTTCGCGCCCAAAGCGCCGAAGCCTGCGATCCACTCGGGAATCGGGCGGTAGTAACGGCCTTCGGCCTGGTAAGGGCCAAAAGCTGACAAGGCGGCGAAGGCGGCCACCCAAGTCTTCACTTCGTGGGTCGATTTACCAGCCAGCGCCGACAGTTCGTCATTGCCCAAACCATCGAAGTCGCTCAACCGGCCTTGTTCCAGGGTGTCGAGAAAGTGCTGGTCCCACACAGGGTTCAGCGGGTGCAAGCTGTTCTGGTCTTCGACAAAGTGGCGTGCCGCCTGAATCACCCGTTGCTGGCGTGCCTGACGTTCATCGGCGGGCAACTGGCGGCCGCTGCCCATCAAACGGTCGGCCATGCGCGCATCGACCTTGGCCAACTCCGGCACGGGGGGCTGATGGGACAGGCCGCCGGAGGCCAGAAACAGCACGCGCAGGTTCAGCGATTTGGCCCATTGGCCAATGGCCTCACCGAGCAATCGCGCCCGCTTGAAACCCGGCAACGGCACTGCCACCGAGTTGATAAAGACCGGAATCACCGGGCACTGGCGCAACCCGCCCAGCAGCAACTCCAGCGGTTGCGCAAAGGCGTGGTCGACCTGCATGCGGTAGGACACGGCGGTATCAATACCCGCGTCCATGACCGCCTGTGCGCAGTCTTGGGCCAGCGCTTTGGGCACGTCCAGCGGCCCGGCGGCGGTGTCGAAATCACCGATGGCCTCGGCGGCCATGCCAATGCAAAACGGCGGCATCACGTCGTAAAAAAAACCGTTGTAGTGATCCGGGCCGAACAGCACGATCAGTTGTGGATCAAAACGGGCGATACGCTCGCGGGCCTCACCGATCATGGCGTCGACTTCGGCCAGCACCTCAGGGGCCGGATCAACGAAACCCACCAGCGGGGTATGCGACAAGCAATGCAGATAAGCGCTCATCTCAAGCCACCTTGCTGACGACAGGTGTCACGCTGGCGAGCGGCTGGGCGTTGAGTGCCAGCGTCAACTCATCGCAGGTACGACCCAGCGTTTGCGGGGTGGCCAGCCCGGCAAGAAAACGGTCAGGGCGCAGCAGGGCGATGGAAGATGCACCGCGAGCGAACCATTCGCGCAAGCGACCGGTGCTATCACCCACACGAATCACCTCGTGGCCCGCGTCGCTCGGCGCTCTGAGCTGAACATCCGGCAGTACTTGAATGAAGCACGTACCCAGCGCTTGCCAGTGGGCGATTTGCGCGGCGCTCAACCCCCAGGTAGGGTCGCAACCCCACGCGATAATCGCGAAGTTTTCACCGATCACTTCATCGAGCAGCACCGTGGCCCCGGCGTCGGTGAGCACCTGTGGCTGAATAAACATTTTGCCCACCGGCGAGCCTTTTTCACTGGGTACGATCAACGCGCCTCGGGTGTATTGCGGCATCGGCTTGAAGCGCATTTCAACGAAGTAGCGTTTGATCGGTGGCACATAGTTGAGCAGCCATGACACACCATCCCGCAAGGTGCCTTGCCAGCGCTTGGGTGGCGCCAATACATGCCCGGCCATGACCGACAAGTCGATCATCGCCTTGGCGTGGTCGCGCCGTTCCAGTTCATAGCTATCCAGCAAGCTGTCGTGGGCCAGCCCTTTGACCACCCGGGATAATTTCCAGGCCAGATTGGAGGCGTCGCGCATGCCGCTGTTATAACCCTGCCCCTGCCAGACCGGCATGATGTGCGCAGCATCACCGGCCAGCAGCACGCGGCCCTCACGGAACCGTCCTGCCAGTCGCGCGTTGTGGGTGTAAACGCGGCTGCGGATCAACTCGATGCGGTCCGGGTCGGGCAGCACCTTGGCGAGCAGCTTGCGCATGTTTTCGGGCTGGCTCAGTTCGGCCTCGGTCTCGCCGGGCATGACCATGAATTCGAAGCGGCGCACGCCGTGGGGCAGGGCGGCGGACACATACGGGCGTACCGGGTCGCAGCACAGGTACACATGCGGCGTGCTCAACGGGTCATTAGCAATGTCCACCACAATCCACTGGTTGGGCGCGGTCTTGCCTTCAAAGCTGATATTGAGGCTGCGGCGCACCAGGCTGTTGCCACCGTCGCAACCAATCAGGTACTGGGCCTTTAAGCATTCACGGCGACCGTCAGCGCTTTTCAACGTCAGTTGCACACCACTTTCGCTTTGCTCAAAGCCTTCGAGTTCGCGACCGAACAGCACCTTGACGTTGTCAAAACGAGCCAACCCCTCAAACAGCACACGATCGGCCAGCGGCTGGATAAAGGCGTTGCGGCGCGACCAGCCAAACTCATCGGTCTTGGGCTGAATGTCGGCAAAACAGCGACCCTTGGGTGTCATAAAACGCATGGCATGCCAGGGGGTGGTGTGCGGCAACACGTTCTCGGCCAGACCGACTGCCTGAAAGGTACGCAGGCTTTCGTCATCCAGACCAATAGCGCGGGGGTAGTCGATCAGGCTGTCGAGTTTTTCTACCAGTGTGACGTTTACACCACATTGGCCCAGGTAGTTGGCGATCATCAGTCCGACAGGGCCGGCGCCAACAATGGCGACATCAGTGGACAGCTCCACAGGGCAAGACAGGTGGGCAGAACTCATGGGTATCTCCGTACAGCGCTTTTTGGATTTCTTGTTGCGCGCAGTATGGAAATCGCAAGGCTGGTGAACAACGACAACCCTTGTTAGGGTGCACAGAGTGCACATCGTTGATTTACCAATAAAAATAACGGAAGACACATGAGCGAAACCGAATACAAAGCCGTGCGTGGCTTGATCCGGGGGCTGGCATTGATCAACGGTCTGAACCGTTTTGATGGGGGTGCCAGCACGGCGCAACTGGCTGAGCAGAGCGGCTTGCACCGCACCACCGTGCGCCGTTTGCTGGAAACATTGCAGGCTGAAGGCTATGTGCGGCGCAGTGAATCGGATGACAGTTACCGGCTGACGCTCAAAGTGCGCGAACTCAGCGAAGGCTACCGCGATGAACAGTGGATTTCTGCCATTGGCGCACCTTTGCTCGGCCAGTTACTGCAACAAGTGGCGTGGCCCACTGACCTCTGCACCCTGGATGGCGACGCTATGGTGATCCGTGAAACCACCCATCGCTTCAGTCGCCTGTCATTTCACCGCTCGATGGTTGGGCGACGATTGCCGTTGCTGATGACTGCGACCGGGCGTGTCTACTTTGCGTTTTGCCCGCCTGCCGAGCGCCAGGAGTTGGTAGACCTGATGATCAGCCGTGGCGATGCGCAATCTGCGCTGGCGGCAGACAGCCGTTTTGTCGAGCGCCTGATTGAACACACGCGCAGCAAAGGCTATGGCGAAAACAACGCCCATTGGGGCGAAGAGCGCAAAATCGCGGCCATTGCCATCCCGGTGATGCACGAGGCGCGGGTCATGGGCTGCCTGAACCTGGTGTATATCGCCAAAGCCATGCCGGTTGAAGAAGCCGCGCGGCGTTTTCTGCCAGCGATGCACGAGGTCGTGGGTAAAATCCAGGCCGGATTGATCGGTCAGTGATCCTCTGGAGTAAACTGCCGGTCGCTTAATTTTCAAAATCCAGAGGCACACATCACATGGCAACTGCATCAGCGTTTATCGATATTCCCGTTACAGCCGATCAGGTGTGGCAATTGGTGGGTGGTTTCAACTCGCTGCCCGACTGGCTGCCGTTCATTGTCAGCAGCGAGGCGGGTGAAGGCGGGCGCTTGCGCCACCTCAAGACCGCAGACGCCGCCATCGTCGAGCGCCTGCAAACCTTCGACAACACAGCCCGAACCTACAGCTACTCGATCGTAGAGTCGCCGTTTCCGGTGGCCGATTACTTGGCGACCTTGAAAGTCGAAGTCCACGGTGAGGGCGCGCGGGTCACTTGGTCGGGCAGCTTCACGCCGGTGGGCGTCAGCGACGACGAGGCCCATGCCTTGTTCAAAGGTGTGTACGAGGGGGGATTGCAAGCCTTGAAAGCCAATTTTCCGGAGTAATCCGCAATAGGTCGGCAGTCCCATGGTGAGTGCTTGATTCACTGACGTGGGTCAGTACCGCACCGTGACAAACCCCTCACAATGGGTTGTTACTGGTTATGACAATGGGATATTATCGCCCGGCGTTCACCTACCACGGTTAATGCATTTTTAAATCCCAAGTTTCCATCAGCTACTTGGGATTTTTTTTGCCTGAAATTTGAGGTGGCCCCCTGTGCAGGGCGGCGCAGAAACGAAAACGGCGCCATTTGCAGGCGCCGTTATTCATTCACTCAGCGTGTTTCAAGCAATCGCGTTCGCGCTCCACTCGCCGTTAACCAGACGCTGCAAGCCCAGCGGGTTGCTGTTTTGCAGGGCTGGCGGCAGTAAGGCATCGGGGTAGTTCTGGTAGCACACCGGGCGCAGGAAGCGGTCGATGGCCAGCGAGCCCACCGACGTGCCGCGAGCATCCGACGTAGCAGGGTACGGGCCGCCGTGAACCATGGCGTCGCACACTTCGACACCGGTCGGGTAGCCGTTAACCAGAATGCGCCCGACCTTTTGCTCAAGAATCGGCACCAGCCATTGGTGCTGCTCCAGATCAGCCGGTTCACCGATCAGGGTGGCGGTGAGTTGTCCGCGCAAGGCCAGCAAGGCGGCTTTGAGCTGTGCGTCATCCTCCACCTCGATGACGATGGTCGCCGGGCCGAACACTTCTTCTTGCAGCAGCGGGTCTTTGTTCAGCAGCAGGCTGACGTCAGCCTTGAACAGTTGCGGTTGGGCTTGCTGGCCCGATTGCGCATGGCCTGCCAGATGGGTGATGCCCGCATGATTGATCAGGTGCTCGACGCCTTTGGCGTAGCTGCGCAGACCGCCCGCATTGAGCAAGGTCTGAGGGGCCTGTGCGGCCATGTTCTGCGTCAGTTGTTCGATAAACCCGGTCAGTTCAGGGGAGCGCAGGCCGATGACGAGGCCGGGGTTGGTGCAGAACTGCCCTGCGCCCATGGTCACCGAGGCCGCCAGTTCGCTGGCCACTTGAGTGCCGCGCGCTGCCAGTGCTTGAGGCAGGAGAATCACCGGGTTGATGCTCGACATTTCGGCGAATACCGGGATTGGCTGTTCGCGTTCAGCGGCCATTTTGCTCAAGGCATTGCCGCCGTTCAGCGAGCCGGTAAAGCCGACCGCTTGAATGGCCGGGTGCTTGACCAGCGCTTCGCCCACGCCTGCGCCGAAGATCATGTTGAACACGCCTTGAGGCATGCCTGTTTTTTCCGCCGCGCGGATAATCGCGCAGCCCACCAGATCGGCCGTGGCCATATGGCCGCTGTGCGCCTTGAACACCACCGGGCAGCCGGCGGCGAAGGCGGCAGCAGTGTCGCCACCGGCCGTTGAGAAGGCCAGCGGGAAGTTGCTGGCGCCAAATACCGCCACAGCGCCGACGCCGATGCGGTATTGGCGCAAATCAACCCGAGGCAGCGGTTTGCGATCCGGCAGGGCCAGGTCAATACGCGCCCCCAAAAAGTCGCCGCGTCGCAGCACCTTGGCGAACAGACGCATCTGCCCGCTGGTACGGCCGCGCTCACCTTGAATACGCCCGGCCGGCAACGCCGTCTCAGCGCAGACAATGGCAACAAAGTCATCGCCCAACTGGTCGATTTCGTCCGCGACGGCATCCAGAAATTCAGCGCGACGTTCAGGGCTCAACTGGCGAAAGGCAACGAACGCTTGGTCGGCAGCATTGGCGGCGTCATTCACTTCTTCGGGGGTGGCCTGATAAAAGCGATAAGGCAGCGCCTGGCCGGTGCTGGCGTCAAGGCTTTCAAGGGTTGTGGTACCAGCAGCGCTGCGGCGGCCGCCGATAAAGTTGTGGCCGGTTACGGTCGACATGGTTTCAATCCTCGCTAGATAGGCTTAAAGCGCGCATGGGGGGATCAGCGCACAAGACAGGGTTTTTTGTTGTCGTATTTCCAGCCCGGAACAATGTACTGCATGGCGACGCTGTCGTCCCGCGCGCCCAGTCCCATGCCTTTGTACAGTTCGTGGGCCTTGGCCACGGCGTCCATATCGATGTCCACGCCCAGGCCGGGGCGGGCCGGTACCTTGATATGGCCGTCGACGATTTTCAGCGGTTCACGGGTCAGGCGCTGGCCGTCCTGCCAGATCCAGTGGGTATCAATGGCAGTGATGTCGCCCGGTGCGGCGGCGGCGACCTGAGTGAACATGGCCAGGGAAATATCAAAGTGATTGTTGGAGTGCGAGCCCCAGGTCAGGCCCCACTCATGGCACATCTGCGCGACGCGTACCGAGCCTTGCATCGTCCAGAAATGCGGGTCGGCCAGTGGAATGTCCACGGCTTGCGATTGAATGGCGTGGCCCATTTCGCGCCAGTCGGTGGCGATCATGTTGGTAGCGGTCGGCAGGCCGGTGGCGCGCCTGAACTCGGCCATGACCTCACGCCCCGAGTAACCGTTTTCGGCGCCGCAGGGGTCTTCGGCATAGGCCAGTACATGATGCTGGTCGCGGCACAGGGCCACGGCCTCTTTGAGTGACCAGGCGCCATTGGGGTCCAGGGTGATGCGGGCCTCGGGGAAGCGTTCAGCCAGCGCGGTTACGGCTTCGATTTCTTCCGCACCGCGCAACACGCCGCCCTTGAGCTTGAAGTCGTTAAACCCGTATTGGGCGTGTGCCGCTTCGGCCAGGCGGACCACGGCTTGCGGGGTCATCGCCTGCTCATGGCGCAGGCGAAACCAGTCATCGCCATCCGCTTCAGTGCGATAGGCCAGATCGGTCTGTTGACGGTCACCGATATAAAACAGATAGCCGAGCATCTTCACCGCATCGCGTTGCTGGCCTTCACCGAGCAGGGCGGCCACTGGCACCTCCAGAAATTGACCGAGCAGGTCGAGCAGGGCGGCTTCCATGGCCGTGACGGCGTGGATGGTGATGCGCAGGTCGAAGGTTTGCAGGCCCCGGCCCGCCGAATCCCGTGCTGCAAAGGTGCGGCGCATGGCGTTGAGAATGCTTTGGTAGTTACCAATTGGCTGGCCCACGACCAGGCTGCGGGCATCTTCCAGGGTTTCGCGAATGCGCTCGCCGCCCGGCACTTCGCCCACCCCGGTACGGCCGCTGCTGTCTTTAAGAATAACAATGTTGCGGGTGAAAAACGGCCCGTGGGCGCCGCTGAGGTTGAGCAGCATGCTGTCATGCCCGGCCACTGGAATCACTTGCAGGCTAGTTATCACGGGTGCATGGCTGGCGTGGTGCTGATGTTCGGCATTCATGGCGTGTTCCTTGAATTTTTTATTAGAGTCAGGTGCTAAGCGGGTTGCAAGACGGCGCGAACATCGTCCGCAGGCTTGGGTTTGGTCTTGGCAAAGAACACAATGATTGCCGCCAGAATAGACGTACCGGCCAACCCGTAAAGACCGCCTTGAATTGAACCGGTGGTCTGTTCCAGAAAGCCGAACGTGGTGGGGGCCACAAATCCGCCCAGATTGCCCACCGAATTGATTAGCGCGATCACCGCCGCAGCGATGCGCGCATCCAGATAAGCCTGTGGAATTGGCCAGAACAGCGCCGAAGCCGATTTGAAACCGATGGCGGCGAAGCAAATCGCGATAAAGGCAAAGATCGGCCCGCCGGTGGTCGACAGGAACATGCCCAGCGCGGCAATCAGCAAGGCCGCGGCAATCCACGCCTGCTGGTATTTAAAGCGGCTGGCCAGCGACGCGAATGCGTACATGGCAAGGATTGAAATCAACCACGGTATCGAGTTGAAAAGACCGACCTGCATATCGCTCAGGTCGCCCATTTTCTTGATGATGCTCGGCAGCCAGAAAGTCGCGGCGTAGATGGTCAACTGAATGCAGAAATAGATCGCGCAGAACAGCAGGATCTGGCGGTCTTTGAGCAACTTGAGCACGCCCGGCTTGACCGTGTTCACGGCATCGCGCTCGCGCTGTTCGCGGTCAATTTCATTGACCAGCGCATCTTGCTCGGCGCGGCTGAGCCACTTGGCGTCGTGGGGTTTGGAGTCCAGCCAATACCAGACAAAGCCACACAGCAGCACCGAAGCCATGCCCTCAATGATGTACATCCACTGCCAGCCGTGCAGGCCCATGCCGGTGATTTGCAGCAACAGGCCAGACAGCGGGCCAGAGATCAGCGAGGCCAGCGCAGAACCGCTGAGGAAAATCGCAATCGCCTTGCCGCGTTCAGCACCGGGCAGCCAACGGGTGAAGTAATAAATCACCCCCGGGAAAAACCCGGCCTCGGCCACACCGAGTAAAAAACGCAGGATATAGAAGTGGGTTTCGTTCTGGATAAAGGCCATCAGCGTGGCCGTGATACCCCAGGTGAACATGATGCGGGTCAGCCAGATGCGCGCGCCGACCTTTTGCAGCAGCATATTGGAGGGCACTTCAAACAGTGCGTAGCCAATAAAAAACAACCCGGCACCAAAGCCATAGGCCGCTGCGCCAATCCCCAGATCATGCTCCATGTGCGTGCGCACAAAGCCGATGTTGACCCGGTCGATGTAGTTAACGATAAACATGATGACGAAAAGCGGCAGGATATGGCGCTTCACCTTGTGGATCGCGCGCGCCAGAACGGGGTCGTTGGCGGGCGCAGCAGACACGTTTTCGGCAGTATTCACAGAGCTTAACCCCACTGATTATTTTTATGCGGGTTGGTATGTGCTGAGGGTCAAGCCCTCAGTTGACGGACATCATACGACTTGGTTTTTAGCCAAGCAATGCCCTTTTAAAGCGCTTGATAGGCTTTTTTGCTCTATTCAGGGCTGTGCGCTGACTAAAAAGGTGCCGCAGGGGTTAAGTTATTTTTACTTGTCATACATGTTAGGGCGGGTTTGAATGGCCTGTATCACAGACAGGGAACCTCTATGGACGACGCCTTGATTCGCAAACGCCCGCAAGGCCTTGCCCATGACATCGTGGCTGAGTTGACGCAACGTATTTTGTTGGGTCAGTTGGCGGCAGGAGAGAAACTGCCCTCCGAATCGGCCATCGTGCGCGAGCATGGCGTCAGCCGAACGGTGGTGCGTGAAGCTATTTCCAGAATGCAGGCCTCGGGACTGGTTGAAACCCGGCACGGGATTGGCACCTTTGTACTGGCACGCGATCCGCGTCAGGGCTTGCACCTCAAGCGCGATACCGCAGACAGCGTGCGCGGGATCCTTGAGTTGCGTATGGGGCTTGAGACCCAGGCGGCGGCACTGGCGGCCCGGCGGCGCACAGAGGTGCAATTGATGCACATGCGTGAGGCGCTGGATGATTACCAGCGATCGCTGGCCAACAACGACAGCAGTGTCGAGGCGGATATACGCTTTCACACGCTGATTGCCCAAGCTACCGGCAATACCTACTTCACCGACATCATCGGTCAGCTGGGCCGCTCGGTTATTCCGCGTACCCGCATCGATGCCGATGAGCGGGGGGATGTCGATTTGACGCAACTGGGGCAGATGGCCGTAATCGAGCATGAAGCCATTTTGCAGGCGATCCGCCGGCAAGACCCCGATGCGGCCCGAGCGGCCATGCTGCTGCACCTGAGCAACAGCCTTGAGCGCATGAGTGCGCAGGAATGCTCGATCAAAAGCCCCTCACCCTAACCCTCTCCCAGAGGGAGAGGGGATTAAAGGCAAAAGCAGATTTGCGCAACGCCACCCATCAGCTCCCTCTCCCTCTGGGAGAGGGATGGGGTGAGGGCGGCGGTCACTTCAATGACCCTCAATGGCATACAACGGCTTTTGCTCAAGCTTGCTGTCGCCCTGATAGGTGTCGTTGTCACCGAATAATGACACCCAGGTATTGATCTCCAGCCAGGTAGGGCCGATGGGCGTGCCGAAGCAATTCATCGCAGACGAGTTCTGTGGGCTATATCACTGTTTAATGACAAACGGTATGTGTGCGTGGCGGGCGCGTTCGAATAATCCGACACATGCGCGTGCTATCGTGCTCACCTTTTTTCAGGGGGATTTTCAATGCGAATGCTGATGGGCGTGATGAGCCTGGCCTTGCTGGCCGGCTGTGTTTCACCGGCAATGGATGATGCACGTGCCAAGCCTGCAACGCGGGTCTTGGCGTCTGCCAAACCCACGCCACTGGTCGCCGAATGCATCAAGTTTTCATGGCAGGACGAAAACGTCTTCGGCGTGGACGCCAGCGCCTACATCAACACTGAAAAATCGGGTCAGTTGACGGTCTATACCCGTAACGCCGAATCCTTTGCCGACCTGCTGCCACAAGGCACGGGCACGGCGGTCAGTTATTACGCTAAACAACCTGACGACAGTTTCGCCATGCGCCGTCTGGCGATGTTGGCCACATGCCTGTAATCGCTGTGCAATGGGCCTGAGACACGGCTTTGTACTGACCCGGCACTGGCGCGATACCCCGTCAGGCATCGAGGTTGAATTCTGGCTTGCCACCGATGCCGGGCCGCAACATGTGCGGCTGCCTTATCAAACCTGCAATGCGTTTATTCCGCTGGCGCAGCGTGATCAGGCACGCGCGCTGCTCAGCGATGAGCGTGATATCGAGCTGCGTGAGCTGGCGCTGTGTGATTTTCAGTCGCGGCCCGTGGTCGGCGTCTATTGCCGTCAATACGCCCAACTGCTCGATATTGCCCAACGTCTACGCCGCGCCGGTGTCGACGTCTACGAAGCCGACGTGCGCCCACCGGAGCGTTTCCTGATGGAGCGCTTTATCACCGCGCCTGTCAGCTTTGGCGCGGGCTCTGAGGCCGATGGCGTATTACTCAACACCCGGATAAAACCACATCCCGACTACCGGCCGCGGTTGAAACTGGTGTCACTGGACATCGAGACCAGCGCCCACGGCGACCTGTACTCCATTGCGCTGGAAGGTTGCGGTCAGCGTCAGGTGTACATGCTGGGCAAAGCCCTTGATACCGACACAGCGGTCGATTTCGACCTTGAATTCTGCGCCACCCGCGGTGACTTGCTGCTCAAGCTGAACCAGTGGATGGCCGAATATGATCCCGACGCCATCATTGGCTGGAACGTGGTGCAGTTCGACATGCGCGTCCTGCACGAGCATGCACGACGCTTGGGCATCCCGCTTCTGCTGGGGCGTGGTGGCAGCGAGATGCAGTGGCGCGAACACGGCACGCGCAACAATCACTTCTTTGCCAGTGCCCCGGGCCGCCTGATTATCGACGGCATTGAATCCTTGCGTTCAGCGACCTGGTCGTTTCCCTCTTTCAGTCTCGAAAACGTCGCCCAAACACTGCTGGGCGAGGGCAAGGACATCAGCACGCCGTACCAGCGCATGGATGAAATCAACCGTATGTTCGCCGAGGACAAACCCGCGTTGGCGCGTTACAACCTCAAGGATTGCGAATTGGTGACGCGCATCTTCGAGAAAACCCAACTGCTGACCTTTTTACTCGAACGCGCCTCAGTGACGGGGCTGGAGGTTGATCGCAGCGGCGGTTCGGTGGCGGCGTTTTACCATTTGTACATGCCGCTGATGCACCGTCAGGGGTTCGTCGCGCCGAACGTCGGCGCCAACCCGCCGCAGGCCAGCCCCGGTGGCTTTGTCATGGAATCGGCGCCGGGTTTGTACGAGTCGGTGCTGGTGCTCGATTACAAGAGCCTCTACCCGTCGATCATTCGCACCTTCCTGATCGACCCGCTGGGATTAGTTGAAGGGCTGCGTGAGCCGGGCGATGAAACCTCGGTACCGGGTTTTCGCGGGGCGCGTTTTTCGCGCACTCGGCATTGTTTGCCTGCGATCATCGAGCGCGTCGCCAACGGCCGTGAAGTGGCCAAGCGCGAAAAAAATGCGCCGTTGTCGCAAGCCCTGAAAATCATCATGAATGCCTTTTACGGGGTGTTAGGTTCCAGCGGCTGCCGTTTTTTCGACACCCGTCTGGCGTCGTCCATCACCTTGCGCGGGCATGAAATCATGCTCAAGACCCGTGCCCTGATCGAAGCGCAGGGCTACAGCGTGATCTACGGCGACACCGACTCTACCTTCGTCTGGCTGCGCAGCGAACACAGCGAAGCCGACGCTGCGCGTATTGGTCGCGAACTGGTGCAACATGTCAACCAGTGGTGGCAAGCCCACGTGCGTGACGAGTACGGATTGACCAGTGCGTTGGAACTGCAGTTTGAAACCCACTACCGCCGTTTTTTGATGCCTACCATTAGGGGCGCCGAGGAGGGCAGTAAAAAACGCTACGCAGGCATGGTCGTGCGCCCGGACGGGCAGCGCGAGATGGTCTACAAAGGGCTTGAAACCGTGCGCAGCGACTGGTCGCCGCTGGCCCAGCAGTTTCAGCAGGCGTTATACCTGCGCATCTTCAACCGCGAGCCGTATCAAGACTACGTGCGCGAGTTTGTGCGCGATACCTTGGCGGGCGCACACGACGAATTGCTGATCTATCGCAAACGCCTGCGACGTCCGCTCAGTGACTACGAGCGCAATGTGCCGCCCCACGTGCGTGCGGCGCGGTTGGCCGATGAATTCAACGACCAGCAAAAGCGTCCGCGCCAATACCAGAGGGGTGGGTATATCAGCTACGTGATCACCCTGGCCGGGCCGCAGCCGCTGGAAAATCGTACTGCTGAACTGGACTACGACCACTATCTGACGCGTCAATTGCAACCGGTGGCGGATGCCATTCTGGTGTTCGTTGACGACGACTTCAGCGCCTTGGTGGGCGGCCAGATGGGGTTGTTTTAATCCTGAGTAGCGGCCTTTGAGCGGGCGCGGTCTTTGGCAGCTTTGGCTTCGGCGGCCAGGCACTCCATGCAAAACTGCTCGGCGTAGCTCATCAAGATTTCGGTGCTCTCACCTTTGATAATGCGCTCGCCGGCGAGGATATAGCGCATGCGTTTCTCGGTGACGCCGATGCGCTGGGCAATCCAGGCGGGGGTTTGGCCGATACGGTCGACCAGTTTGTTGGCGTATTCGGTGGAGTGGTTGTAGCGCTCAGCGTTGGGAAACATAGGGGTTCCATGGGGCGGGGAAATAAAGCCGGACGGCAGGTTACTCCTTTTTGTTGCAGTCGCCTGTTTTTAAACGGGTGGACTGATAAGAGGCAGTGGGTTTTGCGGTTTCGTAGAGCCTGACATATGAATTCGGGATGTTTCGTACGTGTTTGCCAATTGCAGGGCAGTCTTGGCTGCCCTTATGTTCAGCCCTCGCTTTAGGGCGACCGGGTTAGGCGACTTGGAATAATCTCCGCTTATCCCGCTTTATTAATTGACCGCATTGCCCCGGTTGATGTCCTCCATGCCAATGCGGCAGCCCGCATACTGGCTGCGACTCAGTTGATGAAAACCCTGGCCCATCGTGATCTTGGACTGGCCGATACGGCCGGCCTCAAACAAGTCGCCATCGTTGCAATGATTCTGCTGCGTGATGGCTGCGACTTGCTGGATGTACTGGGTTGGTGTTTACGTCCCGACTAGTTTTTCTGATGGGCATTACTCATTCCAACTGAACGAACATACGAATGAGGCTTCAGTCTCGGCAGACACCTATATGCGCCGTACGCTGCCGGAAATCGGGTTGCTTGTAACGAGGGAGGTCATGATATTTCCAGTGCCTGGATGTATAAAAAAGGGTGCTTATTGATCGGGCTTCCAGTCTGGTCTCTCTGCGTCATAACCTTGGGTTGGATGGGGTGGGAGCGGGTAGTCTTTCATTAAAGTGGGAAAGCGTAAGTCGGGGTCGGCGAAGAGTTTATTCAATAAGTCATTGTAGATTTCAGCGAGTTGATCATTTGGTTCGTACCACATCGCATTATGTCGAGCGCTAGTTTTCTCAAAGGTCGTCGTCATTTGAAGTGCACTGTATTTATTTCCTTGTGAAAGTGCTATTTGGTAATGCTTTAATGCGAGTGGAAAGTTATGTCTAATTAGTTGGTGGTAGGTAGCAAGCTCATAATTGGCTTGGCCATATCCTTGGTCGGCAGCGCACTGCGTATACTGCATTCCGAGTGCGTCTTTATTGCCTATATATATGTACTGCTTGCCGAGTTCTGTGAGGGCAGCAGGATTGCCCATTCTCGCGGCCTTGTCCAGAAATGTAAGACCATCTGTGGATGGATTTTTAACGCCAGCCCTATTCCCAATGATTGCCCCCATATTATAAAAACCTTGTGGGATATTAAGATCAATCATGCGCTGATACAGGTCGATGGCTTTTTGAGTGTTTTTTTCAACACCTCCGGGCCAACCTGTTCGATAGAGGGCGGCCAAGTTATGCATGGCTTTCCAGTGATCTCGCTCTACAGCTTTGCTATACAACTCAACGATGCGATCCCATGGTCGCAAAGTGTCCGGCTTCGCCAGTAGTGCGGCTTCTCTGTACCAAGCGTCGGCTAAAGGGTCCAGTGAAGGCAAGTAGTCCTTTTCATGGGCGCACACAAAAGGTTTGGAATCAGCCATCACTTGAACTCCGCAAGTCAATAAAATAATCAGGGCGATATTATTTAATAATCGCATCAGTCCACCGTAAATGCAGGGCTGTAGGGTGTGGTTATGTCCCAGAAACGCTGTAGATGTGACTCAAGGGGGATGCCTTTTATCCGAGCTTTCCAATTTTTATCCATCTGCTTATTCCATAGTGAAAAATTTAGTTCACTTGTCGATTTAACCTCGCCCGCATGCATCCCCCACAACTTTTCCCGCAACGACTTCGCCAACACCGGATGTGGGTGCGCAATCCCCAATTCCGAGTCGCTGTGCATACTGCGGATATTGATATTGGCGGAGCTGAGCAAGGTATAAACGTCATCCACCAACAGCAGTTTTGAATGCACGTAGATGTTTTTATATCGGACTTTAGTTACTGGTGCGTTGAGCTGTACTTCAGTCTCGGCCGACATGGGCTGAGGCGGTGCACTGCCCGGAGCCGGGTCGCTGGTGGCGAGGGTCGCAATGATGATTTTCAGGCCGGGGATTTCCCTGAGTTCGTACGGCTTTTTGTCCGCATCCGTTTTCGCGGCCAGTTCGGCGATCTGTTCCGGGGTCAGGCCGTCCAGTCGTTCACCCACTTCAGGGGTGATGCCCTGCTCAAGCAAGGTATCGACCTTGGCTTGCAGTTTCTGGATTTTCTCCTGGTGGGCGGGAAGCTGGTAGGGCTGAAAAGGCGGGTTGTTTTTAAAGTACTCAATGTCTTCCAGATGCTCCGTCAGGCCTTGAGCCAGATCCCGTTGAACTTGGGGCATGAGCTGTTCCTGGCCCAGCGCCTGAAGCATTTCGTAGGTAGTGCCCGAGGCGGTTTTTGTGTCGGGTGTGTTGGTGACTACGAACAGGTAGATGTCGCCCTTTGCGCCCCGGTTTTTGCGGGTTTTGGCGATGGTGCTCAAGCGCTTGGCAAAGTCGCTGTAACGGAGATACTGGTTTTCCATGTACACGTAGTCGCGGGCGTTGCCAATGGCCTTGATGTAGTGCTCAAGAATGGACTTTTCGCCGTACTGCGGCTGTGTGCGGCACACCTGCGCCACGCTGTGGGCGGTGGTGGTGACTACGTCGGGGATGGGCAGGGCGTCGCGTTCTTTTCGCAGCGATGTAGCGGCAAACCAGCGTGTGTACCAAGGGTTTTCGAGGTCCCAGGCTTGTGCAAAGTTGTGGCTCAGGTCGACCAGTACCGGGCCGGTGACCTTCATCGAGATGTCTTGCCAAGGGCCGAAGCCCTTGTCGCGACCTGCCTTGAGGTCGTCAAACAGGTGGGCGTCGGTGTCCCAGTAGT
>NZ_JBJGEJ010000017.1:0-106322 GCF_045062345.1 Pseudomonas sp. 2024-210 | reverse complement strand
CTTTGATTTCTCGCGGAGTAACTTGTGATGCTGATAATCTTTTTGACTATCAGTCTGACCCCACAAGCACCCACACGAATTGCTTGATTCAATTGTTAAAGAGCGGTTGGTTAAGCTTTCGCTCAACCGAGGCGCGCATTCTACAGCAGCCTCTGTTGCTGTCAAGCGGTTATTTTAAGATGTTTTCAAAGTTTCCTCTGTAACATCAACCACTTGCGCTTTCGATCTCTCGTCAGCGGGAGGCGAATTCTACAGCGTTACACGCTGCTGTCAACACCTCATTTCCTGCTTCGATGACTTGAAGCTGACACCGCCGAAAACCGTACAACTCATTGAATATCAAGGAGTTTTCCGTTTCGACTGCGCCGGAAGTGGGGCGAATTATAGGCCGTTAGAATTCTGGGTCAAGCACTCATTTCACATTTCCGTCATATAGCCCAAAAGCAAAGGCCAGCCTATCGGCTGGCCTTTGCTTCAGACAGATGAAACGAAGTCCTTACAAGCTTGGAAACGCGAATTGAGATGCCTCATGAGTGGCACGCTGCGGCCAACGCTGAGTAATTGCTTTGCGGCGCGTATAAAAACGCACGCCGTCTGGCCCATAGGCATGCAAGTCACCAAACAGCGAGCGCTTCCAGCCACCAAAGCTGTGATAAGCCACAGGTACGGGCAATGGAACGTTTACACCCACCATGCCCACTTCAATTTCATCGCAGAACAAACGCGCCGCCTCACCGTCACGGGTAAAAATACAGGTGCCATTGCCGTATTCATGGTCATTGATCAACTGCATCGCCGCTTCAAGGCTATCCACCCGCACAATGCACAGCACCGGCCCAAAGATCTCTTCTTTATATATACGCATTTCAGGCGTCACACGATCAAACAGGCAGCCACCCAGGAAGAAGCCATCCTCGTGATCCTTGACACTTAAACCACGGCCATCAACCACGAGTTTGGCGCCAGCGGCCACACCGTCCTCCACATAACCACTGACCTTGTCACGCGCCTGCCCCGACACCAAAGGCCCCATGTCCAAACCGCACGAAGTGCCAGCCCCAATTTTCAGCGCTTTGATCTGTGGAACCAACTTGGCCACCAGTGCATCTGCCACTTGATCGCCTACACAGACGACAACCGAAATCGCCATGCAGCGCTCGCCACACGAACCATACGCGGCGCCCATCAATGCATTAACCGCGTTATCCAAATCTGCATCCGGCATCAGCACCGCATGGTTCTTCGCTCCGCCCAACGCCTGAACACGCTTGCCGCGCTTGGTCGCCTCGGCATAGATGTACTCAGCGATCGGCGTAGAGCCGACAAAACTCAATGCTTTGACTTCCGGCGCTTCAATCAGCGCATCCACAGCGGACTTGTCGCCATGCACGACGCTCATCACACCCTTGGGCAGCCCTGCCTCTTGCAGCAACTGAGCGATAAACAATGTCGAACTCGGATCGCGCTCCGACGGTTTAAGGATGAAACAGTTGCCGCACACAATCGCCAACGGGTACATCCACAACGGAACCATCGCCGGGAAGTTAAATGGCGTGATACCGGCCACTACACCCAACGGCTGAAAATCCGACCATGCATCAATGTTCGGGCCTACGTTACGGCTGTATTCACCCTTCAGAATTTCCGGCGCCGAACAGGCGTACTCGACATTCTCAATCCCACGCTTGAGCTCGCCCGCCGCATCTTCGAGCGTCTTCCCATGTTCTTCGCTGATCAACTGGGAGATACGGGCTTCGTTTTGCTCCAGCAATTGTTTGAACCGGAACATCACCTGAGCACGCTTGGCTGGAGGCGTATTGCGCCAGGCCGGGAACGCCGCCTTGGCAGCGTCAATCGCTTGTTGAATCGTCTCGCGACTGGCCAAGGGAACCTGATGAATCACTTTACCGGTCGACGGGTTATACACATCTGCAGTACGACCGGTATCGTTCAGCAACTCGCCATTGATCAAATGTTGAATGGTGCTCATGGATGCTCCAGAAAAGTTGTCCACAGGCGCGAACGCTGCGCGCCTGTGTAAAGGCAAAAGTATCGCTTCTATATAGAAGGATCAGTCGATCTGGTTCAGCGCCTCACCGACGGCATCGAACAAACGATCCAGGTCTTGCGCCTTGCTGTTGAATGTTGGTCCGAACTGGAGGGTGTCACCGCCAAAGCGCACATAAAAGCCGGCTTTCCACAGCTTCATCGCCGCATCGAACGGCCGCACAATCGCATCGCCATCACGCGGTGCAATTTGAATGGCACCCGCCAGACCATAGTTACGAATGTCGATGACGTTTTTCACGCCCTTGAGGCCATGCAGCGCATTCTCGAAATGCGGCGCTACATCAGCCACGCTCTGCACCAGGTTTTCTTTTTGCAGCAGATCCAGTGCAGCAATGCCTGCAGCACACGCCACCGGGTGAGCCGAGTAGGTGTAGCCGTGCGGGAACTCAACCGCGTACTCAGGCGTCGGCTGATTCATGAAGGTCTGGTAAATTTCGCTGGAGGCAATCACGGCCCCCATAGGAATGGCACCGTTGGTGACTTGTTTGGCAATACACATCAGGTCTGGCGTCACACCGAAGCTGTCAGCTCCGAACATCGAGCCCGTGCGACCAAACCCGGTAATCACCTCGTCAAACACTAACAGGATGTTGTGCTGGTCACAGATTTCACGCAGGCGCTTCAGGTAACCCTGTGGCGGCACCAGTACACCGGCAGAACCGGCCATTGGCTCGACAAACACTGCAGCAATGTTCGAGGCATCGTGCAGCTCGATCAACTTGAGTAGCTCGTCGGCTAATGCAATACCGCCCAGTTCAGGCATGCCGCGAGAAAACGCGTTGCTGGCCAACAGCGTGTGAGGCAGATGATCAACGTCCATCATTGCCTGACCAAACAACTTACGGTTGCCATTCACACCACCAAGGCTGGTACCGGCAATGTTCACTCCGTGATAGCCGCGAGCTCGACCAATCATTTTGGTTTTGGTCGCCTGGCCTTTCAAACGCCAGTAACCACGGACCATCTTCACAGCCGTGTCCGCACATTCAGACCCCGAATCAGTGAAGAACACGTGATTCAGATTGCCCGGTGTCAGCGCGGTAATCTTCTCGGCTAATTGAAAGGACAGCGGGTGTCCGTATTGGAACGCTGGAGAGTAGTCCAGTGTGCCCAGCTGCTTGGCCACTGCTTCCTGAATTTCCGTGCGGGTATGCCCTGCGCCGCATGTCCAGAGCCCTGACAATGAATCGTAAATTTGCCGACCTTTATCGTCCGTCAGGTAACTGCCTTTTGCGCCAACGATGAACCGCGGGTCACGATGGAAGTTACGGTTGGCGGTGTAAGGCATCCAGTGAGCATCCAGCTTCAATTGGCTGGTCACTGAGATTTCGGCATTTTCAAGCATGTTCATGAGCAAAACCTCGCAAAGCAGAAAGCGGCGTGGGATTGAAAGCGCTGTTGCAGCTAAATTGACACGGCTATAAAGTCAGTGAAATTCAACTTTTCTAACCTTTAGTTAGGTGGTTACTAAACTATGAGCAGTCGTCGTCCCGATGCACTGGCGCAAGTCAGCGACTTTGATATCCGATTGCTGCGCATCTTCCGCAGTGTTGTGGAGTGCGGCGGGTTTTCGGCTGCGGAGACGGTACTGGCAATAGGACGCTCGGCGATTAGCCAGCAAATGAGTGACCTTGAACAGCGCTTGGGTTTGCGTCTATGCCAGCGTGGGCGAGCCGGATTTTCCCTGACCGAAGAAGGTCGCGAGGTCTACCAGTCAGCGCTCCAGTTATTGGGCGCACTGGAAAGCTTTCGTACCGAGGTCAACGGGCTGCACCACCATTTGCGTGGTGAATTAACCATCGGGCTGACCGACAACCTCGTCACCCTCCCCCATATGCACATTACCCATGCCTTGGCGCAACTCAAGGAGCGGGGCCCAGACGTGCAAATTCATATCCGCATGATTGCTCCCAACGAAGTGGAGCAAGGCGTACTCGACGGACGTTTGCATGTAGGCGTTGTGCCTCAGGCCAGTGCACTGTCCGGCCTTGAATACCAACCGTTGTACAGCGAGCGCTCACTGCTGTATTGCGCCGTGGGCCATCCGCTGTTCTATGTCGACGACCACCTGCTGGAGGATGAGCGGCTCAATGCTCAGGATGCCATTGCCCCGACCTTTCGCCTGCAAGCCGAGATTCAGGCGCACTATCAAGCACTCAATTGCACGGCCAGTGCTTCTGATCGCGAAGGCATGGCTTTTTTGATTCTCACCGGCCGATTCATTGGCTACCTGCCAGACCACTATGCCCAATTCTGGGTGCAGCAAGGCCGGTTACGGGCGCTCAAACCTACACGGCGCTATTACGATTTGAGCCTGGCCTCCGTCACGCGCAAAGGCCGCCGCCCCCATTTGGTGCTGGAAAGCTTTCTGGAGAGTCTGGCCGCTACACGCTAGGGCGCCTACCGGATTAAAGACCTGACAAAGGCATCATCCCGCGCCTACAAAAATCTTTTAACGTTCTGATTTATAAAAAATTTGAGAGAAGGACCCAATAATTACTTGAGCACTTGGACAGCTTTTTGCAACGGCATGTTTATCCACCATGCACAGCTGAATGCAGAGAGCGTCCCATGCAGCCAGAATCATCTACGCCCAGTGAACTGATTTACGGCCTGAACGACCGTCCAAAACCACTCGCCGCGACCTTGGCAGCACTACAGCACGTACTGGCCGCATTCGTCGGCATCATTACCCCGCCTCTGGTGATCGGCTCTGCACTGGGGCTAATGGAACACTTGCCTTATCTGATCAGCATGGCATTGCTGGTGTCTGGTGTTGGCACCTTCATTCAGGCACGCCGACCTTTTGGCATTGGCGCCGGCATGATTTGCCTGCAAGGCACCAGCTTTGCCTTTCTTGGCGCCGTCCTGTCAGCCGGTTTCCTGGTCAAACAACGGGGCGGCAGCCCGGAAGATATTCTGGCGATGATTTTTGGCGTGTGCTTTTTCGGCGCACTGGTGCAAATCATCCTCAGCCGTTTTATTGGCCAGTTGCGCCGTGTTATCACACCGTTGGTGACGGGCATCGTGATCACGCTGATTGGCGTCAGCCTGATCAAGGTCGGCATCACGGATCTGGGGGGCGGTTTCAATGCACCGGACTTTGGCGCCCCCGCCAATCTGGCATTGGGTGGCTTTGTACTGTTGACCATCATCTTGCTCAACCGCTCCTCGACCCCTTGGATTCGCCTGTCGGCCATCATCATCGGTCTCGCCGTGGGCAGCGTGGTCGCCTGGTACAGCGGTCAACTCGCGCCCAAGGCCATTACCGGTCTGCCACTGATCAGCGCGCCAGTACCGTTCAAATTTGGTTTCAGTTTCGACTGGACAGCCTTTTTGCCCGTCGCCCTGATCTACGTAATCAGCACTATCGAAACCGTCGGCGACCTTACGGCCAACTGCATGCTGGCCCGTCAACCCATCAGCGGACCAAGTTATATCGCCAGGCTCAAAGGCGGTGTGCTGGGCGATGGTGTCAGTTGCATGATCGCCGTCACCTTCAGTGCTTTTCCCAACACCACGTTCGCCCAGAATAACGGTGTCATTCAGTTGACCGGCGTGGCCAGCCGCTATGTGGGCCTGTACATCGGCGCTATTTTGATCTGCCTTGGGCTATTTCCGGTGATTGGCGCGGTGTTGCAGCAAATTCCCAAGCCGGTGCTGGGTGGCGCTACGCTGGTCATGTTTGGCAGCGTCGCCGCCGCGGGCGTACGCATCCTCGCGCAAGCCCCACTGGATCGTCGCAATATGTTGATTATTGCCACCTCCTTTGGCGTCGGCCTGGGGATCGCCGCACAGCCCGGACTGCTGCATTTAATGCCTAAGCTGGTGCAAAACCTGTTCGACTCAGCGATTACCAGCGGCGGCCTTACTGCGCTGGTCATGTGCTTGCTCCTACCGGAGAAAAAACCCGAAACTGACATCACGCTTGAGCCTGCTACAACCCCCGCACTTGAGCCAAAAAGCTGAGTTGTTTATGGGCACAATGCTTGTTTCATTACGGTGGGTGCGCTATCAGTGCACAGATTGAGCCCACCGACCTGTCCGGAATTGCTTATGACCCTTGAAGTCCCTGCACACGCAGGTAAACCTGCCAGCCGCATTCGTCAAAAAAACGAAGAAACCATTCTCAAGGCCGCCGAAGACGAGTTCGCCCGCCATGGCTTCAAAGGCACCAGCATGAACACCATCGCGCAAAATGCCGGCCTGCCCAAAGCCAACCTGCACTACTACTTCACCAACAAACTCGGGCTTTATATTGCAGTGTTGAGCAATATCATTGAGCTCTGGGACAGCACCTTCAACACCCTTAAAGCACAGGACGATCCCGCCCAGGCACTGACCCGTTATATCCAGGCGAAAATGGAGTTTTCGCGCAGCCAGCCCAAGGCATCGCGTATCTTCGCGATGGAAATCATCAGTGGCGGCGAATGCCTAACCGAGTATTTCAACCAGGACTATCGCACTTGGTTCCTCGGTCGGGCGGCGGTTTTCCAGGCCTGGATCGATGCGGGAAAAATGGATGAGGTTGACCCCACCCACCTGATTTTCCTGCTTTGGGGCAGCACGCAGCACTATGCTGACTTCGCGACGCAAATCTGCCGAGTCACAGGCCGCTCACGTCTGACCAAGCAAGACATGGCGGATGCCAGCTACAATCTGACCCGCATCATTCTCAAGGGCTGCGGCCTGACACCCCCGTCATCACACTGAGTAACGCATGTCTTTTACGTTGGCCGGTCTCTGTGAATACCGAGAAGAAATTCGCAAAAGCCGCTTTATCACCTTCGCCGGCCCGATTAACTCTGCCGCCGAGGCGCAGGCCTTTATCGAGCAACATCGTGACCCGAATGCCTCGCACAACTGCTGGGCCTGGAAGTTGGCGGACCAATACCGCAGTCATGACGATGGCGAGCCCGGCGGCACCGCAGGACGGCCCATTCTGGCCGCCATCGAGGCCCAGGCCTTTGATCAAGTCGCAGTGTTGGTAATTCGCTGGTACGGCGGCATTCAGTTAGGCACGGGCGGCCTGGCGCGAGCCTATGGGGGAGGCGCCAACAAGTGCCTGCAAAATGCCGAACACGTGCCCTTGATCAAGCGCACTGAGTTGAGCTGTGAATGCATGTTCAGTGAGCTGGCCTTGTTGAAAGTACGCCTGCATGACATGGGTGGCCTGATACTCAATGAAACCTTCAACGCCAATGGTGTCACGCTGGTCATGGCAGTCGCCGAACCGCAAATAGGCGTCTTGCAACAGCAGCTTGCAGACTTGAGTCGCGGGCGCATCACTTTGCACCGCCGCCCTTGAATTCAGTGACCCACTGTTGAATGCCATAGCCCGGCAGAATTGAATCCGCTCTAGAATCTTTACCCCCAACCACTGTGCACCGGACTGTGGATAACCTGAGCACACACGGCTACAGGCCATACAGACCGTGGCTTGGCTATCAACGATCAAAAAACGATCAATTTACTCAATCGATACTCCTTTTCGATGTAAAACAGCGGCTTGCCTGCGTATATCGCCAGTTGGAACAAAGCCATACGGCCGTTATGCAGGGTTTTTACGCTTGCTCACAGTTCCTGTGGAACAACCTGTGGATAACCCGTGCAAGAGCCCCCGAAATGCATATGCGGCAGGACTTGTACGAGGTTGTACGTTTTTTGATCAGACAGCAGGTACCAAATAAGCGCCCAAAGGCTGATCAACGCCCTGAAACAGTGCCACGCGCCTGTGCATAAATGACCTAGCGGGTTATTCAGTCCTGCAGAACACCCCACCCACCTCATTTCCTGACCTATTGGCCAAGAAATTGCTTTAGCCCTGACAGCACACCTCTGATCAATCGAGCCTGTCATGTCCAATCCTGCCCGCTTGCAACTACGCCGTATCAGCAAACGCTACCCCGGCTGTCTGGCCAATGACGCCATTGACCTGAGCATTCAGCCCGGCGAAATCCACGCCCTGCTAGGGGAGAATGGTGCAGGCAAAAGCACTCTGATGAAGATCATTTATGGCGTGACCCAAGCCGATTCTGGCGACGTCATCTGGCAGGGCCAACCCCTGACGATTCGCAACCCGGCTCAAGCACGCAGCTTGGGTATTGGCATGGTCTTCCAACACTTTTCGCTGTTTGAAACCCTGAGCGTGGCGCAAAACATTGCGCTGGCCTTGGGTGCCAGCGCAGGCGCGCCGAAACAGCTGGCATCGCGTATTCGTGAAGTCAGCGAACGTTACGGTATGACGCTGGAGCCTGAGCGCCTGGTGCACAGCCTGTCGATTGGCGAACGCCAGCGAGTTGAAATTATTCGCTGTCTGATGCAAGACATTCGTCTGCTGATTCTCGATGAACCGACCTCAGTGCTCACGCCACAGGAAGCCGATGAGCTCTTTGTAACGTTGCGCCGATTGGCTCGCGAGGGGTGCAGCATTCTGTTTATCAGCCACAAACTCAATGAAGTACGGGCGCTCTGCCACAGTGCCACCGTACTGCGCGGTGGCAAGGTGGCAGGGCACTGCATTCCGGGCAACTGCTCGGACAGGCAATTGGCACAGATGATGGTCGGTGAGGCTGCCAACCTGATCGACCCGTACCCGAAGGCCCAAGGCACCTCAGATTTTTTGCAGGTAGACGCACTGTCCTGGCACAACCCGGACCCTTTTGGCTGCGCGCTGCACACTATCAACCTGAAGGTGCGCAGCGGCGAAATCGTTGGCATCGCAGGTGTGGCGGGCAACGGACAGGATGAGTTGCTGGCCCTGCTCTGTGGCGAAGTGCGCCTGCCCGCCAGCCAAGGCCGGCGCATTCGCATCGACCAGCAGCCTGTCGCCCATTTACGGCCCGATGCCCGACGGAAAAAAGGCATGGCGTTTGTGCCCGCCGAGCGCCTGGGCCATGGCGCGGTGCCCGAAATGAGTCTGGCTGACAACGCGTTGCTAACCGCCTTTCAACAAGGTCTGGTGAGCCGCGGGTTAATTCGCCATGAGCGAGTCAAGGCATTGGCCGAGTCGATCATTCAGCGATTTGGTGTAAAGACGCCCAACAGCGACGCTCAGGCCCGAAGTCTGTCTGGCGGTAACTTGCAGAAATTTATCCTGGGCCGGGAAATCCTTCAGCATCCTAAATTGCTGATTGCCGCCCACCCCACGTGGGGCGTCGATGTCGGCGCGGCCGCGACCATTCACCGTGCCCTGATTGCCCTGCGTGATGCCGGCGCGGCGATTCTGGTGATTTCTGAAGACCTGGATGAGCTATTTCAGATCAGTGATCGCCTCGGGGCACTGTGCAGCGGCCGGTTATCCCCGCTCAAGGACACGGCCCACACCCAACTGGTGGAAGTCGGCGGTTGGATGGCCGGCCAGTTCGACACGCCTGCCACCCCCTCTTTTGCTCACGGAGCGTGCGATGTTGCTATCCCTTGAACCCCGCGGCCAACAATCGCGCGCCATGTTGTGGTGCTCGCCCCTGCTCGCGGCCCTGCTGACACTGGGGTGCGGCTCACTGCTGTTTATCGCCTTGGGACACGACCCGTTACTGACCCTGCACACGCTGTTGATCGCCCCGGTCAGCGATCTCTATGGCGTGAGCGAACTGATGATCAAGACGTTGCCCATCTTGCTTTGTGCCCTCGGATTGGCGGTGGCGTATCAAGCGCGCATCTGGAACATCGGGGCCGAGGGGCAATTGCTGCTCGGCGCACTGGCCGGCAGTGCGCTGGCCGTCAATGTGATCGATCTGGACAGTCGCTGGGCGCTGGTGCTGATCCTGCTCTGCGGCACGCTGGCCGGTGCCGCGTGGGGTGGGCTGACGGCGTGGCTGCGTACGCACTTCAATGCCAATGAAATTCTCACCAGCATCATGCTCAATTACATCGCCCTGAACCTGCTGCTGTATTGCGTCCACGGCCCCCTCAAAGACCCGGCGGGCTACAACTTCCCTGAATCGGCGATGTTTGGTGATGCCAGCCGATTGCCTCTGCTTACCGAAGACGGCCGCGTGCACGCCGGGGTGTATTTCGCCTTGCTGGCGTTGGTCGCAGTATGGGTGCTGCTGCAAAAAAGCTTTGTCGGGTTTCAGATCAAAGTGCTGGGGTTGGACAAACGCGCTGCAGGGTTTGTCGGCTTTCGCGAGAAACGCCTGATCTGGCTAGCGCTGTTAATCAGCGGAGGCCTGGCCGGTTTGGCGGGGGTATGCGAAGTCACCGGCCCACTGGGGCAACTGGTGCCGCAGGTTTCACCGGGGTACGGCTACGCGGCGATTACCGTGGCCTTTCTGGGGCGCTTGAACCCGCTCGGCATTCTGTTTGCCAGCGTGTTGATGGCCTTGCTGTATCTGGGCGGAGAACAAGCGCAGATGACCCTCAACCTGCCCCTGGCAATCACACAACTCTTTCAGGGCATGATGCTGTTCTTCCTGCTGGCCTGTGACGTGCTGATTCTTTATCGCCCGCGTCTCACGCTGCGCTGGAGCCGTCGTAGTCCAGTCATTGCAACGATGGGAGCGCTTTGATGGACATGGATCTGCTGAGCAATATTTTCTACGCCATGGTGCGCTGCGGTACACCGCTGTTGCTGGTGGCGATGGGCGAACTGATCTGCGAAAAAAGCGGCGTTCTCAATCTTGGGCAGGAAGGCATGATGCTGTTCGGCGCCGTGATCGGTTTTATTGTCGCGTTGAGCACCGGCAATCTGTGGCTCGGTGTCTTACTGGCGATGCTGGCGGGCATGCTGCTCAGCGCGCTGTTTGCGCTAGTGGCCCTGGTGTTTAACGCCAATCAGGTGGCCACCGGGTTGGCTCTGACCATCTTCGGTGTCGGCCTGTCGAGTTTTGTCGGGGCTGCATGGGTGGGCAAACCGCTGGCCGGTTTTGACCCGCTGGCTATTCCGCTGTTGAGCGATATCCCTCTGATCGGTCGCATGCTGTTTGCGCAGGACGCGCTGGTTTACCTGTCCTTTGCGCTGTTTGCACTGGTGGCGTGGGTCGTCCTCAAAAGCCGCGTCGGGCTGATTATTCAGGCCGTCGGCGAAAATCCGAACGCCGCCAATGCGATGGGCCTGCCCGTGTTAGGGGTGCGCACCCTCGCGGTGTTATTTGGCGGAGCAATGGCCGGGCTGGCTGGTGCCTATCTGTCATTAGCCTACACACCGATGTGGGCCGAAAACATGACCGCCGGGCGCGGCTGGATTGCGCTGGCACTGGTGGTATTTGCCAGTTGGCGGATAGGGCGTCTGTTGCTGGGCGCTTACTTGTTTGGCCTCGCCAGCATCCTGCATCTGGTTGCACAGGGGCTGGGGCTGGCGATTCCTTCTAACCTGCTGGCAATGCTGCCCTATGTCGCCACGATTGTGGTGCTGGTGCTGCTGTCACGCGATGCGCTGCGGACACGGTTATATGCCCCGGTTTCACTGGGCCAACCCTGGCAAGCAGGGCACTGATTGATAGACCGAGCCTGTATCAGGGCTGGCGTTACGCCAGCCTCTGGGGCACAGTTTCTTACAGGGATCTTCTCTATTCAAAGGAGCTTATGCATGTCCGCAGTAAAACGAGCACTGATTATCGGCGCTTCCCGAGGCTTGGGCCTCGGGCTTGTGCAGCGCCTGAAAGAAGATGGCTGGGCGGTCATCGCAACCGTGCGCGACACCGGCAAGGCAGACGCGCTGCGTGCTGTGACAGGCGTACAGGTCGAACAACTGGACATGGATGACGCCCAGTCCGTAGAGGCGCTGCACACACGTCTGCACGATCAGGTCTTCGACTTGCTGTTCGTCAACGCAGGCGTCAAAGGACCGGACAACCAGATTCCCGGTGCCGCCCCCGCGCAAGAAGTTGCCCAACTGTTTCTGACCAACAGCGTAGCGCCCATCAGCCTGGCACAACGCTTCACCCACAACCTGCGCCCCGACACTGGCGTGCTGGCGTTCATGAGCTCCGGCCTTGGCAGCATCAGCAGCCCGGACGCGCCTGAATTGACGCTGTACAAGGCCAGCAAAGCGGCACTCAACTCGCTGACCAACACCTACGTCAGCCAATTAGGCGAGCGAAAACTGACCGTTTTATCTCTGCATCCGGGTTGGGTCAAAACCGATATGGGCGGCGAGGATGCGCAGATTGATGTCGCCACCAGCACCCGTGGCCTGGTTGATGTCATCAATGCCTACACCGGCAAAGGAGGCCATTACTTCCTCGATTACCAAGGCGATACGATCGCATGGTGATAGCCGCGATGCCATAACACACACCGCATCACTCCTGGATCAGCAGACAGGACAACACTGAGCTGGCAAACCTGAACTCAACTTTCAGAGGAGCCGGCCCGTGCCTGCGACCCGTATCTGGTTAAAAAACCCCTTGGCCGTATTCACCGCCAACACCCTTGATGCCCGTGGCGGCCTCGTGCTCGAAGGCGAACGTATCGTTGAGTTGCTCGGTGTCGGGCAACACCCTGCCCAGCCGTGCGATCACGTTTTCGATGCCCGCGAACATGTGCTGCTACCCGGGCTGATCAACACTCATCATCACTTTTATCAAACCCTCACCCGCGCTTGGGGCCCGGTCGTTAACCAGCCCCTGTTCCCCTGGCTGCAAACGCTCTATCCCGTGTGGGCACGCCTCACACCCGAAAAACTGGCATTGGCCAGTAAAGTTGCGCTGACCGAACTGCTTCTATCCGGCTGCACCACGGCAGCTGATCATCATTATTTATTCCCGGACGGTCTGGAAAACGCCATTGATATTCAGGTCGCGTGCGTGCGCGAGCTGGGCATGCGCGCCATGCTGACCCGTGGTTCGATGAGTTTGGGCGAGGCCGACGGTGGCCTGCCACCTCAACAAACAGTGCAGCAGGGCGAAGTGATTCTGGCCGACAGTCAGCGCTTGATAGAGACCTACCATGAGCGTGGTGACGGCGCGCACATCCAGATTGCCTTGGCGCCCTGCTCGCCCTTTTCAGTCACCCCGCAGATCATGAGCGCCAGCGCTGATTTGGCCGAGCGGCTGGATGTACGCCTGCACACCCACTTGGCCGAAACCCTCGATGAAGAAGCGTTCTGCCTGCAACGCTTTGGCCTGCGCACGGTGGATTATCTGGACAGCGTTGGCTGGCTTGGCCCAAGTACCTGGCTGGCCCACGGCATTCACTTTAACCCTGAAGAAATCGCCCGTCTGGGTGCCGCCCAGACCGGTATCAGCCATTGCCCCAGCTCCAACATGCGGCTGGCTTCGGGCATTTGTCCGACACTGGAACTGCTCGCCAGTGGTGCCCCGATCGGACTGGGCGTTGACGGCTCAGCCTCCAATGACGCATCGAACATGATCCTCGAAACGCGGCAGGCGTTGTATTTGCAGCGCTTGCGCTACGGGGCCGAAAAAATAACCCCCGAGCTCGTGCTGGGCTGGGCCACTCGCGGCTCGGCGAGCCTGCTGGGGCGCACCGACATCGGCGAACTGGCGGTCGGCAAACAAGCTGATCTGGCGCTGTTCAAACTCGACGAATTGCGCTTTTCCGGCAGCCATGACCCTGTCGCCGCCCTGTTGCTGTGCGGTGCGGATCGCGCAGACCGGGTCATGATCGGCGGCAAGTGGCACGTCATCGACGGCCAAGTGGAAGGGCTGGACGTACAAGGCCTGATTGCTGACCACCGACAAGCCGCCCATACCTTGATCAATGGCCTCTGACCGCGCACCAGCGGCAAGCACAGGTCATGAGTCACGCACCGGCTTGGCTCTTTGCCAGCATGGGTCAAGCCCACGTATTGATCCGACAGTAGCACTCAAACGCGCTACCTCGCGTTTGTTGTCTTGTTGGTCAATTTTTTGCATTGGGCTGTGTAATCTCTGACGAGGCACAAGGCTGCGATGCGGACCCAGGGACCACCGCCGGGGGTCGCTTCGCAACCCATCGCAGCCTCTTGCCTCGTCCGCGGCTACACAACCAACAAGACGGAACTCGCTCCCCATGCATAAACGTCCATTGAAAACGCTGCTCTGTGTGCTTGCCACAGCCATTGGCCTGAGCGTTAGCCTTTCGGCCAGCGCCGCCGACCCGCTGAAAGTCGGCTTCGTGTATATCGGCCCGATCGGCGACCACGGCTGGACTTATCAGCATGAGCAGGGCCGTCAGGCGCTGACCCACCAATTGGGCGACAAGATCACCACGAGCTATGTCGAAAACGTCCCTGAAGGCGCCGACGCCGAGCGTGTCATTCGCAATATGGCCAAAGATAAGTACGACCTGATTTTCACCACCTCCTTCGGCTACATGAACCCGACGCTGAAAGTGGCCAAGCAATTCCCCAAGACCACCTTTGAACACGCCACCGGCTACAAGCAAGACAAGAACATGGGCACCTACCTGGCGCGCACCTATGAAGGTCGCTACGTGGCAGGCTATCTCGCAGCCAAGATGACCAAGAGCAAGAAAGTCGGCTATGTGGCGTCATTCCCCATCCCGGAAGTGATCCGCGACATCAACGCCATTCAACTGGCCTTGAATAAATACAACCCCGGCACCGAGATCAAAGTGGTGTGGGTCAACTCCTGGTTTGATCCGGGCAAAGAAGCGGATGCCGCCAACGCCCTGATCGACCAGGGCGTCGATGTGGTATTCCAGCATACCGACAGCCCTGCCCCCATTCAGGCAGCCGAACGTCGTGGCGTATACGCCGTGGGTTATGCCTCGGACATGGGGCACTTTGGGCCCAAAGCCGTACTCACCTCGATCGTCAACAACTGGGGGCCGCATTACATTCAGGCCACACAAGGCGTGATCGACGGCACCTGGAAATCTCAGGACTACTGGGGCGGCCTGAAGGAAGGCACGGTGCAATTGCCGATCAGCGATTTAGTCCCGGCGGACACCAAGGCCGAAGCCGAAAAAATAATCGCCAGCATTGAAAACGGCGAATTCCACCCGTTTACCGGCCCTATCAAGGACCAGGCGGGCGTTGAAAAAATCGCTGCCGGTGTCACCGCCAGCAACGCCGAACTGGCGTCGATGAATTACTACGTCGAAGGCATGAAAGCCGACCTGCCGAAGTAAACCCTCTGCGGGCACAGACTGAGCTGTGTGCCCGCACCTTACCGGAGCACCCGCATGAATCGGCTTCCCATTATCGACATCAGCCCGCTGTATCAGGATGCTGCCGCTGGCTGGCACAGCGTGGCCCGACAGATTGACCAAGCCTGCCGTGAATGGGGCTTTTTCTATATCAAGGGCCACCCGATCGGCCCCGAACGAATTGAGCACCTACTCAGCATCGCCAAAACGTTCTTCGCCCTGCCGGACGAGGAAAAACTGCGCATCGATATTACGCAGACTCGCCATCACCGCGGTTACGGCGCTGTCGCCACCGAACAGCTCGACCCCGACCGTCCCAGCGACCTGAAAGAAACTTTCGACATGGGCCTGCACCTGCCCGACGAACACCCGCACGTCCTGGCCGAAAAACCCTTGCGCGGGCCCAACCGCCACCCCGACCTGCCCGGTTGGCAACACCTGATGGAAACCCATTACGCCGACATGCAGGCGCTGGCGCAGACTCTGCTGCGGGCCATGACGCTGGCGCTGGACATAAATCGCGATTTCTTTGACCAGCGCTTTGAAGAACCCGTCAGCGTGCTGCGCATCATCCATTACCCGCCCCGCGAAACGGCCAGTAGCCATGAGCAACAAGGTGCGGGCGCCCATACCGACTACGGCTGCGTCACCCTGTTGTATCAAGATGCCGCGGGTGGTCTGCAAGTGCGCAATGTTCAGGGCGAATGGATCGACGCACCGCCCATTGACGGCACCTTCGTGGTCAACCTCGGCGACATGATGGCGCGCTGGAGCAATGACCGGTATGTCTCGACGCCACATCGGGTCATCAGCCCGCTAGGGGTGCACCGCTACTCCATGCCGTTCTTTGCCGAGCCGCACCCCGACACTGCGATTGAATGCCTGCCCGGCTGTCAGGACGCCCAGCACCCGGCCAAATACCCGCCCACTACCTGCGCCGAATTTCTGCTGTCACGCTTCGCCGACACTTATGCATACCGGCGTGAACAGCACATACCATGATCCAGTTGGTCAGGTTTTATGTAACTCGCGGTTACGCGGCTGTAGAATGGCGGGTTTTAAGCGCGCACCGCGGTCGCTTGCGAGCCCTGCGAACGCCCTGTTTGCACCTGATGAGATATGAACCGATATGTATGACTGGCTGAACGCCCTGCCAAAAGCAGAACTGCACATGCACCTGGAAGGTTCTCTGGAACCTGAGTTGCTGTTCGCGCTGGCTGAGCGCAATAAAATCGCTTTGCCCTGGAACGACGTTGAAACCTTGCGCAAAGCGTATGCCTTCAACAACCTGCAAGAATTCCTCGACCTGTATTACAAAGGTGCGGACGTACTGCGCACCTCGCAAGACTTCTATGACCTGACCTGGGCGTACCTGCTGCGCTGCAAGGCACAGAACGTTATCCACACCGAGCCCTTCTTCGATCCGCAAACCCACACTGACCGTGGCGTTCCGTTTGAAGTAGTGCTCAACGGCATCGCCAGCGCACTCAAAGATGGCGAGCATCAACTGGGCATTACCAGCGGCCTGATCCTCAGCTTCCTGCGCCACTTGAGCGAAGAACAGGCAGAACAAACCCTCGACCAGGCACTGCCATTCCGCGATGCGTTTGTGGCCGTGGGTCTCGACAGTTCAGAAATGGGCCACCCGCCGAGCAAGTTCCAGCGCGTGTTTGACCGCGCCCGCCATGAAGGCTTCCTGACCGTGGCCCACGCTGGCGAAGAAGGGCCGCCGGAGTACATCTGGGAAGCGCTTGATTTGCTGAAAATCCAGCGGATTGACCATGGCGTACGCGCCATTGAAGACGAGCGGTTGATGCAGCGCATCATCGACGAACAAATTCCGTTGACCGTGTGCCCGTTGTCAAACACCAAACTGTGCGTGTTCGATCACATGTCCCAGCACAACATCCTTGAGATGCTGGAACGCGGCGTGAAAGTGACCGTTAACTCGGATGATCCGGCTTACTTTGGCGGTTACATGACCGAGAACTTCCACGCGCTGCACACCGACCTGGGCATGACCAAAGAGCAGGCGACACGCCTGGCGCAAAACGGTCTGGATGCGCGACTGATCAAATCCTAAGGTCTGCCGGGATAGATGCGGCCATTTTTCGACCGTCAGTCAGACAGTTGATCCCGGATATTTTCCTCCGGAATTTCAGGCATACACTGGCCTCCTTTGCGAATTCAAGGAGGCCAGAAATGAAAATCCTGATGAAAGCGTTAGCAAAATCCCGAGACGCCCGCTGGCAGGTTCAACTCGACCAGCAGGCCGTCACCTTTCGTAGCGAGGCCGAAGCCCGGGCCTTTGTCGATAAGCTGCAAGCACGCTTGCAAGCCCCGCACCGTTTGCCCGATCTCCTGGTCAGTTAGCTCAACGCAACTCTTGAGCGGCGATCCGCGCGGTGTAGACGCGCCGGGTCGCCATGGCGAGCACCACCGCCAACACCCCGCATAAAGTGATAACCATCGCCATCGGCATGGCCGTGCCATTGTGTAACACGCCTACCAACGACGCGGCCCCAGCCGCCACACTGAACTGCAAGCAACCCAGCATGGCCGAAGCACTGCCAGCGCGTGCGCCCTGCCCGCTCATGGCACAGGCCGAGGCATTGGGAATGATGCAGCCCAGACTGGCGATGCAGACAAACAACGGGATGAGCAACGGCCACAGTTGCTGGGTGTGCAAGGCACTGACACCCAGTAACACAACCCCCGCTGCCAGATAAATCCAGATCGTACGCGCCAGCAAAAAAGCAGGCCCTCGGTTAGCCAACAAGCGAGCGTTAATCTGCGCCACCAGAATAAAACCGGCCGCATTGCTGCCGAACAGCCACCCGTAATGCTCGGCGGGCACGTCGTAGAGTTTGATAAAGACAAAGGGTGAGCCGGCAATGTAGGCAAACATACCGGCCATTGCGATCCCCCCGGTCAGGGCATGGCCCAGAAACTCGCGATCCTTGAGCAGACGGCCGTATTGGCGAAGCGCTCCCGACAGCGGCTGACGCGGCACATTATCAGGCAGGCTTTCCGGCAACCCCAGCGCAACAGCCAGCGCCGCCAACGCACTGAAGGCCGTCAAGACGATAAAAATCGACTGCCAGCCATACAGGTTGACCAACAGGCCGCCCAGCATGGGCGCCAGAATCGGGGCCAGCCCCATCACCAGCATCAACTGCGAAAACACTTTGGCCGCGCCTACGGCGTCGCACTTATCGCTGACAATCGCCCGCGACAGCACCATCCCTGCGCAGCCACCCAGTGCCTGAACAAAGCGCGCAGCGATCAGCCATTCCAGCGACGGTGCCAACGCACAGGCCAGAGACGCCACTGTAAAGAGGCCTACGCCTACCAATAACGGGATTCGCCGCCCAAAGCGGTCAGCAATGGGGCCATAGATCAGTTGGCCAATGGACAGGCCCAAAAAATACACGGCAAGGGTCAGTTGAATTTGGGTTTCGTCCGTCGCAAAAGCGGTCGCCATCGCCGGAAAGCCCGGCAAATAGAAATCGATCGCCAACGGACCAAAGGCACTCAAGGCGCCCAGGATCAAAATGGTTTTAAGGTTCATCAGGTATCCAGATCGAGCTGCGGTTAGCGCAGCTCGACAGTCTAGCTGTGGATACAGAACTTGAACATGACGATAGCGAGCTACCTAACAATCCGTTAAAGCGTCACGCAATCAGTAGCCGCTGCCGCAGGCTGGGATCGAGCGCGCAGCGGTCGCAAAATCAGGCCACTCGCAATGTCAGGATTTACGACGGCTATGCCGCCGGACGCAGCCTGCGGCAGCGGATACAAAGTGCTGCACCGAGTCGCTCGCGTAACCTGTAGCCGCTGCCGCAGGCTGCGATCGAGCGCGCAGCGGTCGCAAAATCCAGCGGCTACGACCTTCTGACTTAATGCGCAGTGCGTGCGTCGTATTGGGCTGTTGTCAGTGCATCAACAAACTCGGTCGAAGGGTGCGAGCTTTCAACCGTGACCTTTTTGCTTGCCAAGTCCACTTCGACCTGAGCTTGGGGATCAACCGTCAATACCGCCTTCTTGACGCCATTCACACAGCCACCGCACGTCATGTTCTTGACTTCGTATACGTACATAAGACTTGCTCCTTGTTTGAGATAGCGACAGCTTTGACCTTACCCTCATGGCAAGGTCAAGCCCCCTTCTGCGATTACGTACTGGCAATCTAACCCCTGCTCGGCCAAGCTGAACGCCTTGCTATCGACAACAGGATACGTAGTCATGCGCTGGTCCACGTTGAGCCTAGTCAGCCTTTTGGGTCTTGCCAGTTTGCCACTGTGGGCAAAGGCGGCTCAGGACTACGGGGTGTTGATTATTTCCCGCGAGCGTCTTGAGGTGCCCACGAGTTGTGAAATTGGCATCTATATAGATGACCAGTTGGCCGGACGTTTGTTTCAGGAACAATCGCTCTCCTTCAATTTACCGGCAGGCAATGTCGGTATTCGTCTCAAGTTACTGCCCGGCCAGGCGCCCGGGTGTTTGCCAGGCATGCTGGTACCTCCCGCTCAGCAATTCACCTTAAAAGCCGGTGACGTCCTTAAATACCGCATGGCCCTGGGCAAAGAAGGTGTCTACTTGAAACCTGCCGCCTTGGGCTATTGAAACCCACGCAAGTGACTACAGTATGGGTCAACAAGAAGCCTTGACCTTGCCATCGGGTCAAGGTTGATTCTATGGAGAGATAATTTCTTGAGGAGGACTACCTGTGCCCACCCTATTCGATCTGCCGATTGCCGGCATGACCTGTGCCAGTTGCGCGGGGCGCGTCGAGAAAGCGCTGGCCAAAGTGCCGGGTGTCACCTTGGTCAGTGTCAATCTGGCCACTGAACAGGCGCGTGTAGAAGCCCCGGCCGACAGCTTGCCAGCATTGATCGACGCCGTTCAGCAAGCCGGCTATAGCGTTCCGTCCAGCAGCCTGGAGCTGGACATCAGCGGCATGACGTGCGCCTCGTGCGCGGGACGCGTCGAAAAAGCACTGGCCAAAGTTCCCGGGGTCAAAACCGTCAGCGTCAACCTTGCCAGCGAGCGGGCTCACGTTGAACTGCTCGGCCACGTAGACCCGACACGTCTGATCAATGCGGTCAGCCAGGCGGGCTATAGCGCCAGCCTGCACGAAAACCAGCAAGCCACTCAGGACGATCAACAACAACGTCTGCACCGTGAACGTTGGGCGTTGATCCTGGCAATCGTATTGGCACTGCCGCTCGTACTGCCCATGCTGCTGGCACCATTTGGCGTGCACTGGATGCTCCCCGCCTGGGCACAATTTATGCTCGCGACACCCGTACAATTTATTCTTGGCGCCCGCTTTTATGTGGCTGCCTGGAAAGCTGTCAAAGCCGGTGCGGGCAATATGGACCTCTTGGTCGCCCTTGGCACCAGCGCCGGTTATGGCTTGAGCCTGTACGAGTGGGCCATTGCCAAACCCGGCGAGATGCCGCACTTGTATTTCGAAGCGTCGGCCGTGGTGATAGCACTGGTGCTGCTGGGCAAATACCTCGAAAGCCGCGCCAAGCGACAGACCGCCAGTGCCATCCGCGCCCTAGAAGCGTTGCGGCCTGAGCGTGCCTTGCGAGTGGTCGACGGCCAGGAGCAGGATGTTGCCATCAGCGAACTGCGCCTCAATGATCTAGTGCTGGTCAAACCCGGCGAGCGTTTCCCGGTGGACGGAGAAGTGGTCGAAGGTCAAAGCCACGCCGATGAAGCCTTGATCAGCGGCGAGAGCTTACCCGTGCCCAAACAACCCGGCGATAAAGTCACCGGCGGCGCCATCAACGGCGAAGGCCGATTGGTCATCAGAACCCTGGCTCTGGGCACCGAGACAGTACTGGCGCGCATTATTCGTCTGGTCGAAGATGCCCAGGCAGCCAAGGCACCGATCCAGAAACTGGTGGATAAAGTCAGCCAGATTTTTGTTCCGGTGGTGCTGTTGATCGCCCTCGCCACCCTGCTCGGCTGGTGGCTGTATGGCGCGCCAATTGAAACAGCACTCATCAACGCCGTCGCCGTGCTGGTGATTGCTTGCCCCTGCGCCCTGGGGTTGGCAACACCTACCGCCATCATGGCCGGCACCGGTGTGGCCGCCCGTCACGGGATTCTGATCAAAGATGCCGAAGCCCTGGAGCGGGCTCACGGAGTCAGCGCTGTAGTGTTCGACAAAACTGGCACCTTGACCTCCGGCACACCGCAGATCGCTCATTTGCGGGCGGTTGACGGTGAGGACAGTCAGGTTTTACAAGCCGCGGGGGCTTTGCAACGCGGCAGCGAACACCCGCTGGCAAAAGCCGTTCTGGACGCCTGCACCGCACGTGATCTCGAAGTGCCCAATGTCACGCAGAGCCAATCCCTGACCGGACGCGGCATTGCGGGTACGCTGGCGGGTCGTCGTTTAGCCTTGGGCAATCGTCGCCTGCTGGAAGAGTCCGGTCTGACACCGGGTGCGCTGGCCGACTCGGCCGCCGCCTGGGAGGCCGAAGGTCGCACGCTGTCGTGGCTGATCGAGCAAAGCCCACAGCCGCAGGTACTGGGGCTGTTTGCCTTTGGCGACACCCTCAAGGACGGAGCGCTGTCCGCGATTCAACAACTCAATGCGTTGCATATCAGCAGCCACTTGTTGACCGGCGATAACCGTGGCAGCGCCAAGGTGGTGGCCGAAGCACTGGGCATCACCGATGTACACGCCGAAGTGCTGCCCGCCGATAAAGCGGCCACTGTAAGCGAGCTGAAAAAAACCGGCGTGGTGGCCATGGTCGGCGATGGCATCAACGACGCACCCGCGCTGGCAGCGGCGGACATTGGCATTGCGATGGGTGGCGGCACCGACGTAGCCATGCATGCCGCCGGGATCACGCTGATGCGCGGCGACCCACGATTGGTGCCCGCCGCACTGGAAATCAGCCGCAAAACCTACGCCAAAATCCGGCAAAATCTGTTCTGGGCGTTTATCTACAACGTGGTAGGCATACCCTTGGCCGCCTTCGGCTTTCTGAACCCGGTGTTGGCGGGCGCAGCGATGGCCTTTTCCAGTGTGAGCGTGGTCAGCAATGCGTTGCTGTTGAAATTCTGGAAACCCAAGGACCTTGAGTGAGGAGGCATCTTTCATGAACATCGGCCAAGCCGCTAAACACAGCGGCTTGAGCGCCAAAATGATTCGCTACTACGAATCCATTGGTTTGCTCAAACCGGCGAATCGCAGCGACAGCGGCTACCGCCTGTATAGCAGCGATGATCTGCATACGCTGGCGTTCATCAAACGCTCGCGCGACCTGGGCTTCTCACTGGAGGAAGTCGGCAAACTGCTGACGCTATGGCAGGATCGCCAACGGGCCAGTGGCGATGTCAAAGCACTGGCACGACAGCACATTGAAGCGCTGAACCAGAAAATCACCGAACTCAGCAGCTTGCGTGACACCCTGGAGGAACTGGTGCAAAGCTGCCAGGGCGATCACCGCCCTGACTGCCCGATCCTCAAGGATCTGGCGGCAGGCTGATGAACAAACCTGTAGCCGCTGTCGCAGGCTGCGTTCGGTTGCGAAGCAATCGTAAAACCGGTTTATCGAATAACCCTTATTTACGACGGCTACGCCGCCGATCGCAGCCTTCGGCAGCGGCTACGAGATCAGAGCTACCTTGACCAACATCAGCACGCTGACGATGGCACACACTACGGCAAAGCCCTGCTGCATTCGTTTGCCTGAGACTTTGGGGGCTATCAGCCGACCCGCGATCATCCCGGCCAATGTCGCGCCGATGAACACCGAGGCTTCACCCGACAGGCTCACGCCCTGATACAACAAGTGAGCCAAGGTGCCCAACGACACCAGCGCCACCACCATCAGCGAGGTGGCAACGATGCCGTGCATCGGTACATCACTGAAGCGGCGGAACGCAGGCACGATCAAAAACCCGCCCCCCACACCCAGCAAGCCCGTCAGCAAACCCGATACCGCACCGATACAGGCCAGCGTGGTGGAGCATTTGGTGTCCCACACCAACCGGCCTGTGTCGGGGTTAATCCGGCAGTTTTTGCCGTGCGCCGCGTCGATTTCTGAACAACCATCAACGGCCTGGCGGAACATCCGCCTTGATACGAACATCATGATCACGGCAAATAAGGTCATCAGTGCCGCTGCGGGCAACAACTTGGCCAGGTAAAGCCCGACCGGTGAGGCCAGCCAGCCCGCCCCTGCCATCAACCCGGCCGCTTTGTAACGCACCAGCCCTTTGCGCAACCCGTCGAGCGCACCGACTGCTGCCGCCATGCCGACGGCCAGCAAAGCCACCGGTGTGGCTTCAAGCAACGTCCAGCCCAACCCCAAGGTCAACGCGGGGATGGCCAATATGCCACCGCCTGCGCCCGTCAATCCGAGCAGCAAGCCCACCAGCACGCCCAACAGGATAATCAACATACTCAGTCCGGTTTGCAGTCAGTGAACCACTCACGGCCCTTGAGCATGCCCTGCCAGTAGAACCACGGCAGCAAGGTTGCTTTGAGTATCCAGGCTGACTTGCGCGCCACGGTCGGGTCCAGCGGGAAGGTGGGCAGCAATTTCCCGCCATAACCAAACTCGGCCAGAATCACTTTGCCTTTTTCCACTGTCAGCGGGCATGAACCATACCCGTCATAACGTTTGGGCAACGGCGCATTGCTGCGCAACGCCAGCAAGTTGTCAGCGACCACCACCACTTGCTTGCGGGCTGCTGCCGCTGTTTTGGCATTGGTGGTGTTGCACACATCGCCCAGAGCAAATATTTCTGGATAACGCGGGTGTTGCAGCGTCGCCGGATCGGTCTCGAACCAGCCCGCTTTATCGGCCAACTCGCTGCGCCGAATGACATCGGGCGCCTGTTGAGGCGGCACGACATGCAGCAGGTCGAAGGATTTCTCAATACGGGTCACTTGACCGGCAGCGTCTGTTACCTCAAACCAAGCCTTTTTGTTGGGACCATCCACCTTGACCAGATTGGACTGGAAGGCCAAGTGGGCGTTGTAGGCCTGAACATATTTCATCAATGGCGGCACAAAGGTGGGAACGCCGAATAACACCGCGCCTGCCAGATTGAATTCAACCGCAATCGAATCCAGTACCCCTTGCTTGCGCCAATAATCGCAGGACAGGTACATGGCTTTTTGCGGCGCGCCTGCACATTTAATCGGCATGCCCGGTTGGGTGAACAAGGCTTTGCCGCCCCGCAGGTTGCGCACCAGCTCCCAGGTGTACGGGGCCAGATCGTGGCGATAGTTGGACGTCACTCCGTTTTTACCCAAGGTCTCTTCGAGGCCTTCGATGTTCTCCCAGGCCAGTTGCAAACCAGGGCAGACGATCAATTGCTGATAGCCCAGCTCCGTGCCATCGCACAGCAATACGACCTTGCGTTGCGGGGCAAAGGCCGACAGTGACGCTTTGATCCATACCGCAGCATTGGGCATCACCTGCGCGGTAGGGCGAACGGTGTCTTTGACATCGTAGGCGCCACCGCCAACCAGCGTCCACGCGGGCTGATAGTAGTGCTCGCTATTGGGTTCGATTACGGCGATGCGCAATGAGGCGTTACGTTTAAGCAGGCTGGCCGTGACAGAGATCCCGGCCGAACCTCCACCCACCACGACCACATCGTATTGCTTGAGCTCACGCGCAGGTTGCGTGGCGGCTTCGTAAAGCTTTGATGAGCGATTGCCGGTTCGACAGTACCCCAGTGCAGGCTTGGGCAATTCGTTGAGCAGCTGGCGCAACTGCGCAGCTTGCTCAGGCGTCGCGCCCGTGGTCAGCACCGGCACGTAAGCGAAGCTCAGGCCCACCGCTTGGGCCGCCTGCTCTATCGCAGTATGGTCGGGTTGCTCTGGGCCGCCTTCGTGGTCAGGTCGATTGCAGATCACTGTGCGAAAACCCTGTGCCGCCAACACGGGAAGGTCGGTTGGATCAATCTGCCCCGCCACCGAAAATGACGCGTCGATTCGCTTGATGCTTTGCTCCATTGAGCGCTCCAGTCACAACAAAATAAATGGAATAAGCCGGGAGGGAACCCGCCCGCGTCACTTTTTCAGGGCTTGCCCGCAATACAGCCCCGACAAGGTCTGCATCACAGAAACCACTTCAAAACTGGCGAGTGAATAAAAAATGTACTTGCCCATCCGTCGCGTATTGACCATGCCTTCATCGCGCAGCACACCCAACTGTTGCGACAGCGTGGGCTGGCGAATGCCCGTCAAGGCTTCAAGCTCGCCCACATTACGTTCACCTTGGGTGAGCTGGCAGAGCAACAATAGCCGGTCTTCATTGGCCAAGGCTTTGAGCAGGGTGCAGGCTTTGGAAGCAGAATCGCGCAGCAGGCCGATTTCTTCGTGGGTGAGTTGAGCAGACATGGAACGCTCCGTGACGTGATAGTCGACAGTCTACGACCCGATAATATATGTTTCAATATATTGAACATTCATTGATCTGCGCGAGGCCATTCATGCACCCCGACATTCAAGGATTTTTCGACCCTGCGACCTCGACCGTCAGCTACGTGGTCTATGCCGCAGGCCAAGAGGAATGCGCGATCATCGACCCGGTGCTCGACTACGATGCCGCTGCCGGGCGAATCAGCACTGTCAGCGCCGACAAGATCGCCGCCTTTGTGCAGGCCACAGGCTTGAAAGTGCAGTGGTTATTGGAGACCCATGCCCATGCCGACCATTTGTCTGCCAGCGCTTACCTGAAACGCACCCTGGGCGGTCAGATCGGTATTGGCGCGGCAATCACTCAAGTTCAGGGTGTATTTCGCGATATTTACAACCTGGAACCTGAGTTCAAGCAGGACGGTTCCCAGTTCGACCGCCTGTTCGAAGCAGACGCCGAGTTCCAGATTGGACGACTGAGCGTGCGGGCGCTGCATGTACCCGGGCACACCCCGGCTGACATGGCGTATCAGATTGAGCGCGACCACCTGTTCGTCGGTGACACGCTGTTCATGCCCGATGTGGGCACCGCACGCTGTGACTTCCCGGGGGGCGATGCGCGCCAGTTGTACCTTTCGATCAAGCGTCTACTGGCCTTTCCCGGCTCAACGCGACTGTTTATGTGCCATGACTATCCACCCGCAGGGCGAGACGCCTCGTGGGAAACCACGGTGAATGAACAGCGCGCCAGCAATATCCACGTTAACGACCGCATTGATCTGGCGGGCTTTGTCGACATGCGCACGACCCGCGATGCGACCTTGGGTGTTCCGGCGCTGCTGATCCCGGCCATTCAGGTGAACATTCGCGCTGGCAACCTGCCGCCTGCCGATGAAAGCGGCTTGCACAGCCTGAAGATTCCGCTTAACCGGTTTTGACATCTGCCGCTGACCAGGCACGAGGCTGCGATGCGGGCCGCAGGACCGCCGCCTTGGGGTCGCTACGCAACCCATCGCAGCATCGTGCCTCGGCAGCGGCTACAAGAGCGTAAGCGAGCTTTTGATCTGCTTGTGATCTGGTTTTTGATCTTGATCTGCCGCCCCTTCGGGAGGCCGAGTGGAGGTTTCGCGTAGTGGGTCGACCGGCATGGATGCCGGGAGAGCCGTGTTGGGCCATGGATGGCCCGATCGCGGCGGGTTGTGCCATGCGGGTCAAGACGGTATCTGCAAAGGCAATTGAAAGGCACAAAAAATCCGGCCGAAGCCGGATTTTTTAGTCATCGAATCACTGCATCCAGGGCGGAGGCGGCTCTTCGGTTTTACTCGGCGGGGCATCGTCTGCCGCCCGCACGGCCTGACGAAACGCTTCGTCCAGACGGGCTGCTTCGATCTCGCGCATCACACCGCCCACATCGGCCAGTTCGTCCGGCTCGTCAAACTCGCCAGTCAACACACTGCCCGGGTGCAACGTAGCCGCTTCGTAAAGCGCCCACATCTCTTTGGCGTACTTGGTGGTCTTCAACTCGGGGGCAAATCGTCCGAAATAGGACGCCATGTTGCCCACGTCACGCTCCAGCATGGTGAACGCATGGTTATTGCCTGCGGCATCGACCGCTTGCGGCAAGTCAATGATCACCGGCCCGGTCGGCGTGAGCAGCACATTGAACTCGGACAAGTCGCCGTGAACCAACCCCGTGCACAACATCAGCACGATCTGTTGAATCAGGAAGGCGTGGTACTCGCGGGCTTGATCCGGTTCCAGCACCACGTCGTTCAGACGCGGTGCGGCATCGCCGTACTCATCCGCTACCAGTTCCATCAACAGCACGCCTTCAAGGAAGTCGAACGGCTTGGGAACGCGAACACCGGCGCCCGCCAGACGGAACAGTGCAGCCACTTCGGCATTTTGCCAGGCGTCTTCGGTTTCTTTGCGGCCGAACTTCGAGCCCTTGGCCATCGCTCGGGCCTGACGGCTGTTGCGAACCTTGCGACCCTCCTGATACTCGGCGGCCTGTCGGAAACTACGTTTGTTAGCCTCCTTATAAACCTTGGCGCACCGCAGCTCATTGCCACAGCGGACTACGTACACAGCTGCTTCTTTGCCACTCATGAGTGGGCGCAGCACCTCGTCGATCAGACCGTCTTCGATCAGGGCTTCTAAGCGTTTTGGAGTCTTCATCAGCTTTTATTGTGGGTCCTTTGTTACCAAACACGCGAAAGTCATTCGTTATACGGCAATCCACTCGTTACGGGGAGAGGGGGACCGCGTTATGCGTCGCTTGTTTACACTCCCTGTGCCCAAAAAATCCAGAGGCTCGCATCCTGCGCCATACGTTCTGGATGATAGACGAATCACTGCCTGAATAATTCGCCCGGCGTAAACCCGAACATTTTTTTAAAAGCGGCAATAAAAGCCGAGGTCGAGTCGTACCCGCACGATAACGCAGCACCGGTCACGCTGACACCCTCCTCCAGCACCCGCAGCGACGACAGCAAGCGCATGCGCTGACGCCAACTGCGAAAGCTCAAACCGGTTTCCCGGTCGAATAAACGCATCAGGGTTTTTTCTGAAGTACCCAGCCGCTGCGCCCATTGGCTCAGACTCACTTCTGCATCCGGGCATTCGATCAGCTCATTGCACAAGGCCAATAACCGGGCATGACGCGGCAATGGCAGCGAGAATCCCACCTCGGTCAAGTCGGCCAACTGGTCGAGCAGCACTTGCACCAACCGCTCTTCAGGGCTGCCTCCCTCGGGGTATTGCACCGGTAAAGCGCAGAAGCGCTTGATTAACTCACGGGCCAACGGCGTAACTTCCAGCACCCGGCAATGGGTGGGCGCCCATAGGCAAACCTCAGGGCGCACATACAGGCTGCGCATTTCTGCGCGAGTCGAGGTCAACACCTCATGCTCCAGCCCGGCTGGAATCCAGATACCCCACTGCGGCGGCGCGAAGAAACTGCCTTGGTCGGTATGGACGCCCAATACACCGCTGATGGCGTATGAAAACTGCACCCAGTCATGTCGATGACGCGGCGTCCACGACCCCGCTCCCAAACTCTCGGAACGGGCATAGAGCGGTCGCGGTAAAGCATCGAGCTGTGGAATCGCCCTTGGCGCGCCACGCTGTCCGTTAGTCGGCATTGGTTGGCCTTATGTCGCAAGACGTCAGTGAAGCCCGACGTTAGGCTAAGTCATCAATTCTTACAATATTCGAGTCCCCCAATGCCTGTGCTCAAACACCTCAAACGTCTGTTCACCGACTGGTTTCTGTGCGGGATGCTGCTCGCGACCTTTCTCGCGTATGTGTTTCCAAAGTTCGGCAGCAGCGGCGGCGCCATGCACGCTGAATGGGTGATCAACATCGGGGTATTTCTGGTTTTTTTCCTGCACGGGGTCAACCTGTCCAGCGAGCAGATCAGCCACGGCCTTAAGAACATCCGCCTGCACATGATGGTGCAAGGCTTTACGTTTATTGTCTTCCCGCTGATCTGGCTAGTCGCCGACAAACTACTGGGCAGCCATATTCCGCCCTTGCTGATGCTGGGGTTCTTCTACTTGTGCGCCCTGCCTTCCACCATTTCGTCCTCGGTGGCCCTCACCGGCAGCGCAGGCGGAAACGTGCCGGCGGCCATTCTCAACGCCAGCCTGTCCAGCGTACTGGGGATATTCCTGACCCCGTTGCTGGTCAGCTTCGTCGTGGGCAGCGGTGCCGGTGGGATAGATCTGGGCTCAACTTTGCTCGACCTGTGCGCCATGCTGTTGCTGCCCTTGGTGCTGGGCCAATTAGTGCGCCCGTGGTTGGGTCGCTTCTTCGCCCGCCATAAGCGCTACACCAACATCGTCGACAAACTGGTGATTCTGCTGTTGGTGTACGCCGCGTTCTGCAACTCGATGGTCTCGGGCATGTGGCAGCAACAAGGCACCTCAGTGATTTTAAGCGCGCTGGGGGGCAGTGCGATCCTGCTCGCGATCATCTTGTGGTTGACCACCCGCACCGCTCGCGCGCTGAAATTCAGCACCCCCGATGAAATTGCCGCCGTGTTTTGCGCCAGCAAGAAATCATTGGCCGCCGGAGCGCCGATGGCCGCGCTGATCTTCGGCGCCAACCCCGGCCTGGGCCTGATACTGCTGCCGATCATGATTTACCATCCTTTGCAGCTGATCGTCTGTTCGGTGATGGCTGAAAGCTACGCCAGTCGCACACGCGAAGAAGCGCTGTTGGCCCTGAACGCACTGCCTGTGCAATAAAGCATCATCGTTCAAGAATGGCGGTCACGCCCTGACCGCCCGCAGCGCAGATAGAGATCAACCCCCGGCCTTGCCCGGCAGTGGCGAGCAACTTGGACAAGTTGGTCACGATCCGCCCGCCCGTGGCCGCAAACGGATGCCCAACGGCCAGTGAACTGCCTTTGACGTTGAGTTTGCTACGGTCAATCGACCCCAGCGGTGCCTCAAGGCCAAGACGGCTCTTGCAGTAGGCTGCGTCCTCCCAGGCTTTCAAGGTGCAGAGCACTTGTGCGGCAAAGGCCTCATGAATCTCGTAGTAGTCAAAGTCCTGCAAGGTCAGGCCATTGCGCGCCAGCAATCGTGGGACGGCATACACCGGGGCCATCAGCAAACCTTCGGCGCCATGCACGAAATCCACTGCCGCCGTTTCGCCATCGCGCAGGTAAGCCAAAATGGGTAGACCGCGTTCCTTGGCCCACTCTTCAGTACCCAATAACACGACGGCAGCTCCGTCCGTCAGCGGCGTTGAGTTGCCCGCCGTCAACGTACCTTTGGCACTGCGCTCAAACACGGGTTTGAGCGCGGCCAACTTCTCCAGCGTCAGATCCGCACGCAAGTTGTTATCGCGGCTCAGGCCCCTGAATGGCGTGAGCAGATCATCTTCCCAGCCCGCGTGATAGGCACGGGTCAAGGCCTGATGGCTGTGCAAGGCCAGTTCATCCTGTTCAAGCCTGGGGATACTCCATGTTTGAGCCATCAACTCGCAGTGCTGGCCCATAGACAGCCCGGTGCGCGGCTCGCCCTTGCGCGGGAACTCCGGCTTTAAAAAGCCGGGGTGCAATTGCAGCAAACGCTTGAATTTATCCACAGGGGATTTAGTGCGATTGAACTGCAACAGCCATTTGCGCAGCCCGTCATTGAGGCCAATCGGCGCATCAGAGGTGGTGTCGACACCTCCGGCCACCGCACAGTCGATTTGCCCCAGGGCGATTTTATTGGCCACCAGCAACACCGCCTCCAGCCCTGTGCCGCAGGCTTGCTGAATGTCATAAGCCGGTGTTTGCGGCGACAGACGCGAACCCAACACACACTCGCGGGTCAGGCTGAAATCACGCGAATCCTTGAGTACCGCCCCGGCCACCACCTCGCCCAGACGCTGCCCGTGCAGGTTGTAACGCTCAATCAACCCCTCCAGCGCTGCCGTCAGCATGTCCTGATTACTGGCGGTCGCATACGGCCCGTTGGAGCGCGCAAACGGGATTCGGTTACCGCCAATAATGGCGACACGACGCAGACTCATACGATTCACCCTATTCTCTTATGAACTTTGATCGGTACAAGCGTAGGTCTTATCGCTAAGAACGAACGACTATCGCTTGTGTGTGGTCAACCTTTTGAACCCCATCAGTCGGAGAGTGTTCCATGTCAGACCGTTATATTGACTTCGTCAACTCATCCCTCGGCCAACGACTGGTCGGCGCGTTGGGGCTGCCGTCACCGGTGCGACTGGAACGCTGGCAAGCTGGGCGCCTGCGCCCAATCGAAGGGCCTCTGCTGATTGGCGGTGGCGCTTTGGCCGAGCAGGTAAATCGCTTCGCCGCCAAGCTCACCGACACGGTATTCAGTTATGGCCCTGAGCCGTTGGTCGCCTCGCCCTGGATTCCCGGCACCGGGCCCAAAGTCAAAGCCGTGGTATTTGACGCCAGCGAACTGCTGCATACCGACCAGCTCAAGCAACTGCGCGAATTCTTCCAACCCTTGATGCGCAGCCTTGCAAGCAGCGCGCACGTGGTGATTCTGGGCCGCGCGCCGCACACGTTGAGTGATCCTTTTGCCGCCAGCGCTCAACGAGCCCTTGAAGGCTTTAGCCGTTCGCTGGCCAAGGAACTGCGCAATGGCGCCACCCTGCAATTACTGTATGTCGACGAAGGTGCCGAAGCGCAGCTAGAAGGGGCATTGCGGTTTTTCCTGTCACCTAAAAGCGCCTATATCAGTGGCCAAGTCATTCGTTTGAGTGCCTGCGAGTCGCAGGTCGCGGACTGGACACGGCCTTTGGCCGGGCGCAAGGCGCTGGTGACCGGTGCTGCTCGCGGTATTGGCGCAGCCATTGCCGAAACACTGGTGCGAGACGGTGCCGAAGTCATCCTGCTGGATGTCCCCGCCGCCAAAAGTGACCTTGACGCACTGGCCGCCCGCTTGGGCGCCAACAGCATCGCGCTGGATATTTGCGCCCCTGACGCCCCTGCCCACCTGATCGAACAGTTGCCTGAAGGGGTCGATATCGTGGTGCACAACGCGGGCATCACCCGCGACAAAACCTTGGCCAACATGACCCCCGAGTTTTGGGATGCGGTGATTGCCGTCAACCTCAACGCGCCTCAAGTGCTGACCAAAGCCCTGCTCGACAGCGGGACCCTGCGTGATAACGGCCGGGTCATTCTGCTCGCGTCCATCAGTGGCATTGCCGGCAATCGGGGGCAGACCAACTACGCCGCCAGCAAAGCCGGGCTGATCGGTTTGGCACAGGCGTGGGCACCTGTGTTGAGCGAACGGGGCATCAGCATCAATGCTGTTGCACCCGGTTTTATCGAAACTCAAATGACTGCACATATCCCCTTCGCCCTGCGCGAAGCGGGTCGGCGCATGAGTTCGTTAGGCCAGGGCGGACAACCGCAAGACGTTGCCGAAGCTGTCGCCTGGCTTGGCCAGCCGGGTTCGGGCGCTGTGACCGGGCAAGCCTTGCGGGTGTGCGGCCAAAGCGTATTGGGAGCATGAACCATGAGCATCACGTGGACAGACCTCGCCAGCGCACCGCATTTACCGGCCTCGTACGCCCACGCGGCCGCTAAACGCAAGATCACCGGCAGCACCCTGCCTGAACAGGGCCTGCGCAGTTGGGTGCCGGTTGACACCTCGTCGCTGCAAGCCTTTCGCGATGTCTGCGGGCTGGCGCCCAGCCCACTGTTGCCGCCCACGTATCCCCATGTATTGGCGTTCGGCCTGCAAATGCAGTTGCTGACCGATAAGGACTTCCCTTTCCCGCTGCTGGGGCTGATTCACCTGAGTAACCGGATCCGGGTCATGCGGCCCATGGGCGGCGTGAGTCAACTGCGCATCGGCGTGTACGCGGACAACCTGCAACCGCACGCCAAAGGTGCCACCTTTGATGTCATCACTCAGGTGGATGATTTACTCGGTCGCTTATGGGAAGCGCGCAGTACGTTGCTGTGCAAAGGCGTCCAATTACCCGGCGAAGCACCTGAACACCCTGTCACTTCACAGTTGGCGTTGAACGAATTGACGCGCTGGTACGCACCGGCGGACATTGGCCGTCATTACGCCAAGGTCTCGGGCGACTACAACCCTATCCACCTCAGCGCAGCCAGCGCCAAATTGTTTGGCCTGCCCAGCGCCATTGCGCATGGTCTTTGGCTCAAAGCCCGGGCGCTGGCAGCGCTCAACGCCCATGTGCCAACCGCCAATGTGGAGATCAGCGTGGATTTCAAAAAACCGGTGCGCTTACCCGGCGAAGTGATCTTGCTGAGCAGTGAGGCGAGTTCCAGTGGCGCTTTCCAGCTCAATGGGCACGGCGATCTGGTGCACATGATCGGGCAGTGGCGCCCCATCGGCGAATGCTCGCTTGATCAAATCCCGTAGCAGCTGCCGCAGGCTGCGTCCGGACGCGTAAGGCTCGTACAACCTGAATACCGCGGGTGGCGCATTGACGACTGCTGCGCAGCCGGACGCAGCCTTCGGCAGCGGCTACACCGGGTTTTGCTTTTCACTTGCGCCAAGATTCGTTGAGCCGCAAGCTTTGCGCCTTCTGGAGAGCACACCCCGATGAACCTCGACGAACTGACTCAGCGCATGCACCGCATCCGCGATAACAACGACTGGAAACAATTTCACAGTCCGAAAAACCTGGCCATGGCCGCCAGTGTTGAAATGGCTGAACTGGTGGAAATCTTTCAGTGGCTGACAGAAGACCAGTCACGCCAGCTCCCCGCGGACAAACTGGCCCACGCCGGTCAGGAAGTGGGCGATATCGTGTTGTACCTGGTGTTGCTGTGCGCCGAGCTTGGGCTGGACATGAATGAAGTGGTGCGCAACAAACTGGCCGACAACGAAAGGCGTTTCAGCAAATGAGTGACCGTCACTTCGATCAACTGGCGACCCGCTTCGCCGAAAAAATCTATGGCGGCGCCAAAGGGGCCATTCGTCTCGCCGTGCTTCAAGCCGATCTCGAAGAGTCCTTACCCAAGCGCCCGTTGCGCGTGCTGGATATCGGCGCCGGGCTGGGCCATATGTCGCTGTGGCTGGCCCAGCAAGGCCACGACGTGACATTGGCCGAGCCTGCTGCACCGATGCTCGAAGGCGCTCGCCAGCGGTTTGCCGAAGCCGGCCAGACGGCCACCTTCATTCAGGCCCCGTGGCAGGAACTGCTGGGCCAACTGACCGAACCTTACGATCTGGTGCTGTGCCACGCCGTACTGGAATGGCTGGCCGAGCCCCACACCATTTTGCCGGTATTGCACCAATTGACCGCTGAGAACGGTTGGTTGTCGCTGGCGTTTTATAACCGCGACGCGCTGATCTATCGCAACCTGCTCAAAGGCCACTTCCGCAAAATGCGCAAGAACGACATGGCGGGCGAGAAGCAAAGCCTGACGCCTCAGCAACCACTCGATCCACGAGACCTGGCCACAGCGATGCAAGGCTTGTGGAAAACAGAGACGCAAAGTGGCGTGCGGGTGTTTCATGACTACATGCCCGTTGAGTTTCAGGCCCGTGCTGAATTGGCGGCGTTGATAGAAATGGAACTGGCCCATCGTCGTCACCCGGCCTTTGCGGGGTTGGGGCGCTATCTGCATTGGGTGTGTCGTCCGGTTTAAACCGTTCGTTTGAGGGAAAACATCATGTATCGCCGTGCTGCCTTACTCGTTTTGAGCCTTGCACTGGGCGCCTGCCAAAGCCCTAACCCGTACACGCCCAGCGCCATGCCCATGCCGCCCGCCCCGGCGCAAGCGGCCAACACCCTGGACTTGAGCGCCTACCCCGCGCCGCCACGGGATTACGGCCGCTACCAAAGCTGGGCTTGGCTCAATGGCCGTTTGCCGATGGGCAGTGCGTGGGCGGACTCGACGCAAATTGCCGAGGCGGTGAGTAATGCCCTCGATCAGCGCGGTTTACGGCCGGTGCAACCCAATCGTCCGGCCGACCTGCTGGTGAGTGCAGATTTACGTACAGAAAAACGCTTGCGTCAGGTTCAGGACGACTATGGTTATGGGGCTGGTTACGGGGCTGGCTATGGCGACCGCTGGGGACGTTATGGCGGCATGTACGGCTCCGTGCCTGTGATCCGCACTTATCAGGTCGACGTCATGGTGGTGCGGATCAATCTGTATGACGGTAAAACCGGGCAACCGGTGTGGAGTTCGAGTGCAGAAACCAGCAGTACCGGCAGCCTGAGCGAACGCGGTGACGCCCTGCGCGAATCACTGAACAAGGCAGTGCAGGCTTACCCTCCTCATTAAGACTGATTGTTTTAGCGGAGAACTATTATGCTTCGTCGCATTGCATTATTGGGCATGGCCCTGCTGCTCAGTGCCTGCGAATCCATGCAGGTTAATTACGATTACAACCCCGCTACGGATTTCGCCGCCTTTCACACGTGGGCCTGGCAAGATCCTCCTGTTCAGTACCAGCCCAATAACCCGATGCTCAGAAGCGAGTTGACCGAGCAGCGGATCATGCAGGCGGTGACCACCCAAATGGATCAAAAGGGTTTGCGCCCCGTGGCGCCCGGCGCCAAGCCGGACCTGCTGGTGCACACCTGGCTGATCGTCGCCAACCGTCAGGAACAGATCGTCACCAACTATGGTTACGGTGGCCCGTGGGGCGGTCCTTGGGGAGGTTATTGGGGCGGCCCGTGGGAAGGTTACTGGGGCCCACCGATGTATAACGAAACCCGCAATGTCGTCTATCAGGTGGGCACGCTTCAAATTGACCTGATGGATGCCAAAACCGGTCAACTGGTGTGGCGTGGCAGTGCAGAAAAAGTCGTCGACGATACCCCGACGCCTGAGGAACGCAGCGCAGCTATTCATAACGCCGTGGCTAAAATCTTCAGCGACTACCCACCAAAACCAGGTTCACGCTAAGTAGTTTGTTAACGTACTCGCGAAACTAAGATCTACCAATGTATTAATACTTTCGCGAGTACGTTAGTTGTTCAGCTTCCTATAACGAATTGTTTTGCTAACCCCCGCACAACACGCCTCTAAAACTGGCAACTTGCCAGCGCAGCACACACTTCTTGGCTACACTCGCTGAAACTTTGGAGCGTTAGCGCTGGGTGTGTGCCAGCAACAGGAGTGCTCGATGTCTCCCCCTTTTCGTCCTATTCAATTCAAAGGTCCAGAACAACAGCGCGGGGCCATTGGCTTAATGGCCGCCATCACGCTGGGTCTGGTTCTTTTATTCATGCTGTTGGTGGTCGACAGCGGACGGTTGTATCTGGAGCAGCGCAAATTGCAGCGGGTCGCGGATTTGGCGGTGCTTGAAGCCGTGAGCCGTGGCGGCAGTTGCACGGCGGGCACGGCCCCCACCTATGCCAACCAAAGCGCCACCCGCAATGGCTTCACCCCGGGCACCACGCAGAAAATCAACACCACGTGCGGCACACTGGTGACGGGCAGCGACAACTTGCGCGCCTTTAAACTGGACAGCACCAAATCCGACGCCATACGCGTGATCGCCACCACCACCGTGCCCACCAGCGTGGCCGGCGGGTTATGGTCGTTTTATTCAAATGGCAAGTTCTTGATCAATACCCCGCTGACGGCGAGTGCGGTGGGGGCGATTGGCGGAGCGCCCTTAGCCAGGCTGACAATCAACAGTTCATTGGTGGACATCAATACGGCCAATTCACCGCTGCTTAATAGTCTGATGGGCGGGTTATTGGGCGGTAACGTGTCGTTGAGCGCAGTTTCCTGGCAAGGCTTGGCAGCGGCCAATATCAACCTGCTCAGTTATCTTGATCAACTGGCCATTAACGTCGGTGCAACGGCAGGGGATTACAATCAACTTTTAAACAGCAATATTCAAGTCACTCAACTTTTGGATGCGGCGATCAAAGTACTTGAAAAGAATGGCGGCGGTGTCACCGTTGCGTCAAAAGCACTGACCGATATAAAACTGATTACCTCCAATACTCAAGTCATCAAGCTGGGGGATGTACTTAATATTAAAAACGGGACGCCCAGTGCCGGGTTGAATACCGATATCAAGGCGTTCAATCTTCTGGATGGCATCGTTCAAGTAGCCGGCGGCAAAAGTGCCGCCACGGCGACCATCAACACCACGATTCCTTTGATTGGTGCGGCGACTATTTATCTGAAAATTATCGATCCGCCCCAAGTGTCGACTACGGGCAATCCGGCACTGGCTAAAGCCAACCCCACCGGGGCCAATCAGATTTTTGTAAAAACAGCTCAGGTCCAGGCCCGAATTCATCTTGAGCTAGCCGTCGTCAAAGCCTTGCAGCCGCTGACAGATGCCTTGACCAGCGTGTTATCCACCGTTCTTGAAGTGGTAAAAAAACTGCTGGGGCTTAACTTGATCGAGGTCGTTAAATGCGTCCTTTCCTGCGAGACCGCCACACTGAGCATTGCCTCGGCATTGGATATTTATGTTGAGGCTGGCAGTGCGAGCGCCTACGTAACCGACTATAGCTGCGCCTCTGACGGCTCGAAAAAACTCACCGCCAGCGCGACGTCATCCTTGGCAACCTTGACCATTGGCAGCGCCCCCGTTAAAGACGTTTTTCCTGAACTGGATGCCGACAAAAAATTTATCGTTACGCCTGTAAAACTGATCAATATGAACGTCAAAACTTGTTACATCCTGGGGATTGCGTGCAAAACAGAAGAAGGTAAAGCGGGCAGTTTCAACGTTCGCGTGCGGTCTAGCGTGAGCAACCCACCCGGGAATATTTATTACTCAGCAACCGCCGCTAACCCCTCTACGCTGCCCAACCTAAACTTGCCACCCTACCCGCAAAAACTTAACAACGTGGACATTATCAAAAGTTTGAGCGGCGTCACCGGGAACATCGAAACCTCGTATACACCACCCGCAGGCAAAACTGTCACGGGCGATCTTCTCAATTCCGTCTCGAATCTGGTCAATCAACTCACCGGAGCATTAACAACGGCATTGAGCAGTGTGCTTTCCCCGTTGCTCGAACCGCTCGTCAATACTTTGTTAAAAGCCCTCGGCATCAGTCTGGGCAACGCCGAAATCGGCGCCAATCTCTCCTGCAATGCCGGAGGCCGCGCCCAACTGGTGCTTTGACCCGCACCACCACTCGCGTAGCAGCTGCCGAAGGCTGCGTCCGATTGCGAAGCGATCGTAAAACCTGAGCGCGCGGTCTAACAAATGCACCGCGATCTCTGAATTTACGACGGCTTTGCCGCCGAACGCCGCCTTCGGCAGCTGCTACGGTATTTTTACGCGTCTTTATCTGTGCCTCTATCCCTCATCCACCACCGGTAATTCCACGCAGAACCGAGCGCCATGCTCGGTGTTGCTGACGCTCAAGCGCCCACCCATGTTGTCGATGATGCCGTAGCTCACCGACAAGCCCAGGCCTGTGCCCACACCCACAGGCTTGGTGGTGAAGAACGGTTCGAAGATGCGCTCCAGTAAACGCGGGTCAATCCCGCCGCCATTGTCTTGCACCCAAAGACGCACACAGTTGCCTGCCCGCTCCGAGCTCAAGGCAATCCAGGGCTTGAACTCGCGGTCGGTCTCACACTTGCTTAACAAGGCATCGCGGGCGTTGACCAGCAGGTTGATCAGCACTTGCTCCAACTGATCGGTATGACCGCGCACATGAACGCTACAGTTCAGACCATCACTGCGGATTTCTACCCCTTTACCGCGCAACCCTTCACCCAACAGGGCCAACGTGCCTTCCAGCGACTGTGCAGGGTTGAACAACTGCTGTTCTATCTCGGAGCGACGCCCAAATACCCGCATGTGATCAACAACCCTTGCCGCCCGCTGGATTTGCGCATCAATTCGGGTGAGCTTCTCTTGCAGGTAGTCAATTTGCACATCGCCATTGCTCAGCCGTTTGAGCACGTTAACGATCGCCATGCGCATCACATTCAAAGGCTGGTTGATTTCGTGGGCCAACCCCGTGGCCATTTCGCCAAGGGTGGCCATTTTTGCGCCATGGGTCAGTTGTTGTTGCGAGCGTCTGACTTCAGTGTTGTCGCGCGCGACCGCCTGAACCTCTAACAACTGGCCCTGCGCATCAAAAACGCCTCGGTCAGACCACACCCACCACGCATGTTCCCGCCCCGGCAATTGCAGGCTGATTTCAGCTGTACTGACTGGGAATTCGGGGGTCAAACTGTTCATGCGCTGCAAGAACGCCTCATGCTGTTCCTGCGACAGCCAGCTAGCCAAGTTGATCCCCGGCAGTTGTTCGGGCGCGCACTCCAGGTAGTTGGCCAACGGCCGATTGCCAAACGTCAGGGTCAAGTCCGGCAAGTATCGGCAAATCATCGCGGGCGAATCTTCGACCAGGATCCGGTAACGCTCCTCACTGTGCCGCACTCGTTCTGCCACCTCGGTCGCTTCGGTAACGTCCAGCCACAGCCCGACCGCTTCAACAGGCAGCCCCAGATCGTCACGCAGTAATTTGGCCTCATCGAGCAACCAGTGGTAATCGCCCTGCTGATCTCGCACGCGATAACGGCCACGGGCGCTGCCTTCACGCAACAACTGGCGAGTGCGCTCCAGGTAGTGTTCACGGTCGTCGGGATGGAGACGCTCGATCAATGCAGACCCCGCGCAGTCTTCAAGACCCAAGCCCAGCAAGGGTTGCAGGCTTTCACTGAAGAATTCGGGCACCAAGGCGCCTTCAACATACCGTTGTACATAAATCACGGCGGGTGAGCGGGCGATGACGTTACCCAAACGGGCCTGAGCAGCGGCCGCTTGCAGTTGCTGGTTTTTGATGTCGCTGACATCCAGCATAAAACCGACAATTCGCCGCCCTGCACCCTTGCCCAGCACCTGCCCCTGAATGCGGTACCACTGCGCCGCTTCAGTGCGGCGCGGTTGATGCACGCGGGCGCACAGTAACAGCGGCGTGTCCTGCTCCAGCAGCGCGGTCAAGCCGCTACTGATTTCATCGCGATCCGCCGGATGAAACAGCCCCAGCCATGCCTCACGTGACAGCGACACCGACTCCAGTGCGGGCAAGAGACTGGCACTCAGTTGAGGCGCCAACTGCATTTGCCGAGTCGGGTGCAGCCATTCCCACCAGCCCGTACCGAGCAGCCCTTGCAATGCTTCCATGCGGTCGCGCTGTTGCTCGTAATGTTGCGCGCGCAACCGGTCCTGCAACGGCCCGGCAATCGTCGCGCACACCTGCAGCCAATCACGGTCGCTCGTCACCGAGCCGTCAGCCGATGCCGATGCCGATGCCGAATAAAACCCCAGCAGCAACCACGCCGACGCCCCGCTCTGGTCACGAAAAGGCACCAGTAAACCCTCAGCATTGCCAAACAGGCTGACGAGCCAGTGGTTCTCAGCGGATTCGCTGTCTGGGCTCACATGAATCGGGCCGCGCTCGTTTAAACCATCGAGTACCGCTCCCAATGTTTGTCCCGAGGTCCATAACTGTGGGGTGTCAAAAGCATGATAAGCACTGTACAGACGCCACCCCAGGGGCGGGTCCGCGCGCAAGGCCAGGGCCACGCCGGGCACACGCCAATGCTCAGCCACTTGCTGCAAGGCCTCAAGCATCACCGCCGGCAGTTGTGCCATGTCGCATTGGCGCAGTTGTTGGCCAATGCCGTGAATGACTTGGCTATTGTAGGCGTGCACGCGCGCTTGCTGGTTATCACGTTGTAAATCGCTGATGTCTATCAGCTGCAATAACCAACCCTCGGCCCGGGGTTGTACCCAACCTCGGGTATGCAACACCTGCTGGCCAACACCCCGAAAGTCGAGATCAATCGTCTGCCCGGCCCACTGCGCCGGAGTGCCTTCGAGCGCTTGCGTGCTGCCCGGCATCACATAATCCAGCAGCCGCTTTAGCTCGGCGCCCTCTTTCACCGGCGTCAGGCCATGATTCAGTGCGCCGTGGATTTCAACCACCCGCCCCCGATCATCGAGCAGCAGTTGCAGGGCCGTATCGCTATGGCACTGATCACTAACCGTTGAAGGCTCAGACTCGCCGTTACGGCTCAACCAACGCGCGAACAGCCTTTGCCCCTGGGTCAAAACTTCATGCTCGAGACTGATTCCAGTTTATCGGGCAGGTTGGGCACCCTGATATTTCCCGGTAAAACGATCACCGGCAAAATCGTGCGCAACGCAGTGGCTGGCAGGCTGGCCGTGACAGTCAATACGCCCGCCGTCGGGTCATAAATGGCTGTCTGAGTGACTGTTAGCCCACCAGGCACCCACGACAATTTATCTTTGAGCACCGCTTTGGCCGTGTTCTCAACGGTCGTCTTGTAAGCCCCGGCTGCCAACGTCGGGTCCACTGCCACACTGCGACGCACCGCTTCGGCCGTGGAGTTATTGAATGACTGCAACAACAATAGCGGCAGGCTGTAGCTCACGACGCCATATAACACTGCAAAAAAAATGACAAAGACAAGTGCAAACTCAATGGCCGCTGCGCCTTGCTGTTTTCGGGGGAGTCCTATTTTCATGACAGCGTCTACCCTGACAATTCAACGTGGTTTGAGCATAGAATCATTCGTAAAAAAAGGATGTTAATTAAGTGTTCAATATAGTTCTTATCATGATCTGGTTTATGGCCTGTACCGTTCAGGATTTATATCAGCGTCAAATTTCCAACCTTCTAACATTGGGCGCCGTAAGTTTGGCACTCGTCTATTTAATCTGGACCGGCCACACGTTGCTCGGGGCCAGTGCCGCTGAAGGTGGCTGGGCACTGTTGATTGTTATGGTGCTGACACTGCCGGGGTACGCACTCAATAAATTCGGTGCGGGTGATGTCAAACTGTTAAGTGCACTCGCACTCGCAACCGATCGTCTGATGGTGTTGGGAACGCTTATAGGTGCCGGGCTATGGGTGGCCATCGCGTGGATGGTCGCGTCAAAAATCCTCCCGCGTTTGAATCAATCACTTAAGCTCTCTGATACGTCATTGAAAAGTGCAACGTCAAAAAAATTGCCTTTTGCTCCCTTCCTGCTGGGTGGTTTTATACTAACGCTCATGTTCTATATTTAAGTCAATGAAGGGTTTAATACCTTGTGCCTAGTACTAAAGTTAGTCTAAGTTAAATTAAGCCCCCTTAACTGATACTACCGAGATGTCCCGGATTGGTTTACCAGGATGGAGAACCGTGTGAAAAACTTACCCCAAATAAAAATATTGGTTGTCGACGATCAAGCGTTAATCGTCGAGGAATTGTGCGAGTTTCTGGAAAGCAGCGGCTACCGTTGCGTGCCGTGCGATTCCAGTCATGCAGCCATTAAAGCCTTTGAGGCTGACACGGACATCAGCCTTGTGCTGTGCGACCTCCACATGCCGGAGATGAACGGCATCGAGCTGACCCAACAGTTGCAAGCCATCGCTGGCAAACAACGGATCTTTGAAAGCATTTTGCTGACCGGCCGCGCCGACAAACAGGATGTGATCAAAGCGTTACGTGTAGGCATTGCTGACTACTATCAAAAACCGGTCGATTTGAACGAGTTGCTGGAAGGTATCCAGCGCCAGATCACGGTACTGCAGGAGCGGCAAAAAACAGAACGGCTCGGGCATCTGAACCAGAAATTGCAGTACCTGGCTGAATCCATCGACGATCTTTATCAAGATATGGAATCGGTTCGTCGCCCGCCACACCCTTTGGCACAGGCCACTCAGGGGTTGGATCAGGACGCATCGCCCACTCCTCAAATTCCTACTATTTTCAAACAACTGTCCCCACGCCAACTGGACGTCGCAAAACTGGTGAGCAAAGGTCAAACCAACTATCAAATTGCCTGCGATCTGGGCATCACCGAAAACACGGTGAAACTCTATGTCTCACAGGTATTGCGTTTGACCCACATGAACAACCGCACTCAATTGGCGCTGGCCTTGTCGCCTAATGCATCCGTTCAACAGCAGCGCCAGACTACGCATTAACCCATGAGCGCATGAAAATGCCGTAGTCGCTGACAAGGAACACAGGCAGCGATCGGCGGCGAAGCCGCCATCGTTCCTCGTTAGCGACGACAAGCCCTCCTCGCTTCACTCCTGCTTGGCACTCCCGCCTTCCTTTTGCTTGTAGTACTCAGGGATTGGATGGGTGTAACTGTCCAGCCAGCGTTGCAGGCTACGTTCTCTCTCAGCCGCTGTGGCCGTCTGAGGCACCGGCGATTTCACCTTGCCGCTCACTTGCAGTTGCAGCCAATTTTCCGTTTCCTGCTGATACTGGGACGCCGGGCCCGGCTCAATGGCAAGCGCACTCAAAGGCAGCACCGCCAACAGTACACCCACGCGAATAGACTCTCTCATGGCACTACTCCTGAGCATTATTTGATCGCAGCCACTTGGTCGCTGGCTGGCCGCGCGTTGCCTTTCAAGGCCTGCGCCCTGGCCTGAGCATCACTCACTTGCTCTGGCGACAATTGGGCACGCGTGACCAGCTCGGCAGCCTGACTCCATTGGTCCTGATAAATCAGCAAGGTCACCAGATTCAAGGCCGCCAGCGAGTCCGATTGCTTGAGTTCCAATGCGGTCAAAAACTCGAAACGGGCTTTGTCCATCTGCAGTTGATTGAGGTAAACCACGCCGAGGTCGTTTCTGATCTTGTCATCGGTCGGCGCCATTTTGGCTGCACGTTCAAGGTAGCTGACCGCCAGTGCGTTATCGCCATAGCCTGCGGCCAGTTGGCCGAGGCCGTGGTTGCCTTCAGCGCTCAGGCAGGTGCCTAACAGCCCACGGTATAAAGGCCCGGCTTCAGGGCGGCCCAACTGGCGGTAGATCCGCGCTTTGCGCAGCTGCACTTGAGCATAACGCTCCGGCAGACTCTGCAAGTTGGCCAGGCTGGCGTGCAGCTTGCCCTCCTTGGCCATGTCGTCCGCCAGGTTCATCGACAACTCCTGGTCGCCGCTCAACTTGGCGCAACTGCTGTCGGTCAAGGCCAGCCACGGCGGGTTGCTCTGACCTTCCGTCGCACAGCCTCCCACCATCAGCAGTGCACACACGCCAAGGATTGCTTTCATATGCCTACTCCTGATCAAGAGCCAAAGGCCCGAGAAATCGCAATAAAACTTGGCCCGGCCAGCACCAGCATCAACGCCGGAAACAGAAAGACCATCATCACCACTGACATCTTCGCGGACATTTTGGAGATGTATTCTTCAAGTCGCGACGCACGACGGTCATCGAGCATCTGTTTAAGCGCTTGCAACGACTTCATGGCACCGCCGCCCTGTTGAATCAATTGCAGCAAAATCACGCAGGTGTCATTGAACTCATCCACGTCCAGCAAGCTCGCGGTTTTACTCAGCTCCTGACCCAACTCCAGGCCGGAGTCCACCCGCGCCAGCACCACGCGCAGTTCGCCGGTGAGCACCGGCAACAACTGCCGTGCCTCAAGGCTCAGTACCCGCAGGGCTTGCTCCACCGCCATGCCTGACTCAAAAAGTATGCGCAGCAGCGGAATAAACGTTGAGATCTCCACCGCGATTTCTTGCTGACGTTTTTTGGCGACATAGGCCAGCATTCGTTTGGGGATCAGATAGCCCAAGACCAAGGCACAGAGCAGCACCACCAGCAGGTTGCCGGAGCGAGGAAAGAACAGCTCATGGCCTAGAAACACCAGCCCGGCCAAAGCCACGGGGGTTGCCACCTGAAACGCCGCAAACAGCGCACGCTGGTTCGCGGTGCGCCAACCTACCCGGTTAAGCAGCACTTCGGTCTCGCTGTCCATCGAGACTGAACGCTGGCCAAATTTGGTGTTACCCACCGCCCGCATCCACGTATCAAACTTGCCAGGGCCGGTCTTTTCCCCTTCCAGACGCTGCATCACACGCTGCTGGCGCAGGCGGTCGCGCACTGCAATATTGATCAGCAACGCCACCGCAGCCACCACTAGCAGTATGCAAATTACAAAGGCCATGTCATACGCTCCGCACCATGCGCCACAGCGCCACGCTGCCGAACACCTGCATGGCAAGGGCGGTGAGCATCAGGTTCTGACCTTTAGGGTCATGCCACATGTTGATCAGGTAATTGGGGTTGCTGATCATAAAAAAGGAGCACACCAGTATCGGCAACAACCCCAGCACAATGGCCGTCATGCGGGTTTCACCGGTCATGGCTTTCAACTTTCGGGCGCCTTGCTCCCGTTCGCGAATCAGTACGATCAAGTTATCCAGCAGCTCACTGGCATTGCCCCCGTAACGATGATTAACCTTCAAGCCGAGGGCGAACATGCGAAATTCTTCACGGTCATACAGCTCGGCAAAGTCCTGCACGGCCTCGGGCAAACTCACGCCCATCTGCACGTTTCGGCTCACCCGGCTGATACTGGTCTTGAGGGGATCTGTGGACGTCTCAATCGCCAGCAACACGGCGTCAGCCAAGGTGCGACCGGCCTTGAGGCTGCGCACACTGGAGTCGAGCAGCCCCGGAAGTTGCTCAACCATACGGCGCACCCGGCGGTGGTAGCGCCAGCTGACAAACAGCCACACGCACAAGGGCGGCAGCAACACACACGCGAGGGCAACCATGGGGCCGCCCAGCACCGCGCCCAGAACGACAGCAACGCCCCACAATGACAGCCAAAGCCCCAGCCGTTCGGAAGGTCGTCCCAGACCCGCCTGCAAAAAAGCCCGATCCAGCCACGCGACAGTGAAGGCCTGATCGACCACCACGACCCGGCCTTCACCCAGCCGTTCCAGCACCTTACTGGTCGTCGGATCACGTAACGTGCGATACACCAGATGCAGCGACAACATGAACATCATCAGGCTGCACGCAAAAAGCACCAATGCCGGGATCATCAGCAGCCCCCTCAGCCGTTCGGATTCAAAATCGGATCACGACGCAACTTGTCGCTTGCAGGGTTTAACGCTTCGCGCATAAACCCAAAGCCGGTGCGCCTGTCCAACCGGAAGAGGGTGTTGGTCACATACACATCGTCGCGCACGCCAACGACTTCCAGCACCTCGCTGACACAGCGGCGGCCATCGGGCATGCGCGTCAGTTGAATAATCACGTCCAGCGCGGCACAGATCATTTGTCGCAACGTTTTTTCAGCCACCGTGCGGCCAGTCAGGCCCACCAGCGTTTCCAGACGCAACAAGGCGTCTTGGGCCGTGTTGGCGTGCACGGTACTCATCGAACCATCGTGACCGGTGTTCATCGCAGTCAGCACGTCGAGCACCTCCACACCCCGGATCTCACCCAGAATGATGCGATCAGGGCGCATCCGCAGCGCGTTGCGAATCAGGTCACTGGATTTCACTTCGCCATGCCCCTCAGCATTGGGCGGGCGGGTTTCAAGGCGCACCACGTGGGGATGGCCGAGCTGCAATTCGGCCACGTCCTCGATGGTGACCAGACGTTCATGGGGGTTGATCAGTTGGCTGAGAATATTCAGCAGTGTGGTTTTACCCGTGCCCGTACCGCCACTGATCAGGATGTTGCAGCGCTTGCCGACCGCCTCTTGAAAGAACTCCAGGATGTCCTGATCAATGGTGTGCATGGCCACCAGATCAGTGCTGTTGAGCATGTCCTTGCGAAATTTGCGGATGGACAGGCACGGGCCGTCCAGAGCAATCGGCGGAATGATCGCGTTGACCCGGCTGCCGTCCGGCATGCGCGCATCGACCATCGGCGAGGACTCATCCAGACGTCGCCCCAAGGGCGCCAGAATGCGCTGCATCACCCGCTCGACATGGTGATCGTCAATAAAGCGCAGGTCGGTCTGGCTGAGCACACCCTCGCGCTCCACAAACACCCGGTACGGGCCGTTGACCAGAATCTCGGTCACGGCGGGGTCGCGCAGCAAGACTTCAAGGGGGCCAAAACCGGTTAACTCGTCAACAATCTCTTCGGCCAGCCGCTCCATCTCATACCGCGAAATGGCCAGATGCAGGCGCGATACGTATTCAGCCACGCGGTCAGTGACAAATTGCGACAGCGCCTGACGCGAATCTTCGAGCAGGTTTTTGCCGCTCTCCTCGATGGCATCAATGATGTACCGGTGCAGCACCAACTTCAGGCCGTCGTGGTCAGCACGCCCATCTTTATAGAGGCCCGAGCCGAACAGGTTCTCCCCTTTCATTTAGCCCCCAACAGACGGTTAAACCACTTGCCAGGGTTGGCCGAGGACGCTTGAGTGGCGGGCGCATGCCGGGCCAGTTGTTCGCCGACTTTTTTCAGGCCCAGGCTCAAGCCATCCCGCGAGGCCAGGTCATAGAGGGTGGTGGCCTGATTTTTGGCATTAAGGCGCAACTCGGCGCTCAGCGGTAACGTCACTGACAGCGGTATACCAAAGGTTTTGACCAGTGCATCGGCATCCGGCGCCACGCCGCGCAGATAACGGTCCACCAGCAAGGCGGCGTGCTCAAGCTTCATGCCCTTGGCGCGCCACAGGCTCAGCACGTCCAGATTGCGTCGACAATCGAGCACGCTTTGATCGGTGTACCACAGCAGCTTGTCGCAATGGGTCACGAAGGTGCGTATGGCTTCGCCATCGGGCTGGCCGGTCAAGTTGACCACGATGTGCTGGAAATGATTACGCAGGGCACTGAGCAGCATATACAGCTCGGCCGCACTGGTTTGCGACAGCGGCTCATCGTTGTAGCCATGGGCCAGCACGCACATGCCGCTCGGGGTCTTGGCGAATGCGCTGTCAATCAAGGTGCTGTCCAGACGCCGTAAATGACGCATGGCGTCGCCAAAAAAGAAGGTGCTTTCAAGGCCCAGTAACGCCAGCCCATCGCCGCGAGGTAAACCCAAGTCCAGGTAGAGGGTTTTGTGATTCTGTTTATGCACCACCAGACCCAAGTGGCTGGCGAGCAAGGCGCCATCGGCATTGCACTGAGTACTGAACAGCACGGTCATACCGCCCAGCGTGGTGCTCGGCGTAACCGCCGGCAAGCGCTTGCTCAAGCGGCGCACCAAACCTGCCACTTCGCTGGAGCGTGAGCCATAGGCGACAAAATCCCGTGCACCGGCACGCATGGCATTGAGCACCAGCTGGTTATCCATGCCGTCGCCCAGGGCCACAATGGCCAACATCGGTTTGGCTTCCAGCGCGCCCTCGATCAACGCACATTGCGCGACGACTTTTTCCCGATCCAGACCCACAAAAATCAGCCCGGCAAAGGTCACATCGACCAAGGCCAGCAACTCATCCAGGCTGGTAGTGCCTGCACCCACGACTTGGCCCAGCGGCGCCAGAGCACCTTGCAGCCATTCAAGATCGGTGTTGTTGCGCGTAAGCGCGAGAAACGTCTGGCTCAGGCTTTGGCTCATTGGGATAGCCCGCTACGGTTATTGAACTTACCGTTTTCAAGAAAATACAGGCGGTACCAGTTGGGGTCGTAATTACGCAGCTTTTCGCCGGGCAATGACGGCAACTGGGCATTGGCCGCCAGGGGCTGGACCAAATGCGGGGTCACAACCATCAGCAATTCTTTCTCTTCTCGGCTGATATTGGAGTCGCGAAAAAAGGCACCTAACACCGGAATATCCCCAAGGCCCGGGAATTTATTGACCTGCGAACTGTTACGGGTGCTGATCAGGCCGCTGATCACGAAACTTTCGCCATCGGCCAGGGAAATGCTGGTGTCAGTGCGACGAACATTGAGTCCCGGCACCAAAGTACCGGCGATATTCACAGCATTGGTGTAATCCAGTTCGCTGACCTCGGGCGCCACTTTGAGCATGACACGGTCACGACCGACCACCGTCGGCGTCAGCGTCAGGCGAATACCGAACTCTTTGTACTCAATCGACACGTTGTCGCTGCCGCTACTGGGCACCGGAATGGGCACCTCGCCCCCGGCCAGAAAGGTCGCGCTCTGCCCGCTCATGGCCACCAGACTCGGTCGCGCCAGGGTGTAAGCAAAGCCGCTGCCTTCCAGTGCATTGATCATGGCCCGGACCCGGCCACCGCCAAAGCCGATGTTGAAGTACCTGCCATCAGCCACCGGCCCACCGGTGATAATGCCTTCGGCCGTGCTGAGAAATGAGCCCGGTGAACCGAACAGGAAATTGCTGCCCATGCCGAAAATGGAGGTACTGGCTTCTTGAAGCTTGGTGCGATTGACCTCGACAAAACGAATGTCGGTTTGCACCTGCACAGGCAGCGTCGGGTCTTCTGAAGGGGATACGGTAGCGCTGGTATAGCCGACAGTGGCTTTACCCTTGACGAACACCATGCTCTGGCGGGGTGATTTGGAACACGCGGTCCAGATCATCAGACTGGTGGTGCCGGGCGCAACGCCGGTGAGCAAGAACGCATTGTTGCCGTTGGCGTGCACATCGGCAATGGCCGGGTCACCGACCGCAATGCGCGAAATCGCGACCGGGGAATCCATCGCCTGTTGGGTGCCTTGCGCAACTTCCAGTACTGACGGCAATTGGCCGAGGGCTGCGCAATTGCTTGGAACAGCCAAGGCCATTTCAAATGGCGCGCTGCTTAAAATCAGAGTCCAGACAGCTCGTTTGTACAACACCGAAAAACGATGACTCATGCTGGGCTTCCTTGCAGTTCAAATTTTTATTGGGCGGGCTGCTGAGCCGCTTGATTGCCGCGAATGATTTCGATACCCCGCTCACGCGTCACACCATTGGCCGTGCTGACCGCCGGTGCTTTGGGCGGGCTGGTCATGGCTAACTGGTTGAACTGATAAAGGCTGCGCTTGGCCGTCTCCAGGTTGGCGGAAGCGTCTTTTTCTCCGGCCCAGTATTTGCTCAGGCGTTGCTCCTCAGCGCTGCGCACAGCCAAGCGCAGCGTGCCCGCCTGGGTCGCGAGCATCAGTTGGTTAAGTAACGGCTCTGGCACCGCCAGTACGGCGGTGCGCGCTGCTGCACGGCTCTGGGCTTGTTTAAGGGCTTCTTCGGCGGTCACCGGTTGACGGGCCAATTGACCGTCGCTGGTCAGGCCCAATTCCTCGCCCACACTCAATACCCGCACGGCCGGCAATACCACTTGCGCAGACTGCTGGGGATTGGCCGGGTCTTGACGCAGGAACAGCAGGATGTCGACATAATCGCCGGGCGTGAGTTGCCCCGCCGCCCCGCTGACTTCATCGATGGCCACGGCCAGCGCACGCTCATCCGGGCGAATCATGCGCGACAACGGCCCGCCAATTTCGAAGCTCTGCTCATTCACCCATGTACCCGCATTGAGTGCTCGCCACGGCGTACGCCCCACGGCCTGATCAATGGCGGTCAGGCTGCCGGCGGGGACAGTGCGTAATTTTTCAAGGGTCACATCATCCGCTGTCAGGGCGACATGGGGAGGCACATCACGCACCAGCACCACCACGGGATGACGGGTCTGGTCTTCAACGGTCGCCACACCCTGCTCGACGACTTGAGTCACCGGAACCTGCTCAACAGGTTGTTGCCGGGTAATCACCAACCCCCAATAACCGGCAGCAATGGCGCCCACGAACAACACGGCGGCCAACATCAAACTGCGACGATTATTCATGCGAAAACTCCCTTTTTCACTGCAAACGGCAGTCCATAAAACATTCGTGATCAGGTAGCGATGAATACATCGGAAGCGGTTGCAACCATTTCGCTATTTGAAAGTAGCGCAGGTATTTCAAAATGCCATTAGCGACATTGAAAAGCTTAAAAAAATTGCTGGAAGTTTGATTTAACACGCGTTTTATCAAAAAACCTTAGTATTAATACTTTGGCATTAGCTCCTATTTACAGTTGTAGCAGAGGGGTTTATTGCCAATGCTGTGGGTGCAGATTCAACTTAGCGACACCTTATGTGCAGAGTGCTCCGATCGGCGCACCAAGGAGAAGTCAGATGTTTTTAAATACTGTTCTTAGCGTGTATGTTCCGACCCGAACGTTTGTCGCGCATCAGGTTAAACAGTTTGCAAAACGGACTGAAGGTGCCTCGGCTATTGAGTACGCGCTGATTGTTGCAATGGTTGCGATTGTTATCATTGCGGTATCGCCGGGCATTCAAACGTCCGTAAAAGGCATGTTTGACTCCATCAAAGCTGGCCTGGACGCCAAACCCACTTAATTCGGTAACCAGCATGTATCTAACCTCTACACGGCCACCGCTTCTTCTGGTGGATGACGAAGAAGAGGCCGTGCTGGAGTTGGCCGAGCTGTTGGAGGGCGAAGGTTTTTGTTGCCATACGGCAACGTCTGTCATTAGCGCCCTTCAACTGCTGACCCTGCATCCTGACATTGCGCTGGTCATCACTGACCTGCGCATGCCGGAGGAAAGCGGTATTGCTCTGATACAGCGTTTGCGCGAGCACACGCAGCGTCAGCATTTGCCGGTGATCGTCATTTCGGGTCATGCCGATATGGACGATGTCAGTGATCTGCTGCGCTTGCAGGTGCTGGATCTGTTTCGCAAACCCATCTACCACGTGCGCTTGCTCAGTACGCTGGATCATCTCTTTCCCAAGTCTGTCTGGCAAAAACTGGCGCCTTAGAAGCCCCTCACCCTAACCCTCTCCCAGAGGGAGAGGGGACTGACCGAGCCGGATTCAGGTGCAACGCATTAACGCCAGACCGCCGAGTATTCCAACATCCCCCGGTCGGGTTCAGATGCAACGCACTCATGCCAAGCCGCCTGAGTGCTCCAACTTTCCCCAGTCCAGTCCCCTCTCCCTCTGGGAGAGGGCTAGGGTGAGAGTTCAGATGCAACACACTAACGCCAGACCGCCTGAGTGCTCCAACTTTCCCCCGTCCAGTCCCCTCTCCCTCTGGGAGAGGGCTAGGGTGAGGGTTCAGATGCAACACACTAACGCCAGACCGCCTGAGTGCTTCAACTTTCCCCAGTCCAGTCCCCTCTCCCTCTGGGAGAGGGCTAGGGTGAGGGTTTTACAGCTGATAACTAAAACTCAAGGTATAACGCGGCTTACGATTGAAGCTGTCCAGTGCCATGTCAGACATCGGCTTGGCCACCTCCAAAGCAAAGTTGTAATAACGCTTGTCGCCAAAGCGCAGCCCTGCCGCCGCCGAAGACATGTCCGAACCTTTGAACGGAAGCTCGTTGAACCAGGTCTTGGCCTTGTCCAGCACCACATAAGGTTGCAACAACTTCACCCACTCGCCATCACGGTTAAAACTGTAGTTAATCTCATAGGCCACACCCCAGCCCTTGTCACCCGAGGCTTGGTCATCCGGGTAGCCACGACCAAAGTTTTGCCCGCCAAACACTGCCCTTTCACTGTCCGGCAAACTGTCGTTGCTCCAGTACAGAGCGCCTGACATCACCCCCTGCCAGTTGTCGAAGAAGCCATCACTCTGAACACCCGACAGGCGCAAACGGAAGAAATCCAGGTCATACCGGCTGCCGGTCAAGTTTGTCTCGGTTTTGGCACCCAACCCATTAATGCCCTGGTACACGCCGGCACTGACGATGCGCAACTGTTTGGCATCGGACTTGCGCCAATCCCCTTCTACCGCCAGCGCTCGAACATTGGTGCGTTCGCTGATGGTCGGGTCATACCCGACGATTTCGTAGTCGGTGTTGTCGTTGACGCCGTACAGCCGGGTGCCGACGCTCAGCCATTGATCGGGGGCCGCAATCAGCGGATGACTCACGCCCACCGAAAACCGGTCGTTCTTGCGATGGGGCTTAAGCTCAAAGCCGTCACTGGTGGCGATACTGGAAGCCGGGTCACTGCGATAGTGCGAACCGTACAGACTCAGTTGCGTGCCTTCGGCATTGAGGTATTGGCTGTAATCAACACGGTAGTAATGCTCTTTGTCGTGGCCCGGCGGAAACAAGCCGCTCAGGGTCAACTGCTCGGCCATGCCCGTCTGTGAATTGCTGCTCGCGGCAAGCAACGCCTGAGTGCTGTTACGGCTGCCTTCGGTCAGGCTCATGCTGGTGGTGAAGGGCTTTCGACTGGCAGTAATCTGCATCGTCGACGCACCATCGGTGGTCGTGGGTGGTGGCACTTGCGCCTGCAATGTCACGCCCGGCAGCCGGCCCATCAAGGTGGCATAGCGATCAAAGGTTTTACGGGTCAACGGGCGCTCAGCCTTTAGCTTGTCCGCCAAGTCATCAATCATGCCCCTGACCCGCCCCACATCGCCTTCAATGCGATAGTTGCTGATGTACCCCTCGACCAACACCACACGCACCAACCCTTGGTCAAAGTCCTGGGGTGGCAAAAAGGCATAGGACAGCAGGTAGCCGTCGGCCTGATAACGCTGGGTGATGGTGCGCGTGGCCTGGATCAATTGCTCCAGGGTGATTTCATGATTGAGCAACGGTTGATAGGCAGCACCCAACGCCTTGAGGGGGTACACCGTACCGCCTTCAATTTGCAATTTGCGGATAGTTAACCGTGTGCTCATCGTCAACGGTGCAGGCTGAGCGGCTTTGGGTTTGGGCAACTCAAGCTCAGGCGCTCGCGGGCGATAGGCATCGACCGGCAAGTTGGGCGTGGGCAGGGTTTGCAAGGTTTCGTTGCTGTTGAGGTAACGCGGAAGAGGTTCGGCCCCCACGTAAGGCGTCAACGCCAACAACATAAAAGGGATGCAGGTTCGCATAAGACACTCCATGGTCTACTACAGCGGCAATACGAGGGGGGCGCGTCATCTGACCGTGAAGCTACCCGGCATCAGCCCTACAACTTCCAGATGAAAAAAAACGAGAGATTGCGCACAATCTCTCGTTCAACCAAGCGTAGGCGCTGTAGGAGAGGCCGTCGAACCGGCCAGGAACAATTCGTTAGTTTTACTTGCCCACGTTGCCCAAGCCGCCCAGAACGCCGCCAAGCGCACCCCCCAAACCCGCCGCAGGAGCCCCCGGTGCAGCCGCGGGTTCAGCCTGAACCAGACCACCGACTGAACCCACTGTCGTACCGACAGTGCCGACCAGTGCACCTACCGCATTGCCCACCGGGCTGGCGGTCGTGCTTTCGACTTTGGCCCCCACACTGCTGACGGCACTGCCCACCTGATTCAACAGCCCGCTAACAGGAGCGCCAACACCGGTGGCCGCGCCGACATTCTGAGTAACGGTCGTCACCGCAGTGGTGACCGGGTTCAGCGCCGTCGCTACGGTGCCAGTGACAGCGGCTACCGGAGCGCCTGCCGCGGTGTTCGCCACACCTGTGCCGCCCAAAACCGGACCCGCTGATGCAACCACATTACCCACGCCGGTTGCATTGCCGCCACCCGCCTGCACCACACCACTGGTACTGCCTGCGGTCAGGCCGGTGCCAACACCATTAACCACTCCGCCAACGGTTTCCAGCAGGCCGCTGCCAGCCAGGCCACCCGAGCCTCCTGTGCCACCCCCTGTGCCGACTGCCGGATTAACCAGGCCGCCGGCCTTGTCAGTGGCGCCCGCTACCGTGTTCAGCACACCGCCGACCACAGTGGTCACAGGGTTGTTGCCCGTTGCCGCCACTTTATCGCCCAGACCACCGACCGCGGTACTGACCTTGTTCAATACACCATCGACCGGAGCGCCGAGGCCGGTGGTTGTCCCGACTTTGCCCGTGGTGGTTTCCACCATGGAAATGACCGGCACCAGCACTTTGTCATTTACGGCGCCCGTTACAGTGCTCAGCGGGCCAGTGGTTGCAGACCCGGTGAGCGTGTTACCGAGCATGGTGACTGACGTGCCAACCTTGCCAACCACCCCTCCCGCTACATCTGTCACTTTGTTAGTCACACCGCCCACGATTGGGATCTGACTGATCATCGTGTTGTCGAGCACAGTGCTGACGCCCGTGCCGACCGAAGTCACTCCTTTGCCGATATCCGACACGGCGGTGGTTGCACCCGCAACCGTCAGCCCCAGCGAATCTTTATGGGTGCCCAGCGAGCCGAGGCCGTTGGTCACGCCTGTGCCCACGGACGTCACGGCATTGCCGGTATTCGTCACCAGGCCACTGCCCACCGTGCCCACCACAGGAACGGCGATCAAGCTATCGCCGAGGCCGCTCACCACGTTGCCAACCCCCTGCACGCCTGTACCCACTTGCCCGACTATCTGCCCCGTCACCAACGGCGTGGTGCCTGCACCTGTGCCACCGCCACCTGTGCCGCCACCGGTTCCACCACCGCCGGTACCACCACCTGTGCCGCCTCCGGTTCCGCCACCACCTGTGCCACCGCCAGTGCCGCCTCCGGTTCCGCCACCGCCGGTACCACCACCTGTGCCGCCGTCGGTTCCGCCACCGCCGGTACCACCACCTGTGCCGCCGTCGGTTCCGCCACCGCCGGTACCACCACCTGTGCCGCCGTCGATTCCGCCACCGCCGGTACCACCACCTGTGCCGCCGTCGGTTCCGCCACTGCCGCTACCGCCACCTGTGCTGCCACCACCTGTGCCACTGCCAGTGCCACCACCTGTTCCGCCACCGTCTGTACCACCCCCTGTTCCGCCACCGTCTGTACCACCACCGGTGCCGCCACCTGTGCCATCACCACCGCCAGCGCCACCGTCTCCGCCACCGGTACCACCATCCGTACCGGCCTCAGGGGTGCTTTCTGAAACATGGCTTTTCGAGCCGCCGCCACCGCTGCTGCATCCTGCAAGGCTCACAGTCATTACCAACAGTAGGGCTGTACTTGTTTTTAACCACAGTTGAGTATTCATGATCTTTGTCCTGGCACACGTAACGACTAAGTTCGAAAGTTCTCTGTTCTGACGCCAGAGATACACTTCATCCGTGTACACATAACAAACCTGTACGGGCTTGCAGACAATTCACCCGTTGGTATTAACGCCTTATATAACGCTCTGAGCCTCACCCTTAATAACTAATGCTTTTGAATGAGTCGTGAATAAAAAAATCTGTGTTTTCAATAGCGTGTTTGTTCAATCAAACAAGCACGCACATTCACTCCCCCTTAGGTTATAACCACAATTGACTGTTTGTTTACTCCACCACACTGAACTCGACCCGTGCAGTTTGCCCACTTTCATCCAGCACACTGAGTTCGTAACGGCCCCCCTGCTCCAGTGACGTGGTCAGGGTTTGCGCAAAACCACTGTCGCCCAGTGGCCTGCCATTGAGAAACCACCAGCGACGGCCATCACCGCCCAACGCCGACAGGGAAAGCCGTACCACCGCTTGGCTGGACGCCGGGCTGCGCAGGCGATCACCCTCGCGTACGCCGACAATGGACAGCGGGGCGACTGAACTCAACGCGGGCGGTGGGCAGTGCGCTGAAGCCATCGGCAAACGCGCTTCGCGCCGCTCAACACGGGGCAGCCAGGGTTCAAGCGGCGCAGGCCACAGGGCGACTGCGCGAGGCGTAGCACCGGGGCAGTGCGCCCCCACTCTCAACCCCTGTGGGTCAACCCAGATGGTTTCGCGCAAACCCGAACCCAAAGGCTGGTCGGCAGCCAGCAAGGTCGGCGGCGTGGTGTGGTCCAACGTCCAGGCAAAACGCTGACGCCGACAATTCACGTCGGTGCGATTCAGGGGTTGCCCCAACGGCCAGCAGATCGCCGCGACCCCAACCGTAGCGGGCACCGGCACCACGGGACTGACAATGCCGCGCTGGCTGTCGCGATTACTCAGCACATCGTGGACCTGCAACATCAACGGTGCAGCCGACGCCAGACCAAATTGCCCCGGCACGGGTGTGCCATCTGGCCGACCAATCCACACCCCGATCAAATAACGCGGCCCGACGCCAATCGCCAGGGCATCGCGAAAGCCATAACTGGTGCCGGTCTTCCAAGCCAGCGCCGGACGCTGAGTCAGTTCGGCCTTTGGATCGCGGTCGGGGCGGGCTTGGCCACTGAGAATGCGCCGGATAATCCACGCCGAACCCGGCGACAACAGACGGCGCTCACGCAATTCGTCCTGTGGCTGGAATCGCAGCGCGGCACTTTTGCCACCCCGCGCCAGCGCACTGTAACCGCTGACTACGTCCTCCAGACGACTGCCCGCCCCGCCCAGAATCAATGCCAGATTAGGCTCGGCCAACGCGGGCAGACTGAGTGGCACACCGCCATTGCGCAGTTCAGCGGCAAACCGCTTGGGACCATAGGCTTCGAGCAATTGCACCGCGGGCAAGTTGAGCGACATCGCCAGCGCCGAACTGGCAGACACCGGGCCACTGAAGCCCATCGAAAAGTTGCCCGGTCGGTAATCGCCATAGCGGCGCGGCACGTCCTGCAACAGTGATTCGGAGTGAATCAGCCCTGCGTCCATGGCCAGCCCGTATAAAAACGGTTTCAGCGTAGAACCGGGCGAGCGCAGGGCATGGATCATGTCGACATGACCAAAACGTCGCGCATCATTGATATCCACCGACCCTAAATAAGCCCGCACGGCCATGGTCTCGGTTTCCACCACCACAACGGCCGCCGAGGTGTGATCGGGTAATCGGGCTCGCCAGCCCAGCAATAAGTCTTCAAGGCGACGCTGCAAGCCAGCGTCGAGGGTGGTGCGAATCAACGGCGGGCTATGAGGACGGTTCAAACGGCGCGCCAGCAAGGGCGCAAGGCTGGGTTCCAGACGCGGCGCCAGCCACAGAGGTTCTTGCAGCGCTTCGCCCACCGCGCTCTGCGGCCACACCTGATACTCGACAAGGCGGCGCAGCACTTTGTCGCGCGCCACCTGCGCACGCGCCGGGTGCCTGTCGGGCCGCAGGCGACTAGGGGCTTGCGGCAGCACGGCCAACAACGCGGCTTCAGAGCGGGTGAGGTGCAGCGGTGACTTGCCCAGATATGCCCAACTGGCGGCGGCAACGCCTTGCAACGTGCCGCCAAACGGTGCGCGATTGAGGTACAGCGTGAGGATTTGCGCTTTGTTTAAATGCCATTCCAGCTGTGCCGTGCGCCACAACTGGCGCAATTTTCCGGTCAACGTGCGCTCATGCGGATCGAGCAAGCGCGCGACTTGCATCGACAGCGTGCTGCCCCCGGACAACACCCGTCCCCCGCTCAGGTTCTGCCAGGCGGCACGCCCCAGTGCCAACGGGTTTACCCCGTGATGTCGATAAAACCAACGGTCTTCATAGGTCAGCAAAGCCTCCAGGTAATACGGCGACACCTCATTGAGTTCCACGGGATAGCGCCACACGCCCTGGGCATCAGCAAAACGCCATAACGGGGTGCCATCTTCAGCCAGTACCACGCGGGCCATATCATCCTGCGGCAAGGGCAAGGGCCAAAGGCGATCCGCCAGCCACAGCAACCCGCACGCCAACAGCAGACTGCCTGCGCTCCACACGACGATGTTTTTAAGACGAGAACTCACTCACACTCACTCGTAACGCAACTTTAAACCATGACTGGTTGCCCAATGGCCATCTCTGGCACAGTGGCCATCTTATTGAACGGAATATATCCATGTACGTAGAAAGCTTCGCTGGAAACCTTGGCCTCTGGCTTGGCCAGATTGTGCACTTTATCGTTGAATCCTTAAGTGGTCTGTTCACGGCCATTACCCAGGCGGGCGGCAACTTCATTGACGGCATGGCCCGCGCGCTGGGCATGGACACTTCAATTGTCAGCATCGCGGTGCTGGTGATCGGCTTGTTGTTTCTGTACAACGCCGTGCGCGCCTTTATGCGCGCCTCGATCATCGGTGGCGTGATCTGGCTGCTCTTGGGTTTGTGGATCTTGAGCTGGGTGATCAGCTAACCCTGGCGCTCTTAACGTAGCAGTTGCCGAAGGCGACGTTCGGCGGCGTAGCCGTCGCAAAGCCTAAAGATGCGGTCTCCCAGGGTACACCGCGTGGCAGGCTTTACGACGGCTACGCCGCCGGACGCAGCCTCGTTCCTTCGGCAGCTGCTACGAGCAAGTCATTTCACCGGCCTTTTATCACCATCTCCCCAGGCGTTTCGCCCACGGCCTGCCAGTTCGGCCGGTACATGGACTCCACCTGCGGCGGGGGGATGCGGTAAGTGCCCGGCGTAACAGCCCGGGCCAGATACAGCAGGTGCGCAGTGCCGCTGCCCTCCAGTTTCAACGCGGCCACATAACGATCATCGCGGTATTCCTGATGCTCCACATTGGCGTTTTGCATGGCCTCGCGCCATTGCTTGACCTCAGAACTGGCGTTCTCAAGGCTGGCTGCACTTTGGCCCAGATTCTGGTTTTCCAGTTCAAGCCCTGCGGGCAGCAAATCCACCACCAAAGCATCCGGCACCGGCTGTTTGGCAGTGACCGCGACATGAACCAGCACCAAATCACCACTTTTCAGCGCGTTGAGATCAAGCGGCTCGCCATTCATGCCCAGATAATCACGGCGAATGCTCATGTTTTCACCCCCCGCCGCCGGAGCCTGCAGTGGATAACCCGAAATCGTGAGCTGCTGGTAAACCGTGTCGACACCTTCGTTACGCACGCTCAGCGGTGTGCTCAACTGCGGCCCGTCGAGCTTCAAACCCGACTGGCGATTGTTCAGCTCGCGGATTTGACTGCCACTGTTGAGTTGCGCTGACCAGTCGACTTCTGGCTTGCCCAACAGGTCACGCCCGGCCAGGAACAGCGAATTGCGCTCTTGGGTTGATAGCCAGGGACTCGCCGCCAGCTGGTCTGACAATTCAAACAGACGCTGTTCACGCTGATCAGTCATCAAGTCGTTCTCTTCCAGCAACGCCAGAATCAACGCCTGATCGCGCAGTGGGCTGCCGTAATCGCCCAACCACTGATCGCCTTTGCGGGTCACGGCCAAGCCCGCCGCCAAGGCCTGATCGGCACGCGGCTGGTCGCCCATCTTCTGCAAGGCAATCGACAGTTGCACCAGCGGCAGACCGGATACGGCATCGCTGCGTCGCTCAAAAATGCTGCGCAATGCGCCCAGCGGCGCCTGTTGGCTGCGAGCCAACACCGATGCGGCATACGCTTGAACGGCAAAACGGGTGTGATCGAGGTTGTCGCTGTAATCCGCCTCAATCAAATTCCGTTCCTGTACATAGCGAAGCAGGCGTTGGCTGGCCTGTTGCAACGCTTGCCGTGGCACGGCATACCCTTCATCGCGCGCGCGCAGCAGGAAGTCAGTGATGTATGCGGTCAGCCAGTACTCTTCCTGACCGTCCGCGCCCCACAGGCCGAAGCTACCGTTGTAACGCTGCATGCCTAAAAGACGCTCAATTCCCAACTCGATTTTGCGTGTGCGCTCGGCGTCCGGTTCACCTTCAAGCCCCAGCCGTTTGAGCAGCGTCGCATCGGCGTACAGCGCCGGGTACAAGCCACTGGTGGTTTGTTCGGAGCAGCCATATGGATAGGCTTTAAGCGCACGTATTTGCTCGCCCAGGTTCAACGGCGGGCGGCTCGACAGGCTCAGCAATACCTCGCGCCCCTCGGGTTCAAAGGCTTGCAACTCGCCCTCAGGCAAGTTCCACGGCTGATCCTTGAGCACAGCGCGGTAGTGCTTGAGCATGGCCGGATACGCCGGGCGCACTCCCAAGGTCCATTCGCGGCTGAACGGCGCCACGGTTTCACCCGGCAGGTTGAGGCCGTTGACTGTCACCTTGACCACACCGCTGCCGAAGCCGCCCTGAGCCATGACCGGGATCTGCAAGGTGCTGCGCTGGCCGGGGCTGAGGGTGACATTCTGCCGCTCATTGCCGAGGAGACTGAGCTGACCCTCGGCATTCAGCTGCACCGCCAGCGTTTGCGGGGTGTCAGTCAGGTTGGACAGGTCCAGCGCCAGACGGGTCTGGTCACCCCCCGCCAAAAAGCGCGGCGCAGCCAGCTCAGCCACCAAGGGCGCGGCCACTACGGTTTTGGCCTGCGCCATGCCGTAGCGGTCGTCCGTCCAGGCCTGGGCCATCAGCCGCAACTCGCCATTGAAGTCGGGGATATTCACGCTGACCTCGCCTTCGCCGTGCTCGTTCAGCGTCACCGGTGCGCTTTGCAGTGCCACGATGTTCACGCTGGTCGCGGGGCGTTTGCCGCCTTTGGCCAGCGCCGCATCACCGCCGAAAGCCAGACTGGCCAAACGGCCCTGCCCGGCTTCGATCAATTGCCCATAAATGTCCAACTGATCCGCGCCATACGCCTTGCGCCCAAACAGACTGGCGTACGGGTCGGGGGTCGGATAGTCGGTGATATTCAGCACGCCAGCATCGACGGCTGCGAGCAAGACATGAGTGCTTTCAGGGATGCTGCCGTCTGCATTTTTGACTTTAAACTTAACGGTCAACGGCTGCTTGGGACGCATTTTCTCGGGGGCATCCAGGGTCAACGACAACTTGCGCTGACTGCGATCCAGCGGCAAATGCAACACCCCGACCGCCCGCTTGGGCGTGACATTGGTTTTGCGTTCGCCGGGACGAATCACCAGCGCGCTGACGTATAAATCGTGGCGCGCCCAGCTCGGGTCGAGTTTGACGTCAAAGGTCTTGCCCTCGGCAGGCACCTCGATTTCCTCCCACCACAGCGGGCCATCGCTGCCTTCCACCAGCAGATAGCCTTTACCCGGTGCCGGCGGCGTGACCGTGACACGGGCGGTTTCACCCTCCACATACGCGGCTTTATTCAGCGCCAGTTTGACCTGATCAGGCCGTACAGCCCCGCCTTCAGCGTTGTCTTGCGCACGATAACCGGCCCAGAACCGCAGGCTGCTGATCAGACCGGTACTCGGGTCCTCGACTTCAACCCGGTAAGGGCCCCACTCCACCGGGAAGCTGACCTTGGCGGTTTCTCCAACGTTCAGGCTGACGGTTTCTTCGTTCAGATTGAGAAACTTCTCGTTGTAGTGATAGCTCCAGCCATCGCTTTCTGAGTAGTTCCAGTAGTAATCGCGGCGCTCGCGCACCAGTCGAACCTTGAGGTTTTCAGCCGCCAGCTTGTGGCCGTCCTTGTCAGCCACCAGCAGCTCAAACTCAACCGGTCCATCGCCATCGGTTTCGGTGCCTTCAAACAGACCGCGAACACCGGGCAAGCGCTCGGCGGGCCACACCGGTTGCACCAGTCGCCGAGTGATTGGGCGCCCGCCCGACTCTTGCAGGCTGGCCTGAACAATCAGTTGCAGCGGTGACTTGGCTTGGCTCCACTGGCTTTGCAGCTGAAGGGTTTGTTTACCATCGGCATCGAGCACGCTCTCGTCCAGTTCCAGATCCTGAGTCAGCTCGCTCTCGGTCACCGAACCAAACTGATAACCCGGCAAACGGCTGACCGCTTCACGCAACGGTCGCACATAGACTTGCCCACTGAGGCGATTACCGGCTGCCGGTGCGCCGTACAGATAACGACCTGTCACTTCAATGTCAGCGGTTTGATCGGGGCTCAACGGCGTATCACTGCCCTTTAGCTCCAGCGCCATGCGTTCAGGCAAAAAGTCTTCGACCAAAAACTCATAGAGCTGCGGCTTGCCGTCACCCAGATCGAAGACCAGTTGCCAGCGCCCCGTTGGCGCCTCGCCAGCCAGTTGCAGCGGGTATTGATAAAAACCCGAGGCATCCGGCGACCAGACAAACTTGCGACTGACTTGCTCGTCGGGGCGGCGCACCTCAACCGAGACCGGTTGCGGCGTGACAGGCTTGCCATCGCGGTCACGCAGCAAGGCATTGAGCAACACCGTTTCGCCGGGGCGATAGAGATCACGCGGGCCGAACACAAAGAATTGCAACGGGTGCGCGGTCGGGCCACCAATGTCGAATTCGGCCAGATCCAGCGCCGCGGTGTTCAGACGCAACAAGCTGGTCTGGTCGCCTTGGCGGGCAAGCAGTATTTCTGCCTTGGGCGCCAGCGCGAGCTCCGCGTGGCCAGCTTTATCCGTTTTACCTTGTGCCAGTCGCTTGCCTTTGCCGTCGAGCAGTTCCAGTTCGACATCGGCCAATACCTTGCCGCCTTCCAGTGCCTGAGTGAACACGTCCAGGCGTTTCTGATAACGGTGTACGGACAGGCCTATATCACTGAGGCTGAACAGCGTGGCGGGTGTCGAATAGTTGTAACTGCCTGAGGGTTTCATCACCGCCAGATACACGCCGGGTTGCTGTAACGCTTTGATCCCCGAGGTGGGCAGGATCAGGCTTTCGCGTGTGTTACGTGCCGGGTTCAGATCAAAACGGCCACCGTAAACCAGATCAGCCATGCTCAGCAGGTCCTTGGCTTCGTAGCTTTGCAGGCTGCTGTTGCGTCCCCATTGGCTCAGAAAGGCGGGCAGTGACTCGGGTTTAACCCGGAAGAAATCAACATCGACCTTGTCGACATTCAGCGCAATGACCGGCAAGCCTTCTGCCAGCCGCGTGGGCAGCACACTGCCTCGGCTGGCAAACCCTACAGTGGGTTGCAGGTCACAGGTTTCCAGGCGGGCGGTGTACTCGGCGGCCAGTGTGGCGCCGTTCACCGCGCGCAAACCGGGATCAACGGTCAGGATCAACTTGCGCAGAGGTTCGAGATGGCGCAGGCGCAGTTCCATCAGGTTATCGGAGAGCTCCCACGCACCATCGACCTTGCCGGTTTTGGCGTCCACCAGGTGCAATGTGTCGGTGAAGTTTTGCTGCGGTTTTAACGGCACCGAGAAACTGACTGACAACGTACTGGCACCGTCCAGCTGTACCTCAGAGACGTCCACCACATTTAACTCGCGCCCAGCATAGCGCTCGGCCAGCACCTTAACGTCCGCAACCGGTTGGGCTTTGGCCGCTGGAGTTTCGGACTTGCCCGAAGATGAGGAATCGCAAGCGCTCAGCAGCGCCAACGCGCAAGCCAGAAACAATCCTTTGTTAAACATGGGGTACTCATTGACTGGGCAGTTAAGGGCTCGACTATATAACAGCCCGTGTTGAACGGCAGCCCCTCACCCCAACCCTCTCCCTCAGGAGAGGGAGCTGACCGGGGGTGTTGCGCAAATCTGATTTTGCCCTTAGTCCCCTCTCCCTCTGGGAGAGGGTTAGGGTGAGGGCTGGCTTGGGCTACAATCGCGCTCCCTCAAGGAGTCTGCATGCCCTCTTCCCTCTTAGCTGACTGGCGCGATCGCCCCACCCATCGCCGAGTGTGGGCGCTTGCAGCCCCCATGATTCTGTCGAATATCTCAGTGCCGCTAGTCGCTCTGGTCGACAGCACCGTCATTGGTCATTTGCCCCACGCTCACCAATTGGGCGCGGTGGCTGTCGGCGCCAGCCTTTATATATTCCTGGCCTGGATGATGGGCTTTCTGCGCATGGGCACCACCGGCTTTGCTGCACAGGCTGCCGGGCGTGGCGATGGCACCGCATTACGGCAAATCTTGCTGCAAGGCCTGTTACTCGCCGCAGGGCTTTCCCTGCTGCTGGGCGCTATCGCTATCCCGTTCAGCGGCGTGGCCCTGAACCTGATGCAACCCTCAGCCGAGCTGCATGAGCTGACGCTGGAGTTCTTCCACATCCGGCTCTTGGGTTTGCCCGCCGCGCTGGCCAGCTATGCGCTGGTCGGCTGGTTTCTGGGCACGCAGAACGCCCGTGCACCACTGGCCATTCTGCTGACGACCAATCTGGTGAATATCGCGCTTAACCTCTGGTTTGTGCTCGGACTGGACTGGGGAGTCGCCGGTTCGGCCCGGGCATCGGTCATTGCCGAGTGGAGCGGTGCCCTGCTCGGCCTGTACCTGACACGCGGTGCATTGCGCGTGTATCCGGGCAAGGTGCTGTGGGCCGCATTGCGCGTGTGGCACAACTGGCAGCCATTGCTGGGGGTCAATCGCGACATTTTCATACGCAGTCTGGTGCTGCAATCCGTGTTCTTTTCCATCACCTTGCAAGGCGCCCGCTTGGGTGACGCCACCGTGGCGGCCAATGCGCTGCTGCTCAACGGCCTGTTGCTGGCCGCCCATGCGCTGGATGGCTTGGCCCACGCGGTAGAAGCTTTATGCGGGCATGCCATCGGCGCTCGAGACCGCGAAGCGCTGCGCCGCTCGATGGTGGTTGCGTGCGGCTGGTCACTGCTGGCCAGTCTGGCCTTTACACTGCTGTTTCTGTTGGGCGGGCATCTGTTTGTGCAGATGCAAACCGATATCGCCAGCGTGCGAGAAACCGCCTTCCAGTACTTGCCGTACCTCGCGGTGCTGCCGTTGATTGCCGTGTGGAGTTACTTGCTGGATGGCTTGTTTATCGGTGCGACCCGCGCCCGTGAAATGCGCAACGCCATGCTCATCAGTGCCGTGATCGCCTTCCCTGTTGCTTGGGCGCTGCACGGCTATGGCAATCACGGTCTGTGGATAAGTTTCTTGCTGTTTATGGTGCTGCGCAGCGCCACGCTGGGTGTATATGCGTGGCGCATGCAGCGTCAAAATCTGTGGCTCCCAGCTCCGTAGCAGCTGCCGAAGGCTGCGTCCGGCGACGCAGTCGTCGCAAACGCTGAGACCATGCTCTGCCAGGTATATAAGTGGCTTAGGGTTTGCGATCGCTGCGCAATCGGACGCAGCCTTCGGTAGCTGCTACGAATCGGAGATTTAGCACTGCAAAAAAAACGCCGCCCCCCTGTACGGGAAGCGGCGTTTTTTTACAGCTTCGCGAAACTTACGAAGACAGGTACGAGGAGCGCGTCAGGCCCAGACGCAGAGCGTCCAGATACTGGGTGCGCTCTTTGACGCTGATGTTGGCGCTGGCCACTTTGTCGCGGTAGTGAGTCATCAGCTCCTCCGGCGACAAGTGCACGTAACGCAGCATGTCTTCGATGGTGTCGTGGGTCTCGATACCGGCGTGGTACACGCTGCCATCCGGGTTCTGGTAGATGTTCACCGAGTCGGTATCACCGAACAAGTTGTGCATGTCACCCAGAATTTCCTGATAGGCGCCCACCAGGAAGATGCCCAGCAGATAGTCTTCGCCTTCGTTCAGACCATGCACCGGCAGGCTGGTTTCGATGCTTTGCTCGTCAACGTATTGTTTGATCTTGCCGTCGGAGTCGCAGGTCAGGTCTTGCAGTACGGCGCGACGCAGCGGCTCTTCATCCAGACGATGCAACGGCAGAATCGGCAATACCTGGCCAATGGCCCAAGTGTCCGGCAGGCTCTGGAAGACCGAGAAGTTGCAGATGTACTTGTCGGCCAGCTTGTCGTTGAGTTCGTCCAGCACCTGACGGTGCGAACGCTGACGCGCTTTCAACGAGTTGTGCAGGCGACGGCACACCGCAAAGTAGCACTGCTCGGCCAGGGCTTTTTCAGCCAGATTGATCTTGCCGTCGGCGTACTGGGCAGCGATGTCGCTCATGTAGTGCGTGGCACGCCAGTAGGTTTCGGTGACCATCTCAATGTCGGTCGGGCCCAGCAGGTCAACCAGCCATTGCACAGTTTCGGGCAGGCTTTCCTTGTTCTGGATCTCGGGCACGTCGTCGTTATGCTTCTCGACGTCGGTCACTTGCACCACCAACATGGCGTGGTGAGCCGTCAGCGAACGGCCGCTTTCAGAGAAAATGTGCGGGTGCGGCAGGCCTTGTGCATCGCAAAACTCTTTAAGCATGCCGACCACAACACCGGCGTAGTCGTCCATGTCGTAGTTGATCGAGCTGGCATTGCGCGAGTGAGTGCCGTCGTAGTCAACACCCAGGCCACCGCCCACGTCGATATGGTCAACGGGCAGGCCGAGGTTACGCAGTTCGCCGTAATAACGAATCGCTTCCTTGAAGCCGTGCTGGTAGTCCGCCAGGTTGGCGATCTGCGAGCCCATATGGAAGTGCAGCAGGCGGATGCCTTGATCCAGACCGGCCGCGCGGAAGCGCTCGACCACTGACAGCAATTGCGCAGCAGACAGACCGAACTTGGATTTCTCACCGCCGGTGTCCGCCCACTTGCTCGACGCCAACGACGACAGGCGCACGCGCAGGCCGACCTGTGGCTTGACCTTGAGCGAGGCCGCTTCTTCGATCACCAGGTCAACTTCGGATTCTTTCTCGATCACGATAAAGACGTTGTGACCGAGTTTTTGGCCCATCAGCGCCAGGCGGATGAACTCACGGTCCTTGTAACCGTTGCAGACAATGGTGCCGCCTTTAGGGGCCAGCGCCAGCACGGCCAGCAGCTCTGGCTTGGAACCAGCTTCAAGGCCAATCGACACGTCCTTCGTGGCGATGATATTTTCAATCACCGCTTCTTGCTGGTTAACCTTGATCGGGTACAGCGCTGTGTACTGGCTCTGGTATTCCAGACGCTCAATATTGGCATCGAAAGCGCCGGTCAGCTGGCGTACACGGTCTTGCAAAATATCGGGAAAACGCACCAGCAATGGCAAGGACAAGCCACTTTTGCGCAGTTCGTCGACTTGCTCGTACAGATCGATGGGCGAGCTGTTCGGGCCGTTCGGACGGACTTCTACGCGACCGGCTTCATTGATCGCGAAATACCCGGCCCCCCAATGGCGAATCCCATAAACACTGCGGCTGTCCGCAACTGTCCATTGGCTGCCATCGTCTTTGCGTGTGCGTCGTACGGACATCGAAGTCCCCTATATAAGTCAAAAAGCCCAACCTGATCGCAGGCTGGCGCAGTCTAAAGCGTGAAAGTGACGATTCGTCTGTGCAGGGTAGACCGCTGCAACAGCGCGGAGTTTAGAAACCCGTCAGAACAGGTTCTGTGAAAACCATGGCGAGCCGTGCCTGAGGCCCTTTGGGGCAAAGGCACAGCTCAACGGTGGTCTTCACAGAAGCTGCTAACCGCCAGACTTCTTGGCTTTGAACCCGTGCTTGATCAACTCGCCAAGCAGCAGTTCGACGTGATCACCCTGGATCTCGATAATGCCGTCTTTCAATGCACCACCCGTACCACAGCGTTTTTTCAACGTCGTGGCCAGTTCTTTGAGGGCATCTTCAGCCAGTGGCACGCCGGTTATCGTCGTAACCGTCTTGCCACCACGGCCCTTGCTTTCACGGCGCACGCGAGCAATGCCATCACCGGCAGGGATCTGGGTTTGTTTGCAGGTACAGGCGTCCACCGGCTGACGACAGTCCGGACAGTGACGACCTGCGTCGGTGGAAAATACCAGGCCACCGAGGGCGGCGAAGGATGCGGCTTTTTTGGCCACCGGCAATCCTCATATGGAGGACAAAAAATTGGCCAGTGCAGGACGCAGGAGCGCCACGCTATACCGACCGCGAAGCCCCACTCTGGCAGGGGCAGCGCAACTCGGGCGGGAAAACCGCCCAAGCCTGAAAAAGGTCGCGCAGTGTAACGACAAAATCGCCGTGGCCCAAGAGCCAATTGGCGCAAAAATCATCGGAATTCTGCGGCAAACCCTGTAGCCGCTGCCGAAGGCTGCGATAAGGGCCGCAGGACCTTCGCTTTCATTTAATCGGTGGGGATGCTACGCAACCCGTCGCAGCCTTCGGCAGCGGCTACAGGGCGTGGCTTGTGCTCCAGATACCGCTTCAGGGCAGCCAGTGAATCGGGACAAAAATCCTGTTGTTCACTCAAACGCAATGCCTCGGCCACCGGCATAAATAACGCCTGCTGAACCTCTTCAGGTTGAACCCGCAACGGGCCATCCCAAACCGCAGAAAATACGCCGCACCATAGGTGGTTTTGCGGGCCCTCAAAATAGAAACGCTCATGGGCCGTCAGCGGCACATCTCTGACCCCCAATTCTTCATCCCACTCGCGGGCGGCCGACTCGGCGTAACTTTCATTTACGCCCACCATGCCGCCCGCCGCCACATCCCAAAAGCCCGGATACAGGGCTTTGCTCAAGGTGCGCTGGTGCACGCACAACTCGCCAGCAGAATTGAACAACAGAATGAACGTGCCGCGCCCGATCAAGCCCTTGTCGCGCAACTCATGACGCCGTTTAGCACCGAGCACGCCGTCATTGCGATCGACCCAGACCACCTGTTCAACATCAGAGGCTGCACGGTGCGCAGCCTCCATGACTGAAATAGGCATGGCTTACCCTTGCGAGAGCAGTTGGCGCAGGTCCATCACTGCCGCGTTGGCGCGGGAAATGTAATTGGCCATGACCAGCGAGTGGTTAGCCAGCACACCATAGCCACTGCCATTGAGAATCATCGGGCTCCATACCGGCTCTTGCGCAGCTTCCAGTTCACGAATGATCTGACGCACGCTCACCGTAGCGTTCTTCTTGGCCAGCACATCGGCGAAGTCGACCTCGATGGCCCGCAACAAGTGCGACAACGCCCACGCTTGGCCGCGCGCCTCATAGAACACGTTATCAATCTGCATCCACGGAGTTTCGACAATTTCCTCGTCAACCACCGGGACTTGCCCCGGTTGCACGCTCTCGGTTTTCAGCGCGCTGTTGAGCTTTACACGCCCCACGCTCGCCGACAGACGCTGCGACAGCGAGCCCAAACGGGTACCCACATCGCCCAGCCAGTTGTTCAGGTTGTCGGCGCGGGCATAGAACAGCGCGTTTTTCTGATTAGGATCAGACAGGCGGGCCTGATAACGGCTCAGAGAGTTGATGCCTTCCTGATATTCCGATTCGCTGGACGGCAGCATCCAACTCTTGTTGTCAAAGTTGAAGCGCGGTTCAGCCTTGGCCAAGTCAGCATCTTCGGCCGACTGTGATTGCGAACGGGCAAAGTCTTTACGAAGGGCACGGGTCAGGTCACGCACCTGCACCAGCACGCCATATTCCCAGCTGGGAATATTGTCGAGCAGCACACCCGGCGGCAGACGGTCATTGGACAAATAGCCCCCCGGCTTATTAAGCAACGTACCGGCTACTGTTTTGAGTGTTTCAACGGTGGTAAAGCCCGGCACCATTTGCTTGCCTTCTTTCTCGGCTGCCAATTGCGCATTTTGCTGAACCGGGAACAAGTCAGGCTCTTGGCTCCAATACCACCCCAGACCCAGGCATACCACCACGTAAATGCCGAGCAAAACGGCAATGGAGCGGCTAAGCAGAATACTTTTAAAATAGCCACGCGGCTGCGCGTGGTTTTCCTTGACCGACTCGCGGGCACTGCCCTCACGTTTCTTCCAGTCCAGCATGGCCATATCCTTTCAATATCAGGTTCAACAATTCGACCACAACCCTACCCCATCGTGCAGCCTGTAGGTGCACGTTTTTCTATCCGTGCGGGCCGGACCTGCACACACAGAACAGCCATCGCCTGTAAATGATGTGCCCATACGTTGATTTCAACGTCAGAAACCAACCTGCGACGTTGAATGGCTGGAATGGCGGATTTATTTGATTTTGATCCTTACGACCCTGGCTAACTATAACTTCTGACAGTAGGCAGCACCCCCATATTCCACTTCTAATACACCTACAGCCTGCCAACCCCCGGTATCGCTGAATACAGTAATAACCATGAAAATTAAGATCGCATTAGCAGTACTTGCATTTTCCTCAAAACCAAAGACGATAACTTTATACGTTGGGTGGACGGGTCGAGCGACGCTAACATGACAATCACCCTCCGCGACCTTTAACAATTAAATCTTCAAACGCTGAGCAGGCAGCGCAATAACGCTGTGCAGGTCTTTCACGCTTGCGCCCAGCGGTGGCCGCGCCGTCACCCAGTCATAGTTTTCCGCTTCACGATACTGGTATATGTGACAGTAGGCAGGCATGAGTTTCTGATCCTTAATATGTGGGTGCTGGCCTTTAGCCTTAATCGGCATGCCTTACTTATCAAGGACGTGCAAGCTTATGAAAGTGTTTTTTGCATTATCACTACTGGCTTGTTCAACGTTTTGTGGCGCGGCAACGCTGACAATCAACAATCTGTCGACCCGGGCATGGATTTTCATTCCAGACGACCGGATCGATCCGGTATGTCAGCACCATCCTGCTTTCCCGCGAAAGTGCGCGTTGGCCCCATCAGCAATAACTACTTTTGTATTGCAGGAAGAGCCTTATAACAGTGCTATTTTCACGGTAGTGGCCACTCACGCAACGCCCAACATCTTTATTGATAAAAAGCGCATCTACCTCACACGCGATAATGCTGACGACACCGAACACTACGAGGTTCAGGGCAGCAGCAGCTACAGCTATAAAAACGCTGTCGACACCGAACAGTTTATTTCATGTGACACCGTGAATCGATCCGCGGTCAGCATTGAAATCATCATCAAAAATCACACTCAAAAATATTGTCAAACGCCGGATGATGAATTCATGGCATGGGTCGAAAACAGGTTAATTTCCGATATGATGATTACCGTTCGAGACATTAATTAACTTCCCCCGACCTGTTATTTATGACAGTAGCCAGCTGCGCGAAACGCGATTAAGTTTGGAAACGTTCACTCCTAAACTGCCGTGACCATCGCAAGCGGGCACTGTTATGAGAATGATCATTTTCATTGCGCTTCTTTTTTTTTCACCGCCAGGCCCTGGCGCCATACTGCATATTGATAACCAGTCGAATTTTCTGGCCGTCGTGCTGAATAACATCGGCGGTCATCCGTGTACACCCTCCGCTAATACCGAACCCCCGTGCTTAATCCCTCCACACGCCCACTTTGTTCATGAGTTGGTGGATGATGAGCCGGCCAATGCAACGTTGCACATTGTTTCAATGCCCTCCCCCCAGACACCCCCAGGGGAGGCACTCGATAAATATGCGTTCAAGAGTTTCGCCAATTTCACCTATCGCCCTCTGGGCCCTTTGAAATATGAACAGCTCACCTGCACCACACCCGCAAATGAAGGCATCACCATTCAACTGATTCTGGAGGGAGTCACTCAGGTGGCCTGTGACACCACTAACACCCGCGGTATTACCTGGATCTATAAACGCAATGACATCCCTTTAAAGTTCATCCTCATTGACGTCCCGACCGTGAGGAACCCGCGTCAACACTCGCCACCCCAGTGACCCTTCTACTCTGACATCCGCGTGTCAGCACAGGCCAAGCCACTCCGTTATCATGGCAGCACGTTTGATATGCGAGATTCCTATGCGCCGCTTGCTCTGCCTCCTGTTTATGCTCTGCACCCTGCCTGCCATGGCGTCGGGACTGCTGGACAACCGCCCAAGCGCCACATTGGGCGCGATCAATAACAGCCGTGATTTTTTACCGGTACGCGAGGCGTTCAAGCTCAACCTGATCGATAGCAACCCTGAAACAATCAAACTGCGCTTTGTACCAACTGAAGGGTATTACCTGTACCGACATCGCTTTGCGTTTAAAACCGAGCCCGCCGATATAGCCTTGGGCTCTGTGCAATTGCCGCCCGGCGAGCAGAAGCATGATGAGTACTTTGGCGATGTTGAGGTCTATCACGGCATTGTCGATGTCGACATCCCGCGCCCGGGCCACGATCAACGCCCCTTTACCCTGGAAGTCACCTACCAGGGCTGCGCAGACAAGGGCCTGTGTTACCCACCTGAAACCGAACGCCTCACCATCGCTGGCAACGCAGCAGCAACCCCGGCCACTACCAACAACCCCGCTGAGACAACCTGGAGCTGGCGCGAACTGGCGTTGTTTTTCCTCGCGGGGATTGGCCTGACGTTTACCCCCTGCGTATTGCCGATGCTGCCGATTTTGTCCGGCGTGGTGCTGCGCGGCCAGGTGGGTGGCCTGCGCGGTTTCAGCCTGTCGCTGGCCTACGTATTGCCCATGGCGGCCTGTTTTGCCCTGTTGGGCGCACTGATGGGGTTATTCGGCGCTCAACTCAATCTGCAGGCGCGGCTGCAATCGGTGTGGGTGCTGGTGCCGTTTGCGCTGTTCTTTGCCATTTTCGCGCTGGCTATGTTCGGTGTCTTCGAACTGAAGTTGCCGCAGGCCATCAGCAATCGCCTTGACCGTGTCGCGAATCGCACGCAGGGCGGCTCACTCTGGGGGGCCGCCGTGCTCGGCGTAGTCTCCAGCCTGCTGGTTTCGCCGTGCGTCTCCGCGCCGCTGGCCGGTGCATTGCTGTATATCAGTGCCAGTGGCGATGCCGTAGGGGGTGGGCTCAAGCTGTTCGCCCTCGGCCTGGGCATGGGCGCCCCATTGCTGTTGGTCGCAACCGGCGGTGCGGCCTGGCTGCCCAAAAGCGGCCCATGGCTGGTCAGCGTAAAAAACGCCATTGGTGTGTTGCTGCTAGGGTTGGCCATCGGGCTGCTGAGCCGCGTCTTACCCGGGCCCGTCACGCTGTTGTTGATCGGTACTCTGGCGGCGGGTGTGAGCCTGTTTCTGGGCACACTCGAGTTCGTCTACAAAGCACCACGCCAGCGCCTGGCGCAGTTGCTCGGCCTGTTTTTGCTGGTTTACGCCCTAGCCTGCTGGTTTGGCGCACTCAGCGGTCAAGCAGATCCACTCAATCCTGTCGGCCATATGCAAACTTCCACTGCCGCTGCGCCCAATACCGCGCAAGCAGCAGGCCAATGGCTGACCGTGAGCACCCCGGACGAACTGGATAACGCACTGGCGGCGGCTAAAAATGCGGGCAAACCGGTGCTGCTGGACTGGTACGCCGACTGGTGCATCAGCTGCAAAGTGATCGAACACGAAGTCCTCAACGCCCCCAATGTCCTTAAGTTGCTCGAAGGCTATCAACTCGTGCGCTTTGACATGACCGCCAGTAATGCAGAGCAGCGCGCTTTACTGGATCGCTATGCATTGTTCGGTCCGCCAGCGCTGATGTTCTTCGACAAAAACGGCACTGAAATAAGTGACCAGCGGGTCATTGGCGAGATCAATGCAGCAGACTTCGCCGAACGTGTCGCCAACGCGAATGACCAGACCTAGAGCCTCAGTCACAAACTTTTCGCGAACATCGGTCATCGTGCTGGCTATTGCAGTTAACTGGACAGCCAATCGACTTTTCGGCATAGTCGCCCGTCACTGTTAACGGCACACACATAACAAGGAACAGCAGATGGCGACTTTTCTGGTTCTGCACGGCCCCAACCTGAATCTGCTAGGCACCCGCGAACCGGGGGTCTACGGCGCTACTACCCTGGCGCAAATCAATCAGGATCTGGAGCAGCGGGCCCGCGATGCCGGCCACCATTTGCTCTACCTGCAAAGCAATGCCGAGTATGAATTGATTGATCGGGTACATGCCGCGCGCAATGAAGGCGTGGACTTTATCCTGATCAACCCGGCTGCTTTTACCCACACCAGCGTGGCATTACGTGACGCGCTGCTGGCGGTGAGCATCCCATTCATCGAAGTGCATTTGTCCAACGTGCACAAACGCGAACCTTTCCGCCATCACTCCTACTTCTCCGACGTTGCGGTAGGTGTGATCTGCGGCCTTGGCGCCAGCGGTTATCGACTGGCCTTGGAGGCCGCCCTGGAACAGCTTGAACTACAAGCTAAACGCCCCTGACCGACCCATTGGGAGTTGACGATTCATGGATATCCGTAAAGTTAAGAAACTGATCGAACTGCTGGAAGAGTCCGGCATCGACGAGCTGGAAATTAAAGAAGGCGAAGAGTCCGTACGCATCAGCCGTCACAGCAAGACTCCAGCACAACAGTTCTACGCACCCGCGCCAATGCAACAAGCTCCGGCTGCCGCTCCAGTGGCTGTTGCCCCGGTTGCCACCGTGACCGAAGCGCCTGCTGCACCAAAACTGAACGGTTTTGTGGTCAAGTCGCCAATGGTCGGTACGTTCTACCGCACCCCTTCGCCTACTTCGCCATCCTTCGTTGAAGTCGGCCAGAGCGTCAAAGTGGGCGACACCATTTGCATCGTTGAAGCGATGAAAATGATGAACCACATCACCGCTGAAAAAGCCGGTGTTATCGAGTCCATCCTGGTAGAAAACGGTCAGCCGGTTGAGTTCGACCAACCGCTGTTCACCATCGTTTGAACCACGGGGAACCCACGATGCTGAAGCCTAAAAAGCTGGAAAAAGTTCTAATCGCAAACCGCGGCGAGATCGCCTTGCGCATCCTGCGGGCCTGTAAGGAACTGGGCATCAAGACCGTCGCGGTGTACTCCACTGCCGACAAGGAACTGATGCACCTGGGACTGGCAGACGAAACCGTCTGCATCGGCCCGGCACCGGCCAACCTGTCTTACCTGCACATTCCGGCGATCATCGCGGCCGCCGAAGTGACAGGCGCCACGGCGATTCACCCGGGCTACGGCTTTTTGGCTGAAAACGCCGACTTTGCCGAGCAAGTCGAGAAATCCGGCTTTGCCTTCATCGGTCCGAAAGCTGACACCATTCGCCTGATGGGCGACAAGGTTTCGGCCAAGCACGCCATGATCGCGGCGGGCGTTCCAACCGTTCCAGGCTCTGACGGCCCGCTGCCGGAAGACCCTGAAACCGCGCTGCGCATTGGCCGTGAAGTTGGCTACCCCGTGATCATCAAAGCCGCTGGCGGCGGTGGTGGTCGTGGTATGCGCGTTGTAAACCGCGAAGAAGACCTGATCGAAGCAGCCAAGCAGACCCGTGAAGAAGCCGGCGCCTGGTTCAGCAACCCGATGGTCTACCTCGAGAAATACCTGACCAACCCGCGTCACGTGGAAGTTCAGGTCATTTCTGATGGTCAAGGTCACGCCATCCACTTGGGCGACCGCGACTGCTCGCTGCAACGCCGTCACCAAAAGGTTCTGGAAGAAGCACCCGCACCGGGTATCGATGAAACGGCTCGCCAGGAAGTTCTGGCGCGCTGTGTTAAAGCCTGCATCGACATCAACTACCGTGGCGCGGGTACTTTTGAGTTCCTGTACGAAAATGGTCGTTTCTACTTCATCGAGATGAACACTCGTGTGCAAGTAGAGCACCCGGTTTCCGAGATGGTCACCGGCATCGACATCTTGAAAGAGATGTTGAGCATTGCGGCAGGCAACACACTGTCCTTTACTCAGGATGACGTGAAGATCCACGGCCACTCGCTGGAGTGCCGGATCAACGCTGAAGACCCGGCGACGTTCATGCCGAGCCCTGGCCTGGTCAAGCACTTCCACGCACCGGGCGGCAACGGCGTTCGCGTCGATTCGCACCTGTACAGCGGCTACAAGGTTCCGTCCAACTACGACTCCCTGATCGGCAAGCTGATCACCTGGGGCTCGACCCGTGACGAAGCCATGGCCCGCATGCGCAATGCCCTGGACGAAATCGTTGTCGACGGGATCAAAACCAACATCCCGTTGCACCGCGATCTGGTGAATGACGAAGGCTTCTGCGAAGGCGGCGTCAACATTCACTACCTGGAACACAAACTGGCTAACAAATAAGTTTGTTTTCTGATCAACAAAGCCGCTTTCGAGCGGCTTTGTTGTGTGTGGCGCAGAGTTTTCCCTCACCCCAACTCTCTCCCGGAGGGAGAGGGGGCAGATTTGCGGTGAATGTGAATCCGTGCGCGGTCAAAGCCCCCTCTCCTTCGGGAAAGGAGGGTGAGGGGCTTTGGCTTTTCATCGTTTTTTGATTACCCCCCATGCCTACGCTCGCGTAAACTGGCGCGTTTCTCGCAGCCCTTCCGGCTGCACACTCTTATTTTTCAAAGGTGCCCGCCATGCCTTGGCTGCAAGTACGCCTCGCCATCAGCCCAGAACAAGCCGAAACCTACGAAGACGCGTTCCTCGAAGTCGGCGCCGTATCGGTGACGTTCATGGATGCCGAAGACCAACCGATCTTCGAACCTGAACTCAACACCACCCCGCTGTGGTCGCACACCCATTTGCTGGCACTGTTCGAAGACGGTACCGAGCCCGACCTCGTGCTGTCCCATCTGGAACTGCTCACCGGCTTGCCACTGCCTGAGCATCACGCCGAAGTAATTGAAGATCAAGACTGGGAACGCAGCTGGATGGATAACTTCCACCCCATGCGCTTCGGTCAGCGCCTGTGGATCGTCCCTAGCTGGCACGCAGCACCCGAGCCTGACGCGGTCAATCTGCTGCTCGACCCGGGCCTGGCGTTCGGCACCGGCACCCACCCGACCACCGCACTGTGCCTCGAATGGCTGGACGGCCAGGACCTTAAGGACTGCAACGTTCTGGACTTCGGCTGCGGCTCGGGCATTCTAGCCATTGCCGCCCTGCTGCTGGGCGCCAAGGAAGCCGTCGGCACCGACATCGATGTGCAAGCGCTGGAAGCTTCGCGCGATAACGCCAACCGTAACGGTATCGACCCGGCGCTGTTCCCGCTGTACCTGCCTGAAGACATGCCACAGGTGCAGGCCGATGTCGTGGTCGCCAACATCCTCGCCGGCCCATTGGTTTCTCTGGCGCCGCAATTGTCGGGCCTGGTTAAACCCGGCGGTCGCCTGGCACTGTCCGGCATCCTCGCCGAGCAAGGCGAAGAAGTGGCCGCAGCCTACGCCAAGGACTTTGACCTCGACCCGATCGCCACTCGCGATGGCTGGGTGCGCATCAGCGGTCGTCGGCGCTAGAATGCACGCCTGCCCAATCCGGATGGTCACATGAGCGATAGCTTCGTTACCCAGTGCCCACACTGCCAAACCAGTTTCCGCGTAAACCATGCTCAATTGGGCATGGCACGCGGCGTGGTGCGCTGTGGTTCCTGCCTGCAAGTGTTCAATGCCGCACAGCAACTGCTGAATAAACGCACTGAAACTGAACAGCAGCCTACCGTGACGGCGCCTAATGTGGCACAGCCCGAGCTTATCGAGCCTCCTGTCAGCGCCAAACCGGTGGACTGGCAAACCGCGGAAATGGACCTCGACCATCTGGATCTGGACGAAGAGCTGGCCAAGCTCGAAGAACTTGAAATCCAGCCGAGCAAAAGTTTCGGCCAGCCCAAAAAGACCAAGGACAGCTCGCTCAGTGCACGTCGCGACACGCCGGACGCCGAAGAAAGCCAATGGTCTGACAGTTTGTACAGCGATTCGGCGGCAGAACGCGCTCAATCATCAGCACTGGCCATAAGCGCCATTGAACATGACGTCGAGCCCACGCGTACGGGTCGCTCAGAACCCTCGTTGTCACTGGACATTGAAGAGCCCGACGATACGCCGCCTCTCAAGCTGCCCGTTGATGATGAGCGGGCCAGCAATCACTTGTCTGCCATTGACGACGAAGACGACGAACCGCTTAAGCCCGCACCTCTCAGCAAAAACAGACGTCAACGCAATGAACCTGGCGTGCGCGACGAAATGCTCCTGGACCTGGCCGACGATCCTTTGCAACTGCAATGGCAAAAACGCCGCGCTCCGTGGGGCAAGCGACTCCTCTGGGCCGCGCTGATTCTGCTGGCCGGCGCCGCGTTGGCTGGACAGTACATTGCCAGCCACTTCGAAGAATTGGCTCGCCAGGATCAGTACCGACCGACGTTTCAGCAACTGTGCCCTCTGCTCGGCTGCACAGTGCCGTCCAAAGTGGATATTGACCGCATCAAAAGCAGCAATCTGGTGGTGCGCAGCCATCCTGAGTTCGCCGGGGCGCTGGTGGTGGATGCCATCCTCTATAACCGCGCGCCTTTCTCCCAGCCTTTCCCGCTGCTGGAACTGCGCTTTGCCGACCTGAACGGCAAGATGATTGCGAGCCGCCGCTTCAAACCCGGTGAATACTTGAGCGGTGATATGGCCAAGACCGAAATGCCCCCGCAAACGCCTATTCACATAGCGCTGGACATCCTCGACCCGGGCCCTAAAGCCGTCAATTACAGCCTGAGTTTTCACTCGCCCGAGTAAACACGCTGCGCTTTTAGCGCCAAGCGGCAAGCCGCAAGTTAAAAGCAATTGTAAATTCACCGTGGCTTGCAGCTTGAAGCTTGCAACTGTTGTTCACTTTTTATCCAACCCAGCCTTTATCCAGTGATCGAGAGCGGGTATCATGCCAACCCTTTTTCGAACTCTCCAGATTCGGCCCCACAACAGGGAAGTCCTATGTCGGCGGTACGCATCGGCCCATATACATTGCACAACGGTTTGATACTTGCCCCTATGGCAGGTGTCACCGACCAGCCCTTTCGTCAGCTTTGCCGACGGATGGGCGCGGGTTTGGTTGTTTCGGAAATGGTTACCAGCGACATGAGTCTCTGGAACAGCCGTAAATCGCGCCTGCGCATGATTCACGAGGGTGATCCCGAACCACGTTCGGTACAGATCGCCGGCGGTGATGCGCAAATGCTGGCAGACGCCGCCAGGGCCAACGTGGAACTGGGCGCACAGATTATTGATATCAACATGGGTTGCCCGGCCAAAAAAGTCTGCAACAAGGCTGCCGGCTCCGCGTTATTGAAAGACGAAGCACTGGTGAACGACATCCTGCTAGCCGTGGTGGCTGCAGTTGATGTGCCGGTCACTTTGAAGATCCGTACCGGTTGGGACCGGGACAACAAAAATGGCCTGACGGTGGCAAAAATTGCCGAGCAAGCCGGGATTCAAGCGCTGGCCGTGCACGGTAGAACCCGCGCCGACCTGTACACCGGAGAAGCTGAGTACGACACCATCGCCGCGATCAAGCAGGCCGTGTCGATACCGGTTTTCGCCAATGGCGACATCGATTCAGCCCATAAAGCCCTGCACGTGTTGAACACAACCGGGGCTGACGGACTATTGATTGGCAGGGCGGCTCAAGGGCGGCCCTGGATTTTCCGCGAAGTCGATCACTTTCTGCGTACCGGGCAATTGCTACCGGCACCGGAAATGACCGAAGTGGAACGTATTCTGCTAGAGCATCTGACTGCATTGCATACCTTCTATGGGGAAGTACTGGGCGTTCGCATCGCCCGCAAGCATGTTGGCTGGTATCTCGCAACCTTGCCGGGCGCCAAGGAGTTTCGCGCCCACTTCAATCGTTTAGAAGACACGGAAGCACAATGCGCCAACGTTCAGGCGTTTTTCGCCGAACGACACAAGAGCCTGAGGACAGGGGACGAAGGATGGGTGGCCGCATGACGATGATGACCGAGACATTAGTGAGTGGAACAACGCCCGTGAGCGACAACGTCAACTTGAAACAGCACCTCAATACGCCTAGCGAAGAAGGCCAAACCCTTCGCGGGAGTGTCGAAAAGGCGCTGCACAATTATTTCGCCCACCTGGAGGGCGCTGAAGTCACGGACGTGTACAACCTGGTACTTTCCGAAGTCGAGGCTCCCCTGCTCGAATGTGTCATGAACTATGTCAAGGGCAACCAGACCAAAGCCTCCGAGCTACTGGGTCTTAATCGCGGCACCTTGCGCAAAAAACTCAAACAGTACGATCTGCTGTAAGCATTCAATCAAACCTGAAAGGCGTCCTGGTAAAACAGGCCGCCTTTTTTGCTGACTCCTTTGCTTTTGATGGAAATCGAGATGACCGATCAGACTACCCGCCTGCCGATCCGCCGCGCTTTAATCAGCGTTTCCGACAAAACCGGAATCCTTGAGTTCGCCCGTGAACTGGAAGCCCTCGGCGTCGAGATCCTCTCCACTGGTGGCACGTTCAAGTTGCTGCAAGACAACGGCGTGGCCGCAGTTGAAGTCGCGGATTACACAGGCTTTGCCGAAATGATGGACGGTCGGGTTAAAACCCTGCACCCGAAAATCCACGGTGGCATCCTGGGCCGTCGCGGCATCGACGACGACATCATGAACGAGCACGGCATCAAGCCCATCGACCTGGTAGCGGTTAACCTCTACCCATTTGAAGCGACTATCAGCAAGCCAGGCTGCGACCTGCCGACTGCCATCGAAAACATCGACATCGGCGGCCCGACCATGGTCCGTTCAGCGGCGAAAAACCACAAAGACGTGGCCATCGTGGTCAATGCCAGCGATTACGCCAACGTGCTGGAAAACCTCAAGGCCGGCGGCCTGACCTACGCACAGCGTTTCGACCTGATGCTCAAGGCCTTCGAACACACCGCGGCCTATGACGGCATGATTGCCAACTATCTGGGCACCGTGAATCAGACCGCTGAAACACTCAGCACCGAAGACCGCAGCCAATTCCCGCGCACCTTCAACAGCCAGTTCATCAAGGCTCAGGAAATGCGCTACGGCGAGAACCCGCATCAAAAAGCGGCGTTCTACGTTGAAGCCAAACCTGCCGAAGTCAGCATTGCTACCGCGACCCAGTTGCAAGGTAAAGAACTGTCGTTCAACAACGTCGCCGACACAGACGCCGCACTGGAATGCGTAAAGAGCTTCGTCAAACCTGCTTGCGTGATCGTCAAGCATGCCAACCCGTGCGGCGTTGCCGTCAGCCCGGACGCTGAAGGCGGCATTCGCCAGGCTTACGAACTGGCTTACGCCACTGATACCGAGTCGGCGTTTGGCGGCATCATCGCCTTCAACCGCGAGCTGGACGCTGAAACCGCCAAAGCCATCGTTGAGCGTCAATTCGTTGAAGTGATCATCGCCCCATCGGTCAGCGAAGAAGCCCGCGCTATCGTGGCCGCCAAAGCCAATGTGCGCCTGCTGGCCTGTGGCGAGTGGAGCGCAGAGCGCACTCCGGCCTGGGACTTCAAACGCGTCAATGGCGGGTTGCTGGTTCAAAGCCGTGACATCGAGATGATCGGCAGCGAAGACCTGAAAGTCGTGACCCAGCGCGCACCGACCGAGCAGGAAATCAACGACCTGATCTTCGCTTGGAAAGTGGCCAAGTACGTGAAGTCCAACGCCATCGTCTACGCCAAAGGTCGGCAGACCATCGGCGTCGGCGCCGGTCAGATGAGCCGCGTAAACTCGGCCCGTATTGCCGCCATCAAAGCTGAACACGCTGGCCTGCAAGTACAAGGCGCGGTGATGGCATCCGACGCATTCTTCCCGTTCCGCGACGGCATCGACAACGCCGCCAAGGCCGGGATCACCGCGGTGATCCAGCCAGGCGGCTCGATGCGTGACAACGAAGTGATTGCTGCCGCTGACGAAGCCGGTATTGCGATGGTGTTCACCGGCATGCGTCATTTCCGTCATTAATCATTATTGAAGGCGCCGCATAGTCTGTAGCCGCTGCCGCAGGCTGCGATAAGACCCGAAGGGTCTTCAGCGATCTAAACATCCTGCAACCGCTTCGCGGTTGATCGCAGCCTGCGGCAGCGACTACAGAGCCTGACGTGCGCCCCACAGAATTCAGCGTCATCCGAGGTTTTTGAAATGAATGTTTTGATCATTGGCAGCGGTGGCCGTGAACACGCACTGGCCTGGAAAGTAGCCCAAGACCCGCGTGTCGCAAAAGTATTCGTGGCCCCTGGCAACGCCGGCACGGCGACTGAAGCCAAGTGTGAAAACGTCGCCATCGACGTTTTGGCCCTTGAGCAGCTTGCAGACTTTGCCGAAAAGAACGTGTCACTGACCATCGTTGGGCCGGAAGTACCCCTGGTTGCCGGCGTGGTTGATCTGTTCCGCTCACGCGGCCTGGATTGCTTCGGCCCTACAGCAGGCGCGGCCCAGCTGGAAGGCTCCAAAGCCTTCACCAAGGATTTTCTGGCGCGCCACAAGATCCCGACCGCTGACTATCAGAACTTCACTGAGATTGAACCGGCACTGGCTTACTTGCAGAAAGTCGGCGCCCCAATCGTAATCAAGGCTGATGGCCTGGCCGCCGGTAAAGGCGTAATTGTCGCCATGACCTTGGCAGAAGCCGAAGATGCCGTGCGCGACATGCTCGCTGGCAACGCCTTTGGCGAAGCCGGTTCGCGCGTTGTCATCGAAGAGTTCCTCGACGGTGAAGAAGCCAGCTTCATTGTGATGGTCGACGGCAAGAACGTTCTGCCAATGGCCACCAGCCAAGACCACAAACGTGTTGGCGACGGCGATACCGGCCCGAACACCGGTGGCATGGGCGCTTACTCCCCTGCTCCCGTGGTCACCGCTGACGTGCACCAGCGCGTGATGGACCTGGTGATTTGGCCAACCGTGCGCGGCATGGCTGAAGAAGGCAACGTCTATACGGGCTTCCTGTACGCAGGCCTGATGATCGACAAAGCCGGCAACCCGAAAGTGATCGAGTTCAACTGCCGTTTCGGCGATCCGGAAACCCAACCGGTGATGTTGCGTCTGCAATCGAGCCTGGTGTTGCTGGTAGAGGCTGCTCTGGCTCAAGCGCTGGACAAGGTCGAAGCACAATGGGATCCACGCCCTAGCCTGGGCATCGTTCTGGCAGCGGGCGGCTACCCTGCCGACTACGCCAAAGGCGATGTGATCCACGGTCTGGACACCGCAGCCAAGCTGGAAGGCAAAGTCTTCCATGCGGGCACCTCGCTCAACTCGGCTGGTCAAGTTGTAACTTCGGGTGGCCGTGTCTTGTGCGCGACCGCGATGGGCGATACGGTCGAAGCTGCTCAAGAAAAGGCCTACGACCTTGCCAAAACCCTCTCTTGGAATGGTTGCTTCTACCGAAACGACATTGGCTACCGGGCCATTGCACGCGAACGTGGCGAAGCTGAGAAATAAGCCCCTCATATGGATAGGCAAGGGCGTTGAGCCCTTGCCTAAGTATTCCAGCGCCGCGCATAGTGCCTGCCTAGCCTCAACCTACGAAGGGATTTCACCGTGCGCTGGCTAAGGATCGCCATAGGTTTAATCGTCAGTCTTCTGACTATTTTGCTCTGCTTAATGCCCCTGCAGGCTGCACAAGCCAGTAATTGGGCAGTCTTCTCGGACCCGGCGGGCGATCTGCAGCTGAGCGACGTTCGCTCAACACGCTTTGCCAACCAGTTCAGCCCTATTGAGCTCGAAAACCTCACGGCCGCCAAGCCTGGCGAGGCCCTATGGCTGAGGTTCAAACTCCAGCCCGACAAGCACGAACAAGTCCTGAGTGTGTTTGCACCTGATCTTTCCCATCTCGACCTGTACGTTCTGGATGATCAGAAGATAATCAGCCAGATTAATACCGGCAACACGTTGCCCTTGTCCGCAAAACCGCTATCCAGCAGCGATTACCTGCTGCCTTTGCCGCAAAGTACCAAACCTCTGGATATATACCTGCGTTTGATCTCTGACCACCAACTGCGTCCGCATATAACGCTCAATACCGCTGTCGAGCTTGCGGCCAATCAGGGCATGTCCCTGATCTACGGAATGCTGCTTGGCTGCGTAGCCATGCTGGTGCTGCATAATCTCATTCGCTTTGCGTTCAGCCGCTCAATGTGCAGCCTGTGGCTCGCCCTTTGTGAAGCCTTGCTGCTGATCAGCAGCACCTTGTTTTTGAATGTGCTGGGGCCCTGGATTCCTGAATGGCTCGGCACCCAACCCTCTGGCGCTTACCTGGCTCTGATCCTGACTGCGCCTTGCGGGCTGATGTACACCTATAGCTTTTTCTCGCCAAAAGGCCCACATGCGCTAAACAAACTGTTGCTGTTGGACATTTTGATCGTCAGCCTCGGGTCCCTGCTTTTACTGTTCATCGACAGCCTGCCCTTGAACATTGTGACCTACAGCATGATTGCGCTGACCAGCTTGAGCATTCTGCTGGTATCGGCTTATCACTGGCATCAGGGATACCGCCCTGCGCGCCTGTTCGTAGTCGCCATGGTCATCTTCAACATTGGCACCCTGTTGATTCTGCCCGCCTTGCTGGGCCTGACATTGATTGCCCCGCAGGAACTGATTCTGGTGCTGCTGGTGATTGTTTGTATCAGTGGCCTGTTAATGAGCATCGCGCTAAGCGAACGCAATCACACCATCGCCGAAGATCAATTCAGCATTAGCCGCGACTTGGCCGCCAGTAATGCTGAAGTGAACGCCAAGGCCGAGTTTCTGGCCAAAATCAGCCACGAAATACGTACCCCCATGAACGGTGTGCTCGGAATGACCGAACTCCTGTTGGGGACCCCCCTGTCCGTTAAACAGCGCGACTATGTACAAACCATCCATAGTGCGGGCAACGAGCTCCTCACCCTGATCAACGAAATCCTCGACATTTCAAAACTGGAATCCGGGCAAATCGAATTGGACGATGTGCAGTTCGACCTCAACGCCCTCATCGAAGACTGCTTGAGTATTTTCCGCACTAAAGCAGAACAGCAGAACATCGAGCTCATCAGTTTCATCCAGCCCCAAGTGCCTCGGGTCATTAGCGGTGACCCCACACGCTTGCGTCAGACCCTGCTCAGTTTGCTCGAAAGCGCCCTGAAGAAGACCGAGGATGGCGAAATTCTGATCGTCGTCGCTCTGGAGGAGCGCTCCGGGCCGCCTCGACTGCGCATCTCGATACAGGACTCAGGCCAACCGATTGATGAGCAGGAACGTGAAGCCCTGTTGAACGCTGAATTGCACAGCAAGAACTTCTTGGCCGCTACTCGTCTTGGCGGCCACTTGGGGCTGGTCATTGCCCGTCAGCTAATCATGCTGATGGGAGGCGAATTCGGCATTAAGACCGGGCAGAACAAAGGCACCAATCTGTGGCTGACGTTGCCGTTAGACCCACAGCACCTGGAGCATCCGACTTCTGATTTGGACAGTCCGCTCAAGGGTGCCCGAGTACTGGTGGTAGACGACAACGACACCTGCCGTAAAGTGCTGGTACAGCAATGCACGGCATGGGGTCTGAATGTTAACGCGGCCGCATCGGGCAAAGAGGCATTGGCCTTATTACGCACCAAAGCCCACCTGCGGGATTACTTTGACATTGTGCTGCTGGATCAGAACATGCCTGGCATGACCGGTATGCAACTGGCAGCCAAGATCAAGGAAGACCCGAGCCTCAATCACGATATCTTGCTGATCATGCTGACAGGTATCAGCAATGCACCCAGCAAGATCATTGCGCGCAATTGCGGCATCAAACGCATTCTGGCCAAGCCTGTGGCGGGTTACACGCTAAAGACCACCCTTGCCGATGAGTTGACTCAACGCAACAAGGGCAATTCGGCTGCACAAACCGTAACCAATAGCCCGGCCGCACCTGTTACCGTCCCTGATGACTTCCGGATATTAGTGGCCGAAGACAACAGTATTTCCACCAAGGTCATTCGCGGCATGTTGGGCAAGTTAAACCTGCAACCCGATACCGCCAGCAATGGTGAAGAAGCCCTGAAGGCCATGAAAGCACAACGATATGATCTAGTTTTGATGGACTGTGAAATGCCCGTGCTGGATGGTTTTTCGGCCACTGAGCAAATGCGTGCCTGGGAAGTCAGCCATCAGCGGGTGCGCACCCCTGTGGTCGCGCTGACGGCTCACATTCTGGCCGAACATAAGGAACGCGCTCGTCAGGCAGGCATGGATGGGCACATGTCCAAACCGGTAGAGCTGTCGCAACTGCGTGAGCTGGTCGAGTATTGGGTGGCCCAACGCGCGAAGCGTCAACCCCAGGATTCGCCTTCCCGGGGACTGTAGTGAGCCTGTCATCAGGCCGACAGAGTGCGTTTGGCCTGATAGACTTTCGTCGCCTTCCTTCAATGTGAGCTCAAACCATGCTCCATGTGTTGTTCAGTGTGTACTTGAAGATGCTCGTGCTTTACAGCCCGTTCTTCGTGCTTTCATGTTTTATCAGCCTGACCAGAGGCTACTCGCGTAAAGAGCGTCGGCATCTGGCATGGAAAGTAGCGCTGGCAACGTTAGTCTCCAGCGTCTTGCTCTATCTGTTCGGGCGCGTCATTTTCAACGTATTTGGCATCACCGTAGACGCCTTCCGCATTGGCGCTGGCAGTGTGTTGTTCATTTCAGCGCTGGGCATGGCTCAAGGTAAATCGGCGGTACAAACCGACAACGTCAATCAAGATGTCACCATCGTCCCGCTGACGATCCCGCTGACCGTCGGCCCTGGGACTATTGGTGCACTACTGGTGATGGGCATTAGCCAGCCACACTGGGACGACAAACTGATAGCGATTGTCAGCATTGCCCTCGCTAGCCTGACGGTGGGTGTGGTGCTTTACCTGTCCAACCGAATTGAGCGCATTCTGGGCGAGCAAGGCTTACAAATTGTCAGCCGCTTGATGGGCCTGTTTGTCTGCGCCCTGGCCGCACAAATTATTTTTACCGGGATCAGGGGGTATATGGTGCCTTGACTCGCGCCTTGCTGTGTCGAGTTGGCACACCGCGCGCGCAGGGCTTTTAGCCATAAACCAATGGCCCTTGCGGGCCATTGTTGAAACTGTCCATTTAAATGTCGATAACGCTGACCATGTGTACAGCCGCCTGACGCACCGCCTCGCGTACCTGCGCGCGATGCCTCGCATAGATCGTGCTGCTAAACACAAAAGCTCCGCCTTTAGCGTTCAAGTACACGTCGTGAGTGCGTCCTCTAGACCGCATCCTCTGGCAGCTCAGTGCTAAACCGCAAACAAACACGATTATTTGCCCTTCTTGAGTCGTCTCACAAGGCACGCATTGATAGTGACGCGTCTGCGCGCTCTCTACAGGATGACGAAGATAGCTCAGCGCGTCCTGCCTGATGGGCATTGCATCAAACACTTCCCCCAGTGACTGTGCGAGGCGTTGAGTGCTCTGCACGCCTGAAACTTCAACGGCATATTCGTCGACCTGACGAATATCGAGAACCAGTAGGGGCCGGTCAACAATATAAGATTGCAGGTTAAACCCAAGGGTCAGCAACGTACTTTGATAGTGCGTAAGCCACGCGAATCCTTCAGCCCCCCCGCTATTGGCAAGTAACTCGGCATAGAGCAGACAGTCCTGGATGTCTTGTTTATCTTCGAGCAAAAGGCCTGCCTCAAATGAGACCCGCGTCGCCCCCACTTTTATTACGTCCATGTGATATTCCACTCTTTAAACGTTATCTAATTCCCATACACCGAGGGTGAAGAGGGCGAACTCCACGGCATGACCAAGTTAGTCCGTTTCAGCGTGAGCTTGTCGTTTAGGGTGTCCCGCAGTAGGCCGAACACCTGCTCATTGAGGCTATAGGTGTAACCCTGCACCTCTACGCTGCTGTCAGGCGCAGTCAGCACACTCTGGTTGAGGAAGTCCTCTGTCAGCTCTGTGTGCGTTGCAAAGCGCAACATCAAGGTATGCAATCGCAGGCCTGAGTCGATCAGCGCCAACTTGATACACACCACCGACTCATCAACACCCGAGCCATCGGGTGTTGAATCCTGCACCGGCTGAACACGACGTACAACATGCTCACGCCATACCTTACGGGCCTGGTCTGTGGGTGAAGTGAGCTGAAGAGTTGAAGCCATATTTGAAAACGCTACGCCAATCCGGAATTCAAATAATCGGGCACTTTCATTCATCAACACATTGACGACATCCAACGTCTGAGCCCCCTGCTGCTCGCTGTACGGTTGATGGAGTGTCGTCCATGACAAATCTGCCATTACGGACTGATAAGCGCCCTCTCGCTCGGCGTATTGAGACGCTAAGGGAAACTTGAACCGGGCACTTAATTGAGCCAACAACAACGAACTGACAACGTCTTCTTGGCGCTGCAACGAAATCGCCACATCGGGTATCGATGTCATTATTATTCCGGCATTCACACTCATGGTTCCAGGAGCAATAGCCATGCATGAGTTCCTTGAAAGGCCGAATTAAATTTCGATTTTTTCGATACGCTTCTTGGTTGTGAGTGCCAACTTTTCGCGGATGGTCTGGCGAATGTCTTCATACACTTTTTGGTTGAGCGTGGTGTTGCTGGCCCCTGCATATAAATCGACACTGTTGTGACTCCACTCCCAAAAGAGAACCTTGGTCACGCGTTTGGGCGAAGTAAAGTGAAAGGACGACTTGATCATTAACACTTCGCCATCTGCTGTACCAATACACGGCAAGATTTGGAAATCGCCACTCTCGCTGCCCCCCGCCTCGTTTTCAAACAAGGCCAGTGCTTTAGGGGTTTTTTGCAACGCCTTGAAGACCACTGTGACAATATCAAGCAACGCTTTATTGACCCCGATAACACCGGAAATAATATCCAGCGCCACTTGATCCATGGTGAACTTCTGTTTTAACCCAGTGACCTTCTTCAAGGACTCATTGGTCGTTATCCATCCACACAAAGCCAGTACGTCACTGTGAAAGTCAAACCGCTCTTGTCGGTAAAGCTTTTTATCCGCAAAGGCCTTGTCCGTTGCCATTTGCGCAAATAACACGCAATCCTGCACGTCCTGCTTCTGCTGAGGGGTCAGGCCACCCACAAAGGAAAGCACGCTATTACCGGTTACCAGTGCGCTTTCACCTGTCCCGCTTATAAGCGTGTCAGCTGTACTTCTCAACGGCTGAATCCGCCATTGCGTACTGGAGGAGACATCGGACAGTTCCAGACTTTCGATTGCCGCCATTCTTGCTTCATTACTGAGGTCAGTGCCGGTCATTTCAACAGCCATATTAAAACTCCAAAGTTTACGGATTAATATCAGTATCCACCGCCACCCGCCGAGGGCGACTTACAGAAACACTAGATAATCAGACCGCTAACTTCCACCGCTCTTTTGAACACACGACCACCACATACAGTTACAGTTAATATTTAATCACCGAACACTGCACTCGTACTTTTTAAAAAAACGGTTACTTATCAATCCTGCACTGGCAAGCTCATACCGCATCTAAAATAAAAGCAAATGTATATATAGGACATGAACGCGGATTCACGGCAAACTTTACACCGCAACCCCACTAAAAAAATTACATTTCTAAATGCCGGGAAGATTTATCTGACGAAGTTCCAATAAGGATGCCGCGAACAATGGCTACAGGAGCAGCAAAAGGCCCCATTGCGGGGCCCTTCTTTCAATCAGGGTTTTTCACCGTACCAACGCGGCGTGTAAACCCAGTCTCGGCCATCGGCACGCGGGAAGGTGCACGTCGTCGATGAGCCAATCAATACCATCGTGCGCATATCGACCTGGTCCGGTGTCAATGCGCCGAGGGTCGTAATACGCAGTGTCTGGCCTGGACGACCAATATCTCGACCCAATACCACCGGCGTAGACGGCGTGCGATGACGCGCGACGATTTCCAGAGCAACCCCCAGTTGCCAAGGGCGCGAGCGGGAGATCGGGTTGTAAAACGCTAACGCCAGATCCGCTGCTGCAGCCAGATCCAGGCGTTTTTCGATGATGCTCCAGGGCTTCAGGTTGTCGGAAAGCGACATGACACAAAAGTCATGCCCCAACGGCGCACCTGCCTGGGCCGCCGTCGCCAGCGAAGCTGAGACGCCCGGCAGCATGTGCAGATCGACACTGTGCCATTGCGGGTTGTCGGATTCGTGCAAGGCTTCGAGCACGGCGGCCGCCATCGCGAAAACCCCCGGATCGCCCGACGAGACGACCACCACTGAGCGACCCTGCGCGGCGAGTTCGAAGGCATGTCGCGCCCGCTGCATCTCTTCGCGGTTGTCCGTGCAATGCATCACCTGATCATCGCGAAACGGCCCGGCCATTCGCACATAGGTCTCGTAGCCGAGGATGTCATTGGCGGTGATCAGTTCGGCCTTGACTGCTGGCACCATCAGTTCGGCGGCTCCTGGCCCCAGCCCAATCACGGCCAAACGGCCACGCGCGCGGCCAATCTGTAAGACGTCTACCGGCGCGGGCGCAATACCGATTGCAAGGTGTTCGCTCTGCTCCTGCCAGACCAGAGGTTGGAGGCACTCGGGCTGTTCATCGGTACGAACAAAACGTAATGGCACACCCAACTCGCCCGCCGCTTCGTGCAACTGCGGGCTGGCCGTCAGCGTTTCGGCGGCAATAACACACGCCAACGACTGCCCCGCCAGAGTGGCTTGATGCAAGGCTTCACGAATCACCTGTGCCCCGACGGCTTGCGTGACCTTCACCACAACCGAACGCGGATAGATCATCAGCTCATGGGCAGCGGGTTGTCGTGCCACATGGCCGACATGAATGGTCAAACGCGCCTGCGGGCTTTCAGGCAACTGCGCCTGATCCAGCCAGGGAGCATCACCTTCAATGCGGACCGACTCACCGGCCAGCAGGTCTGAAACAAAACGCTTGCCCACTTCCACGTCGCCAAGGGCATAACCGCTGGGAGGATTAAGCAAACAGGTGCCAAAACGCAACTCACCGCTGGTGGTGATCGCTGGCGAAACGCCCAGTGTTGCGCCAATTTCGCGAGCCAGGTCATTGACCCCGCCCAGGCCACCGAGCAACGGCACCACTGCGCTAGCGTCCTCGGCCACCGCCAGAACGGGCGGTTCGACGCCCTTTTCCAGCAGTAAAGGCGCCAGTGTCCGGATCACAATGCCGGCCGCGCATAAAGCAATGATCGGCGTGTCTTGCTGATACAACTGACGCAACGTGGCACCAAAATCGCTGTACGTTCTGTCAGCTCCCTCAACACGGTGTTCAAGCCCATAGATCAACGCGTCGGGATAACGCTGTTGAATCCGCTGCGCGGTGATCAGGCTGCCATTGCCCAGAATGACAATGGCCAGCGCTGCACGGCTCATCCTTGCCACCGTTCGCCGGGCACGATAATCAGCGAGAAATAGGGCGACGACATGGGTTCAACCTCGTTGAACGGGACGATTTTCTGATTGCTCATGGTGGCACGTTCCACATACAGCGCGCGCTCGGCCAGACCCAACTCGGTCAGCACCTCACGCACTTTGTGAAAGTTGCGGCCCAATTTCATGATCACGGCGGCGTCCGCATCGGCCAGACGGCGCTTGAGCTCATCGTGTGGCAAAACCCCCGAAAGTACCGACAGGCTCTGATTGCGGTAGACCAGGGGCACACCCAGCACTGAAGCGCCGCCCAGCATAGAGCACACGCCGGGCACTACCTGCGCTTCAAAGCGCTGCGCCAGACGGTCATGCAGGTACATGTAAGAGCCGTAAAAGAAGGGATCACCTTCACAAATCACTGCCACATCGCGCCCGGCGAGCAGGTGCGTCGCCACCTCCTCAGCCGCCTGATCGTAAAAATCGCTAATGATTTGTTCGTACGACAGCGGTTCGGGCAGCACTTCTGTGGTCACCGGATACACCAGTGGCATCAAGTGTTGGGCGTCTTGCAGATGCGCTTCGATGATGCCGAAAGCGTTACCTTTTTTGCCTTTGGCAACGAAGTACGCCACCACGGGGGATTCTCGCAGCAGGCGCAAGGCTTTCACGGTAATCAGTTCCGGGTCGCCCGGGCCGACGCCCAAGCCAATCAAACGTCCTGGCGGGGTCATCATTCGATCTCCGTGGCCAAGGCATTGACGGCGGCCGCGGCCATGGCGCTGCCGCCACGACGGCCTTGCATGATCACAAACGGCACACCACGGCTATCTGCCGCCAGCATCGCCTTGGACTCGGCAGCCCCGACAAAACCCACCGGGAACCCCAGAATCAAGGCCGGCTTCGGCGCCCCGGCATCGATCATTTCCAGCAGGTAGAACAAGGCCGTTGGCGCATTGCCAATCACCACGACACTGCCTTCCAGATACGGACGCCACAGCTCAAGTGCCACTGCCGAGCGGGTATTGCCCTTCTCCAGCGCCAACGCCGGCACGCCTTCCTCGCGCAAGGTACAGATCACCGGGTTATTAGCCGGCAAGCGTGTGCGGGTGACACCTTCACTCACCATCCGCGCATCGCACAAAATGGCAGCACCTGCCGCCAGCGCATCACGCCCTGCCTTGCCTGCGCCCGGCGAAAAGCGCAGGTCTTCTATTGCGTCCACCATGCCGCACGCGTGAATCACTCGCACCGCAAGTTTTTCAAGGTCGGCCGGAATGCTCTGAAGGTTCGCTTCGGCACGAATAATGGCGAACGAGTTGCGATAGATCTCTTGACCATCGCGGATGTAATCAATCATCGGTGTTGCTCCGTTGGCGGGCCTCAAGCCAGGCGCCCGCCGCTTCAATAGTAAGGTTGCGCTCACGCAGAATGCCGAAACCGGACTGTTCTGGGGTGCTTGAATAAAGGTCGTAATGACCGGGCGCTACGGCCAGCAATGTGACCGGGGCCACATGGGCTGCGGCGCAAGAACGCGGGCAGCCGGTCAGATGAACACCGAGGGGGTGCGACAACAGGGTCGCGAGCTGGCGTGCATCCTGTTTGGTGTCCGCCATGCCTTTGGCACAGGCGCTGGAGCCCGTGCAGGCGATCAAATGTGCCAACGGGTCTTGGGCATCACAGAGCCAACCCAAGGTCTGCAAGTGGCGCGTTACCGCAGGCGCATTCTCAGCCCGTATGTTTGGCAACAACACACTTTGCCACGGGGTAAAACGCAAGGTGCCATCGCCGTCATCGCAGGCGATCTGCGCAAGCCCCCTGAGCATCGCTGCGCTCAACCGCCCCAAAGGGGCAACTGCAACGACAGAGGTCAGGCCCGCCTCACGCTGTGGATAGGTTCCCATAGGCAGCGCCAGTGGGTTGGCAGGGCGACGCCATCGTGGGACGGGCGTAATCGATACGCTCAGACGCAGTGCCAGCTGTTCGACAAACGTCTCAACGGGCACGGTTTGGAGGAGATGGCGCATGCGAATGTGTTCGGGACGCGCCAGGTCGAGAAACAGCAGCACCACCGTCAGGGCCAGCTCATGCCCCTGCTCAATGGGCACAGCCCCTAATGCCGGGCCGCGCGCTGGCGACCCCGCGAGGCCAAAAGCCCACAGCAATCGACCATCATGTTGTATGGCAGACAGCCACAGATCGTGATGATGCTCGAGCATTGCCAACGCTTCCCCGCCATCCAGTTGCAACGCGAACTTGGCCGACAACTCGCTAAAACGCGGAGTGCCTTCAAGGCTGGCAAGCAACTCACGGGCAAGCGGCCACGTATCGACCAATTGGTCGCAGTCAATACCGGCAGAGGGGCTGAGCATCAAGTTACGCACATCGTCACTGGCTGCGTTGGCCGGGCCAAGTCCGGCAGCCAGCAAGGGCGCGACCATTGCCGCATGCTCAGCAGCGGCGCCCTGGATGCCGCGAATTTGCAGGTTACTCCGGTTGGTCGCCTCGATCACACCGCTGCCATAACGCAGCGCTGCGTCCGCCACCGCGTGCGCCTGTGCCGCTGTCATTGAGCCACCTGCCAGCTTGACCCGACATATCCCGCCGTCCATGGCCTGCACGATGCGCAGTAACCCCGGGCAAGCCGAGGGGCGCACGGGCATCGTGACAGGCGTTTCAGGTGGCAAGGTCAAAAGTCGATCCAAGGCAGGCAATGAGCTATTGCAGGTGGCGCATTATGCCTGCTTTGGGCAGCGGCATGAAAAGCTTGCCGGACGGAATGACACCGTCCAGGGTCTGGTAACGTTTCATTGCAAGCCCCGCCGCGGGGTCACATTTGGCCAAGCACAGCGCAGAGCGCAGGGCGGCTGCAATGAAACGGGAACAGACCCTAGGGAGTCAACTGCGGCAATACCGGCTGGTTACGCCCCAACTGCAATATCAGCATGACCAGGGTATCGGCATTGGTCAGCATCAGTTCAACGCGTTTGGCCGGGTTATCGGTAAAGACTGTTCGAGCCTCTTCAAGGGTGTTCACGCCAGCAATTTCTTTCACTTTGGCTTTGGCGGGACCACTGGGCAGGTCAGCCCAAAGCAGCGTATCCGGGTCTAGCTCCTGAAACAGGTTTTCTCTGGGTACACGGGGCGAATGGCATCGCTGAACAGTTTCTGTCAGGAATTTAAGGTAGCGGCCAAAAGGCTGACGTGTGTCCATTAAATCGAGATACGGGAAGCCCGGGTTCAGGTAATGAATATCTTCGGACTTCAATACCTGATGGGTCATTTCGTGCAGTAAAAAAGAGGCCCGTAGTTGCCGGTTGACTGGAAAAGCAGGACTTGTTGGGTGCATGTAAGGATGACTGACCGCGTAGTCACGATCAAACAGGGTATTGAAAAAAATATCGGTCAGATAAATGCGCTTTGCCCTATCCCAACGATTGATAAAAGCCGCTGCCTGCGAGCTGAATCGAGAGCGGCATATCACATATTTACTTGAGGTCACGGGTGATAAATCGGGGTGCAGAAACCGCGCCAGCAGCGCATCCAACTGCGCTTTCAACATGCTGCGCATGACGGCGTCTAGCTGTTCAACATTGAAAAAAGTGTTCAACAGCTCCCGGTTTTGCTGACTCTTCGCGCCCGGTTCATCGAGTGCGTGCAGTGCCTGAGTCGCTCGTTCCAGGTAGCCGGTCGCCCATGCGTGAGCCTCACGGATCATCAGCGCTTTTTCCGGAAAACGTCGCTCAATGCTGTTCATTCCAATGGCTTTGATTTCATAGGTCAGGCTATTCGACACCAACGTTGTATAAGAACCGATGGCAGAGTGAACAGGGCCGCCGCCCAAAAGGGGTTCGTTAATATCCACTTGCCACTGCTGACGGTCGTCAAGCCTGATCAATGGCCCGTCACGGTGTTCATCCAGAAAAATTCGCCAGCGATTGCGCCACGCTTGAATCCGAAACACCTGCGCACCCAACTGCACATATTTCAATCCCGTGCGGCTATCGCTGTACATCCGGGTTTCAGGATCATGAGCCAGATCCACCAACGAGACATCATTGGCCTGAAACGGTGCCAATGCGCCTTGATGCTCTTGAAGCTGAAGCTCGGCTAGCGGATGGGTGACAGAAGAGGATGTACTTGCCAACCCATTTTCATTTACCCGATACCTGTCCTGATGGGGGGTGGCCAGTATCAAGAGTGCCATTGAGAACTGCCATACCGACTCTACCCAATGGCCCTTTTTCGCAGCCGTTAGCCCTTCGCTCACCAGCCCCAGACTCTGCCATACCACGAACGGTATGCTCAGTTTTCCGGGCATAAACATGATGGCGGTGTTAGCTAACAACGACAGTAAATACTTGAAAGACTCCCAGTCGGACTCTGCTGTCGTTTTCGACTGTAACGCTGCCATCTCCAGCAACAGTTGATAGTTGTCTTTGTACAGCGCAAGAAACAGGTTTCCCCGTATGGGGCGGCTGGTTAATGCCACCGGCACAGGGGTTTGAAACACGTCCAGCAGCGTGGAGTCGACGTAACGCGGCAAATGCGGTTCGACAAAGCCACCGTTAGCGTAAGTTTTACGTTCGAACTCGGGCAGTCGCTGCAATACCAGCGCCTGCAAGGCTTCATTGGTATACAAGTCTGCCAACAACTGAGCTTCGCTCGGGTATTCCTTCAACGAGAAACGTTCGTTGTACATGACCCAAAGCAGCTGCGGCCCCACTTCGCGCTCCCCAGGTCCGATGATATAAATGCCCGTGGCCAGATCGGGATCGCGGCCAGCGTCGGCGACCAATTCCAACGGCCGGATAATGATTGAAACGCCATTGACCGGGTCGCGGGCCAAACCATCCGGTCGATCAAGGAGGTGTTCGAGATATCCAAAGGCCGTCGCAGTCAGAGAGCCTTCGAGCTTTTCTCTGAGCCCTTGTTCCCGCAGTTGCAGGGTCACCTGCTCGGTAAACTGCCGCTGACGCGCCTCGACGCCTTCTTTGCCCGGAGCCAGATGCGTCGTCAGAAGCAACCGGTAGTTGCGACCAATATCAAGTTTTCTGACCAGCGCCCGTATATAACGGGCGTCCAGTGCCACCGGTAGCGCCGTGTTAGTCGTTGGGCGTACAAATATCGCCCCCCCCTCCAGGCGGTAAAAACCGTTCAACGCAAAGTGTGTGAGCGTCTGAACTTCACGAGACGTGGCCGCCGGTAAAAACGACGGTGTATTACCTAACGCCACAGGGGCTGCCACATAGGTGTCGATCACCACTTCAATCGCATCGGGCTGCAGTTTATACAGCGGAAAATCGGTCGCTAGACGAGCTAACAGCTGAGTCCGGGCATAGTCGGTAATGTCCGCAATACCGTGCAGATAAGAACCTTTGTCCTGTACTGCCATTTGATAGCGTTGCAACAGATTGGCATAGGTGAGCTGGTCTGCCCGGGAGGCGCTTTTTAGCCAGTCTGGCAACGCGTTCTCAAACTGCTGGGTGTCCGATTTTTCTCGCTGGCGTGCGAAGTCGATTCCCGCATGCCGCTCCACCAGCACACTACGGACGCTGTTCTCAAAGCCTGCCGCAGACACGTTGATGGCACGCGCTTGCGCGCAGACGTAGTCAACGTCAAGCAGCACTGTGTTGATGGCCTCGGTCTGGCACTGGTAGACAAAATCCTGCTCGAACCGATCAAAATAAAGCCATTGGTTTTGCCCGGCCACCGCCCAATCATGACGGGCATCCAGATAGGCAGACACAAGGGCTTGATGCTCGCAACTGACATTGGCCAGCAAATCCCAGCGCAAGGCGCTGCTCAAGAGTCGCGCTTCAAGCTGTGCCGTGCAGTCGTCGAGTGACACGAAACTTTCAAAACCCGATACGGGTGTCCAGAGAATCACTCGTCCGGCATTGGCCGACTCAAGCCCGCCGCGTTGCGTCATCAACACACAATGATTAACCCTCACGGCACTCAATGAGGGGCTCAGCGCCAGGAACACGCCGTAGACGTCTGGAATAAAGTGATTGATGGCCGGGCGTCGGTTGTTTTGCGGGTAGGTCAGTACCGTGGTGATGACGGCTTTGTCGTTGGCATCAAGGTGGTTACCGCGAAAAGGCAAACGCATGTCAGCGCGTAGCATGACCTGCCTGAGCGTCGTCAGGTGATTGACCAACGACTCATCGGGCCGTACCGATTCTTCGCCAAAAAAAAATACCGAAACGTGCTGTTTGAAACCCGAAATGAAGTCCACTGCCAGTTGCTCAAGTAGCGTCAGCAGCTTTGTTCCGCCCAGTGTTTTGAGGGGTTTTATCTCATCGCTGAGGGCAGATTTGAACCCCGTTTCAATCAACGCCGGGTTATAGGCCAGCGGTTTGGAGGTCGTCACCCGCTCCAGCAATGCATCGACCAGCGTCAATGTGCGGGTGGGCTCACGGTCGATGGAGCGCTCATCCGTGTTGAAAATCTGTACTCGCATCTGCGCCACATTGAAAAAGCGCTGCCCGTCTTGATTCAAAGCATTCGACAATTGATTGTGGGCATAGCTGCGAGGAGTGGGCCATCGCAGCAACAGGGCGTCGCGTTGCGCTTCAACGCTGAGTAACTTCAAGCTCAACAAGTCGCTCAAGCCATGGGTATCAAGACTCAGGGGCAAGCCATTGCTGCCGGGCACAAATCGACTGTCCCATCGCCCTCGACTGTTGAGTGACAGCAAACCATGGTCGATCAGCTCACGTACATCGAGTGCATGGTCAAGCGCTGCCAGCACCTCACTGCGCGACAGGTATTGCTGATACATGTAACCAAAGTCGCGGGCCTGTTTGAGGCGTATGTCCTGCACACACTGATCAAAAATATCACCTTGCACAGCCTCAATGCTGAGCCGTGGTTCGGGCATGCCAGCCAACAACGCACGCTGATCCAGAGCGGCATGGCGTGCAATGAATTCAAAGGTGGCGGGATCTCTTAATGCGGTCAGTACATAGTCTTTTAGATGCGCACGGGACATTATTTTTTTCAACCCGATCGGGGCGCCAAACAAAAACACCTCAGCGTCCTGCCCCGGAAAATAAATGCACACCAAGGCGCACAGCCGCACCTCGCCCGCGTCCGGCTCAAACACCTGCAGTCGAACGGCCTGCACTTGACTGGAGGTGCTCGTTGCAGAGACCAGCCGCTGTAGATGGGTGAACTGTTCTGCGCACAGATCGCCCTCAAAACGGGCTTGCACCATGGCCTGAAAAAAGAGGTCGCTTAATCGCCCGACACAATAGTCGTGCGGGCTAAAACCCGGCGGTTGTGCATTGCGCCAAAAATCCGCAAAAGCCTCATTCATCCGGGCGGGAAACTGCCCTGTTGCGGCACTTAACACACGGGTGAAGCGGTCTCGAACCGCCTCGTCATTGTCTTGCTCCTGCCGAATGAACGGGCCATAAAACGTATGCTGATAGTCGGGAGGCAACTGACCTTTAACGATAAATTCGAGTGCAAGGCTACTCAAGCTGGTGACGTTATGAGTCGCTTCAGGTGCGTTTGCTGCGGGCTTATAACTGCGGACCCGTATGTTGTGCGCATCCAGTGCTTGCCCCTCGAATGCCTGCGCAAGTTCAATCTTCAATTGAGCATCAAGGCGAGAGCGCAGCGTGGGCACTGCCAAAATACTGGCCAACGTTGCTTCTTGGCTTTGCAACAGAAAGTGATGGATGAGCCGACTGCTTTCAATCAATGGCGAGGATGAAAAGCGTTGAGTCATCAAGACAAGTTCACCGGCTACAACCAACGCAGGGCGATCTGTCACGGCTACAAAATGCAGCCATTCGACACGACTGAACGGGTCATCCAGCTGCTGTTCAAGGAAATGACGTAAAGCCTCTTCGTCATCAAAACGCTCAAAACGCCCCCAAGCAGTGAATAAAAAAGCCTGAGGCCCGGAGGGTTTGCGAAGGATAAAAGCACCGATCAACAGTATCGGGCGAGACCCGTGACGCGATACGAGCAAGGCGTAGGCCGATTGCCCTGGGTCTTCGCCAATCGCTGTTTTTAACCAGACTGTTTCCTGAACAGTAATGGCACCTGATAACTCAGCAGCCGACAAACGGCTCAGGTAAGTGTCGCGTTGGGACTGCGCCGCATAAAAGGGCTGTGCAATAGCGTTCATAAGTCGTTCCTGACGTGAGACAGGACCCCGCGTCGGGTCCCGGCAAATGACCACGAAACTACTGCACCGTCTGCCGTTTAAGGGGCTACATAGTTATGACTGGCCTGCGCAGGTACTCGCAGCACGCTATCATGCCCGCTGTTTTTGCCTGTCAGCGCGGGCGAATGAGTTTACGTTCAGCACGAGGAATGGCATGTCGCCCTGGCTAACAGTTGTAGGAATCGGTGAAGACGGTTTCAGCGGTTTGAGTAAAAACGCTCGTCGGGCGCTACTGAACGCGACGACGGTGTTTGGCGGCCCGCGCCAGCTCGATCTGTTGGCGCCCTGCATCCGCGCCGACCGCCTGACCTGGCCCAGCCCCTTTTCGCTGGCCCCCGTTCTGGCGTTACGCGGCCAACCGGTCTGCGTATTGGCCAGCGGTGACCCGATGCTGTTCGGCGTGGGCGCCAGTTTGGCCCGCGTCGTGGCCCAAGATGAGATGCATGTCTTACCTTCCCCGTCGTCCTTTTCCTTGGCCGCTGCGCGACTGGGCTGGGCCTTGCAGGAGGTCACCACGCTGTCTGTGGTGGCGCGGCCGATAGCAGCACTCAATGCACATATGCACAACGGCGTACGCCTGCTGGTGTTGAGCAATGACGCCAGCAGCCCGGCCAGCATCGCGGCTCTGCTGCGTGAGCGCGGCTTTGGCCCCAGCTGCATGACGGTGCTGGAACATTTGGGGGGTACGGCCGAGCGGCGCCTCGATACCAGCGCCAACGACTGGGACGACTTCTCAATAGCCGACCTCAACCTCGTGGCCATCGACTGTCGCGCTGACGCCACGGCCCACCCCTTGTCGCGCATCGGCGGCCTGCCAGACAGTGCGTTCCGCCACGACGGCCAATTGACCAAGCGTGATGTGCGCGCCATCACCCTCGCTCGCCTCGCCCCTTTGCCCGGCCAACTGTTGTGGGACGTCGGCGCAGGTTCGGGCTCAATCGGTATCGAGTGGATGCGCACGTTCCCTAGCTGCCGCACGCTGGCCATTGAAGCGGACCCTGGCCGTCAGCAACTGATCGAGCACAATCGCGATGCCTTGGGCGTACCCGGCCTGCACTTGATTCGCGGTAAAGCGCCTGAAGCCTTGCAAGGACTGGAACGTCCGGATGCGATTTTTATCGGCGGCGGTGTGACCCGCGAAGGGGTACTCGAGACGTGCTGGCAACAACTCAAGCCTGGCGGGCGACTGGTGGCGAATGCTGTGACCCTGCAAAGTGAAATGCTGCTGATGAGCTGGCGCGAGCGCCATGGCGGCGAGCTGACGCGGGTGCATATCGCTCAGGCTCAGCCGTTGGGCGAGTTCGACACCTGGCGTCAGGCGTTGCCGATTACCCTTTTAGACGTGACCAAGCCCCTCGATGCGTGAAGAAACCGCTGAACAACCCGCGCCCCTTCGCAGCGGCCTGACCACTGGCAGCTGCGCCACGGCCACCAGCCTGGCCGCGGCGCGCCTGCTACTCAGTGGTGTGTGCCATGACGCCGTTGAAATCACGCTGCCCAAAGGCAAAACAGTCCAGATGCGCCTGGAGTTCTGCCGCCTGCACGCAGCCGGTGCCGAGGCCGGGACAATCAAGGACGCGGGCGACGACCCGGATGTCACCCACGGTGCATTGCTCTTTTCTCATGTGCAGTTGCGCCCGGAACCCGGCATCGGTTTTATCGCGGGCCAAGGCGTGGGCACAGTCACACGGCCGGGGCTGGTGCTGGCCGTGGGCGAGCCGGCGATCAATCCGGTGCCACGTAAAATGATCACGCAACACTTGCTGCAACTGGCCGAAGAACACCATTACTCCGGGGGATTTGAGGTCACGGTCAATGTGCAGGACGGTGAAGCACTGGCCTTGAAAACCATGAACCCGCGCCTGGGTATTTTGGGCGGACTGTCGATTCTGGGCACCAGTGGCATCGTTCGGCCTTTTTCCTGCGCGGCGTATATCGCCTCGATCCATCAGGGCATCGACGTCGCCAAGACCAACGGGTATTTGCATATCGCCGCCTGCACCGGCAATGCCAGTGAGGACACAATGCGCCGGGTCTACAACCTGCCGGAAATTGCCCTGATCGAAATGGGCGACTTCGTCGGCGCAGTGCTCAAGCACCTGCGCAAAGTGCCTGTGGATAAGTTAAGCCTCTGTGGCGGTTTCGGCAAAATCAGCAAACTGGCCGCTGGCCATATGGATTTGCACAGCCGCCATTCCAGCATCGACTTGCCACAATTGGCCGAATGGGCAGCCGCCCTTGGCGCACGTGCAGAGCTGCAAGACGCCATCCGCCAGGCCAACACCAGCCAGCAGGCCTTGGCGATGGCCAGTGCACAAGGCATCGCACTGGGCGATACTGTGTGCCAACACGCGCTGGATTTCGCCCGCAGCGTGGTGCCCGCCTCAGTGCAGGTGGAAGTCTTTGCCATCGACCGCCAAGGCGGGATTGTCGGCCATGCCGGAGTGTTTGAATGAAGCGGATTTTATTGCTCGGCGGCGTCACCGAAGCGCTGGCCATCGCCCGCACCTTGGGCCCGGAGCATGTGTACAGCCTGGCCGGGGTGGGCCGTGTGCCGACCGATCTGCACTGTGAAGTGCGGGTTGGCGGGTATGGCGGGGCCGAAGGTTTGGCGCAGTACATTCAGGAGCAAGGCATTGATCTGCTGGTGGACGCGACCCACCCCTACGCCGCGCAAATCAGCCAGAACGCCGAACGGGCGGCGCAACTCAGCGCTATCCCGTGCTGGGCGTTACGCCGTCCGGCCTGGCAGCCCCAAGCCGGCGATGACTGGCGAGAAGTGGCCGACTGGGCTGAACTGGTCGAGGCCCTGAAACCCTTTCAGCGCCCCCTGTTTACACTGGGCCGGGAGCCGCTGGCACACGTCCATGAGATTCCCGAGAGCCAGTTCTGGACCCTTCGCGCATTGGACGTCTACCCCGGCAATGCCCGCTGTGAGGTGATAGGCGCCCGTGGCCCCTTTGTGCTTGACGACGAACGCCGCCTCTTTGCAGACCGCAACATCGATGTATTGATCAGTAAAAACAGCGGCAGCAGCGCCACCGAACCCAAACTGCAAGTGGCCCGTGAGCGAGGCATTCCGGTACTGGTGCTTAAACGTCCTGAGCTGCCCAAGGTGGCCCGGGAGTTTTATACGCCACACGCGTTGATCAACGCACTGAGCAGCCGATAGGCGTGCTGGACACTACCACCCGCTATACTTGCGCGACATTTCGCCACACATTTGGGCTTTTTACTTACATCGACCATTCAGGCTAAATAGCGCCCTTGATCGCTCCACTCACGGAATTCGTCATGCCTCGACAACGGTTTGCATTTGCCTGGATCGCCTGCTTTGCAGTGCTGTTCAACATGCTCGCCATGTCGATGATGAACGGCTCGATGGCGCAAACCCGTGAAGGCCCCGTCGAACAATTTTTGATGAGCAGCTTCTGCACATCAATGGGCACCAAAATGGTCGCCGTGTCGCTCGGGACTTTCGAGGCCAGCGACACGCAAGAGGATCATCACTCGACCATGCAGCACTGCTGGTGCTGTTCAGGCTCGGCGCCTGTGGTGGCGTTGCCGGCACATGTGCCCACGCTGTATTTTGCGGCCATAGAGCATGGCCATAGCCAGATCCCTGATCACCTCAAACGCCCTACCCCGCGCCAGCAATGGCCAAGTCTCAATCCCCGTGCTTCTCCTCTGGTCTGATTCCTCCTCGCAACCTTTTCTGCGCTTTGAATCGTTCCGGAGAATGACCATGTTGAACCTCTCGATGTTCAAGCACGCTGCTCTCGTAGCGGCTTTGCTGATGCCTGCCTGTTTCGCCAATGCTCATCAATACAAGGCTGGCGACCTGGAGATCGCCCACCCGTGGTCTCAAGAGCTACCGCCCAACGCGCCAACGGTGGCTGCGTATTTCGTGATTCGTAATACCGGCAACACGGCAGACCGTCTGCTTGGCGTCGATACGCCCATTGCCGAAAAAGCCGAGTTGCATCAGCACGTCATGCAGGGCGACCTGATGAAGATGCAACCGGTACCGAGCGTTGAATTGGCACCTGGCGCCGCCGTCACATTTGCCCCAATGGCCTACCACGTGATGCTGGTCGGCCTCAAAGACCGCAGCCTGCTCAAAGACGGTGAACGCTTCCCGATGACCCTGCACTTTGAAAAAGCAGGCGACATAAGCGTTGAGGTTAAGGTGCAGAAGCAACCGCCCGCCAACACCTCGGAACACGCCCACACGCACTGACCGCACAGCGTTTGACGCAGATGCGCTCCCATCGCGCCAGGCACACCCCGCCAGCCCTTCGTGGCCGTTGGTTAGGTCTGTTTGCCATGTTGATGATCTTTATCGGCCCGCTGATTTCCCAAGCGGTGCCGATGAACCATCACGCGTCCATGAAGATGGACATGCCGATGGGCATGACCCTGCCTGCGCATCACGAGCATGCAGGGCCTCAACAGCCAGCGTCTGAACATCATGCCCTTTGGGAAAAGTGCGGCTATTGCACGTTGCTGTTCAGTTGCCCGGCCCTGCCCGGCACCCCAAACCTGTCGCTGCACACTGCACCCAAACTGAGCCGCTACCTGGCGGCCAATCCACGCTTGGGTCATGCCCGACAACCTGTGTTTCTCGGCGCGCGTTCCCGGGCGCCTCCTGCATTGCACTAAGCACCGACACAACTAACGCTCTCTGACCCATTGGCAGATATCTGCCGATGCAGGGTCGAGTTGTATTCGCTTGAAAAGTGGAATGTTTATGTCCCGTTTTACTGCTGCCCACCGTTTGCCTCGCGCGCAATCGGTGCTGCCTTTTACCTTGAGCGCCCTCTGCTGCGGGCTGCTGGCGCCGGTTGCCCTGGCTGAAGAACACGCAGGCCATGCCAATGAACTGAGCCCGACCGTCATTACGGCCATTGCCCCCAGCTCCCCGCTGACCATCGTCACTAACCCCAAAGACCCGCGCCAACCGGTGCCCGCAAGCGATGGCGGTGACTACTTGAAGACCATCCCCGGCTTCGCCCTGATCCGTAATGGCGGCACCAATGGCGACCCGGTGTTGCGCGGCATGTTTGGCTCGCGCCTCAATATCCTCACCAATGGCGGCATGATGCTCGGCGCCTGCCCGGGCCGTATGGACGCTCCCACGTCTTATATTTCGCCGGAAACCTACGACAAACTCACCGTCATCAAAGGCCCGCAAACCGTGCTGTGGGGCCCCGGAGCATCGGCCGGCACCATCCTGTTCGAGCGGGAACCGGAGCACTTTGGCGAGTTGGGCAGCCGGGTCAATGCCAGTCTGCTGGCGGGCTCCAATGGCCGCTTTGACAAGACCCTCGATGCTGCCGCCGGAGGACCGTTGGGCTATGTGCGGGTGATTGGCAACACGGCCCACTCCAACGACTACAAGGACGGTCACGGCCACACTGTGCCGTCGCGGTATGACAAATGGAACGGTGATGTCGCACTCGGCTGGACGCCGGATGCTGACACCCTGCTGGAACTTACCGCGGGCAAGGGCGATGGCGAAGCGCGCTCAGCGGGTCGTGGCATGGATGGCAGCCAGTACAAGCGTGAAAGCTTGGGCCTGCGCTTTGAAAAATCCAATATGGGCGACGTTCTCGACACGATCGAAGCGCAGGTCTACTACAACTACGCTGACCATGTGATGGACAACTACACCCTGCGCACCCCGTCGGGCACCGGCATGATGGCGGGGCCTATGGCCAGCAACGTAGATCGCCGCACGCTGGGTGCCCGCATCAAGGCCACCTGGCGCTGGGCCGATTACCAGTTGATCAGCGGGATTGATGCCCAGACCAATGAGCACCGAAAACGCTCAGGCATGGGCATCGACACGTACAAGGAGCAGAACTGGAGCAAGGACGCCGACTTCCACAATTACGGTGCCTTTGGCGAATTGACCTGGTACGCCGCCGACCGTGACCGCGTGATCACGGGGGCACGACTGGACCGTGCTGCGGCCAAGGATTACCGCGCCCGTATCGGCTCGGGGATGATGAGCAAACCCAACCCGACCCTCGACAAAACCCGTGCCGACACCCTGCCCAGTGGCTTTGTGCGATACGAGCACGACATGGCCGACAGCCCGACCACGGTGTATGCCGGTTTGGGTCATACCGAGCGTTTCCCGGATTACTGGGAGTTGTTTTCACCGACGTCGGGGCCTGCGGGTTCGGTCAATGCATTCGATGCAATCAAGCCTGAGAAAACCACCCAGCTGGACATGGGCCTGCAATACAAAACCCGCGACCTGGAAGCTTGGGCATCGGCCTACATCGGCGTAGTCCATGACTACATATTGTTCGACTATGCCCCCGGTTATTCTCAAGCGCAGAACATCAACGCGCGGATAATGGGCGGTGAGTTCGGTGCGGCCTACGCCCTGACCTCCCACTGGAAGGCAGACACAACGCTGGCTTATGCGTGGGGCAAGAACACCACGGACGGTAAAGCACTGCCGCAAATGCCCCCGTTGGACACCCGCCTGGGCCTCACCTACAGCGAAGACAACTGGAGTGCGGGCGCGCTGTGGCGCGTAGTCGCGCAACAGAACCGGATCGACCGTAACGCGGGCAACGTGGTGGGTAAGGACTTCGACAAGAGCGCAGGTTTTGGCGTTTTTTCGTTAAACGGGGCTTACCGCATCACCAAGAACCTCAAGGTCAGTGCCGGAGTGGACAACCTGCTGGACAAGAATTACAGCGAGCATTTGAACATGGCGGGCAACGCCGGTTACGGCTACCCGGCCAACGACCCGACGCCCATCAACGAACCGGGCCGTACGTTATGGACCAAGGTTGATGTGAGCTTCTGATCCACCGCTTGCCCTCACCCCAACCCTCTCCCGGAGGGAGAGGGAGCTGATTGGCGATGGTCTTCCGCGCCCGATCAGCCTCCTCTCCCTTTGTGGGAAGGAGCTGATTGGCGCTGTTCTTCAGACCACGCACGGTCAGTCCCCTCTCCCTTTGTGGAAAGGAGCTGATTGGCGCTGTTCTTCAGACCGCGCACGGTCAGTCCCCTCTCCCTTTGTGGGAAGGAGCTGATTGGCGCTGTTCTTCAGACCGCGCACGGTCAGTCCCCTCTCCCTTTGTGGGAAGGA
>NZ_JBJGEJ010000016.1:0-113648 GCF_045062345.1 Pseudomonas sp. 2024-210 | reverse complement strand
GCTGCTGTCAACACCTCATTTCCTGCTTCGATGACTTGAAGCTGACACCGCCGAAAACCGTACAACTCATTGAATATCAAGGAGTTTTCCGTTTCGACTGCGCCGGAAGTGGGGCGAATTATAGGCCATTACATTTCCAAGTCAAGGGTTGATTAATCAAATCTATCAAGCAACCCCGAACCACGCCTTACTCGGCTTTTAGTGTGATACGCGCAAAAGCCTTCTTGCCTGCCTGACACACATGAGTCGAGCCCAGTGCATATATATAGGTGCGATCAACCACCTCACCATCTATACGTACACCTCCCGCCCCCAACAGGTCTCGTGCCACTGCAGAGTTCTTCACCAGACCTGCCTTATTAAGGACAGCTGCAATCGGCATATCCTCAGTAGCAGTCAGCTCAACCTCTGGCAGATCATCTGGCAGCTCGCCCTCTTTCATGCGATTGCCAGCTCCGCGATGCGCATTGGCAGCAGCCTCTTCACCATGAAAACGAGCCACGATTTCTTCAGCCAGCTTGATCTTGATGTCACGAGGGTTAGCGCCAGCTTCGACTTCAGACTTAAATGCATTGATTTCGTCCATTGAGCGAAAACTCAGCAATTCAAAGTAGCGCCACATCAGAGCATCAGGAATGGAAACGAGTTTGCTGTACATCACGCCTGGCGCTTCCTGGATACCGACATAGTTACCCAAGGACTTAGACATCTTCTTGACGCCATCCAACCCCTCAAGCAAAGGCATCGTCACAATGCATTGCGCTTCGTGGCCATAGCCGCGCTGTAGCTCACGCCCCATCAGCAAGTTGAATTTCTGATCCGTACCACCCAGCTCTACATCTGCCTTCAAAGCCACAGAGTCATAACCCTGTACAAGCGGGTAAAGGAACTCATGAATAGCGATAGGCTGATTAGTGGTGTAGCGCTTATCAAAATCGTCGCGCTCAAGCATACGAGCAACGGTGTATTGAGAAGTAAGACGAATGAAGTCTGCCGGCTTCATTTGATCCATCCAGGTGGAGTTGAATGCCACCTCGGTTTTGGCAGGGTCAAGAATCTTGAATACTTGAGTCTTGTACGTCTCGGCATTGTCGAGCACTTGCTCTCGCGTCAACGGTGGGCGCGTAGCACTTTTCCCGCTTGGATCGCCAATCATCCCGGTGAAATCTCCTATAAGGAAAATCACGTGATGACCCAGCTCCTGGAACTGGCGCAGCTTATTAATCAGTACGGTGTGACCCAAGTGCAGGTCGGGTGCTGTAGGGTCGAATCCAGCCTTAATACGCAACGGCTTACCGCGCTTGAGCTTCTCAACCAATTCAGACTCGACCAGTACCTCTTCGGCACCACGCTTTATTAGCGCTAGCTGCTCTTCAACCGACTTCATATCAGACCCGTAAGGCTCAAATTCAAAGGGAACCAACATACAAGATCAGAGACTAATTACAAGTTTTGAGCGGCATACGGCCCACTATCCGTCGGGGAATAGCTCGTAGACTTGCTTCAAGGGTGATTTGGTTATATTTTATACAGTTATTTCATCTTCACCGTGTCAGTCATCTTTTCCAATTCATCCTTTATTCAAAGTCAAATTATCTATGACCAGTCAACCGCCTAAAGCGCCACCGCTTTATCCGAAGACCCACCTGCTCGCAGCAAGTGGTATCGCCGCCCTCCTAAGCTTGGCTTTGCTGGTATTTCCTTCCAGCGAAGTTGAAGCCAAAAGAACGAGCCTCAGCTTGGAGCTGGAAAGCCCTGCTGAGCAACTGACACAAGAAGAAGACGCTTCCGATCTCGTTCAAGCCACAAAAGAAGTGAGCCCGCCTCCATTCGCCGAAATTGATCCGCCGAAAAACTCCACGGTTAAAGCTGAAGAAGATAAATCACCCAGCCACCGCGAAGTCCTCGTCGCTAAAGGCGATACGCTCTCTACGCTCTTCGAGAAAGTAGGCCTGCCTGCGTCTGCCGTGCATGAAATTCTGGCCAGCGACAAGCAAGCCAAGCAGTTCAGCCAATTGAAACACGGGCAAAAGCTCGAGTTCGAAATGACCCCTGACGGCCAGCTGAACAACCTTCACAGCCAAGTTAGCGACCTTGAAACCATAACCCTCAGCAAAACCGCTAAAGGCTATACGTTTCGTCGTGTAACGACCTTGCCAACAGTACGCTCTGCTTATGTACACGGCGTAATTACCAGCTCCCTTTCAGCCTCTGGCCAACGCGCGGGATTACCTCATAGCCTGACAATGGACATGGCTAAAGTATTTGGTTACGACATTGATTTCGCTCAAGACATTCGCCCAGGTGATCAGTTCGAAGTGATCTATGAACAGAAGGTGGCCAACGGCAAAACCGTAGGCACGGGTAATATTCTGTCTGCCCGCTTTACCAACCGGGGCAAAACCTTTACAGCAGTCCGCTATACCAACAAGCAGGGCACAAGCAATTACTACACCGCTGATGGCAACAGCATGCGCAAGGCTTTCATCCGCACACCTGTAGATTTTGCCCGAATCAGCTCGCGCTTTTCAGCAGGTCGCAAACATCCAATCCTCAACAAGATTCGTGCACACAAGGGCGTCGATTACGCGGCGCCACGCGGTACCCCAATCAAAGCAACCGGCGACGGAAAAGTACTCCTGGCGGGACGTCGTGGAGGCTACGGCAACACCATCATCATTCAGCATGGCAATACTTACCGTACCCTTTACGGACACATGCAAGGCTTTGCCAAAGGTGTTAAAACGGGCGGTTCCGTTAAGCAAGGACAAGTGATTGGCTACATCGGCACAACCGGACTTTCGACCGGGCCTCATTTGCATTACGAGTTCCAGGTCAACGGCGTGCATGTTGATCCTCTTGGCCAAAAGCTGCCTATGTCTGATCCGATAGCAAAAGCGGAACGCACGCGCTTCCTGCAGCAAAGTCAGCCATTGATGGCTCGCATGAATCAGGAAAAGGCTACCTTACTAGCCTCGAGCAAGCGCTAAGCAATGGCTCTCTATATAGGCGTGATGTCCGGCACCAGCCTTGACGGCATGGACATCGCGCTGGTTGAACTTGGGGCTGGCATTACGCTGCTGGCCACTCATTACATCCCGATGCCTGAAGACCTTCGCCGCGAACTGCTCAGCCTGTGTGCCAGCGGGCCGGACGAAGTGGCACGCAGCGCCCTTGCAGAAAACCACTGGGCAAGGCTAGCGGCCAAGGGGGTCAATGACCTGCTCGCGAAGCAAGAACTCACCCCTGGACATATCCGCGCCATAGGGAGCCACGGTCAGACCATACGTCATGAACCCGCCCAAGGCTGGACCGTGCAGATAGGCAATCCTGCTTTACTGGCCGAATTGACTGGCATAAGCGTGGTCAGCGATTTTCGTCGCCGAGATGTCGCCGCCGGCGGACAAGGAGCACCTCTTGTTCCTGCCTTCCATGAAGCCCTGTTTACACATGGATCTGCCAATCGAGCGGTATTGAACATAGGCGGCTTCAGTAACTTAAGCCTGATAACTACCGATAACCCTGTCGCAGGATTCGATTGCGGCCCTGGGAATGTTCTGCTTGATGCCTGGATACAAGAGGAGCGTGGTGACCTGTATGACCGCAGTGGCCAGTGGGCAGCCAGCGGCAACGTAGAACCATTGCTGCTTGAGACCCTGCTGCGCGACCCTTTCTTCCAGACCCAAGGCCCAAAAAGTACCGGCCGAGAAGTATTCAACCTCAAGTGGCTGAAACAGCATCTCCTGGCCCTGCCTAGCTTTGCCGCTGAAAACGTCCAGGCAACCCTGCTTGAGCTCACCGCATTGACCGTCGTGCAATCACTGCAAGCGGCTCAGCTGCGCACAGATGAACTACTCGTTTGCGGTGGGGGTGCTCACAATGCGGCGCTCATGGCGCGCTTGAAGCAATTACTCCCGACTACACAGGTCGATAGCACAAAGGCAAGAGGTGTTGATCCAGACTGGGTTGAAGCCATGGCTTTTGCTTGGCTTGCCCACTGCTGCCTTGAAAACATTCCCACCAATCGCCCCAGCGTTACGGGCGCACGCGGCCTTCGTGTACTGGGTGCGATCTATCCCGCCTGACGATTTGCCTCATAAAGTAAAGGGCCAGATAGCAAAACGCCGCGAATCTACGCGGCGTTGAGTGTGGCACCTACTCTGAGCAATCAGATCGAAAACGAAGACCCGCAACCACACGTTGTGGTGGCATTCGGGTTTTTGATCACGAAACGAGAGCCTTCCAGACCTTCCTGATAATCCACCTCGGCACCTGCCAAGTATTGGAAACTCATTGGGTCAACCACCAAGCTAACGCCCTCGCGCTCAACAATGGTGTCGTCATCGGCTACTTCTTCATCGAAAGTAAAACCGTATTGAAAACCGGAACAACCGCCGCCCGTAACGAAAACTCGCAACTTCAAACGATCATTACCCTCTTCATCGACCAGGCTCTTCACCTTGTGCGCAGCACCTTCAGTGAATTGCAAAGCCATGGGGGTGAAGGATTCGACGCTCATGCTGACTATCTCCCGGCGCTGTGCCGCCATAATGCGTGATGACGCGCATTATCCGCTTCTCCCAGAAAAGCGGTCAACTATTTGAAGAGCAGCGGCAAGTTTTCAGCAACAAGCTGCACGCTAGAAGCCGAGAATTCTCTTCCCTAGCCGCTTGCAGCTGCTTTTAAGGCAACATCCCTGCATGAGAAAGGCCAAGACGCTCGTCAAGACCGAATAGGATATTCATGTTCTGAACAGCCTGACCCGAAGCCCCTTTAACCAAGTTGTCGATAACAGACAGCACGACAACCAGATCTCTCTCTTGCGGACGATGTACCGCGATCCGGCAAACGTTGGCACCTCGAACACTGCGGGTTTCCGGATGACTGCCCGCAGGCATCACGTCAACAAACGGCTCATTGGCGTAGCGCTTCTCGAACAACGCTTGCAGATCGACAGAACGGTCTACCACTGTTGCGTAGAGCGTGGAGTGAATACCACGGATCATCGGCGTCAAATGCGGCACGAAGGTCAAGCCGACATCCTTACCTGCTGCGCGGCGCAAGCCCTGACGAATCTCGGGTAAGTGCCGATGCCCTTTGACCGCGTATGCCTTCATGCTCTCTGATGTTTCGGCATATAACGACCCCACACTGGCGCCACGTCCGGCGCCACTTACACCGGATTTACAGTCAGCAATGAGCATGGACGTATTCGCCAGCCCTGCTTCCAGCAAAGGCAGGAAGCCCAATTGAGTGGCAGTTGGATAACAGCCCGGAACCGCGATCAATCGAGCTTGCTTGATTTGCTCGCGATTAACCTCTGGAAGACCGTAAACAGCTTCTTTTAATAACTCAGGCGCACCATGTGGCTGGCCGTACCATTTGGCCCATTCATCAGCGTCCTGCAAACGGAAATCGGCGGAAAGATCGATAACCTTAGTGCCTGCTGCCAGGAGTTCGCCTGCCAACGCATGGGCGACGCCATGGGGCGTGGCGAAAAATACAACATCACAGGCAGCCAGCGTTTGTGTATCCGGGACACTGAAAGCCAAGCCGTCGTAATGACCGCGCAGGTTGGGATACATATCGGCAACTGGCAGGCCCGCCTCGGATCGAGAAGTGATTACAACCACCTCAGCCTGCGGGTGCTGAGCCAGCAAACGCAGCAATTCGACTCCGGTGTAACCCGTGCCGCCGACAATACCGACCTTGACCATAACCTGCCCTCAACGAAACAACTGGAAAGCTTCTGATAATAGGGACAGAGCGTCCATGCGACAACTGCCAAGGTGACTCACGGGCGCTCTACAACTACTATTTGCCCTACCGTGAACCTGGGAATAACTAAAAATGCTTTATCTATGGCTCAAGGCCTTTCATATCATCAGCATCGTCTGTTGGTTTGCAGGGCTGTTTTACCTACCACGCCTGTTTGTTTACCACGCTCAAAGCGAAGACGCTGTCAGCAAAGAGCGATTCAGCCTGATGGAGCGTAAGCTGTTTCGCGGCATCATGGGCCCCGCAATGATCGCCACACTCATCTTCGGCGGCTGGCTGCTCTACCTTGCTCCAGGCTTCCTCAGTCAAGGGTGGATGCACGCCAAACTGACGCTGGTATTTCTGCTCATCGGTTACCACCACATGTGTGGCGCACAGGTAAAACGCTTTGCCCGTGGCGAAAATACGCGTAGCCATGTGTTCTATCGATGGTTCAATGAAGTACCGGTGCTGTTCTTGATTGCTATCGTCATTCTGGTAGTGGTTAAACCGTTCTAAATTCAATTCCCCTTCTTCGAGGTCTTCAATGTCACTGCCCGTCCAGCTTGAACAATGCTTGCGTCTGCCGGTAGTGGCAGCCCCCATGTTTCTGATTTCCAACCCGCAACTCGTGCTGGCCTGTTGCGCTAATGGCGTTGTGGGCAGTTTCCCTGCACTCAACCAACGCGAGAGCAGTGGTTTCAAGGCATGGCTAGAGGAAATTGAAGCGGGACTGGCTTCATTGAAAAATCCGGCGCCCTACGCGGTTAACCTGATTGTGCATAACAGCAATCCGCGCCTACAGGCTGATCTGGCGATCTGCATTGAGCACAAAGTCCCCATCGTTATCACCAGCTTGGGTGCAGTGAAAGAAGTTGTAGATGCTGTTCACAGCTATGGTGGCCTGGTCTTCCACGACGTCACAACCCGACGTCACGCCGAGAAAGCAGCCGAAGCAGGCGTCGATGGTCTGATCGCAGTGGCGGCGGGTGCGGGCGGGCATGCAGGTACATGGAGCCCTTTTGCTCTGGTGGCTGAAATTCGCCAATTCTTCGACAAAACGGTGTTGCTTGCGGGTTGCTTGAACCATGGCCACGAGATCTTGGCGGCGCAAGTCATCGGGGCGGATCTTGCCTACTTAGGCACACGGTTTATAGCTACACAAGAAAGTCATGCGCCTGACGAATACAAACAAATGGTTCTGACATCCCGAGCAGTCGACATCGTTCACACTGCTGCCGTTTCGGGTGTACCGGCAAGTTTCATGCGCCAAAGCCTCGAAAATGCAGGCTTTGACCTCGCCACACTGCAAGCTAAAAGCGAGAGCAGCACCGGTACCCGGCTCAAACCGCTCAACGACGAAGCAAAAGCATGGAAGACCGTTTGGTCTGCTGGCCAAGGCGTAGGTGACATCAATGATGTGCCTACTACACAACAGTTGATCACACGACTCGATACGGAATACCGCGAGGCTATAAAGCGGGTGAATCGACTTCCTCATTGCTAAGCATCTTGTTGAGGCTCTGAGCCCGCCAATTAGGCGGGCTTTTTTGTGAACGATAAATCTCCCCCTGCTACAAGGAAGCTTACATGTCAGAGCATGATCTGGAAAAAACCGCTGAGGTGCAGTACGCAAAGCTGGAATTTCTTGGCTTTGCGACGCGAATCGGACGATTACGCTTTATAGTTTGGCAATTGGGTTTGGGCGTTATTTTTCAGTCTTTATGCTTAATTGGTCTTTTGATGGTAATCGTGTCGCCCGTCATCAGTATTGGGATTATTGGGGTCGGAATTATTCTTTATCCGATATTTAGCCTCAGAATTGCCGCTCAACGCCTTCACGACCTCAACTTATCCGCATGGATGTTACTTTTGCAGCTGGTGCCTATCGCCAATCTGATATTAGGCATCATGTTACTGGTGAGGCCGGGCACATCAGGCGCGAATCGCTTTGAAGCACCTCCTCCGCCTAACAGCACCTCAGTAAAAATTGCAGGCTCGATTTTGGCCTTCATCTGCTGCGTATACGTTGCGGCCTTCATTGCAATTGCATCCACCCCACTGATGCACGTTTTCATCAACGCAGTTAGCCGCTCCAGCCTGTAGACTCTGTTTCTTTAAGAACGCGTTAACGCCAGGGACGTCATTGTCACCGGACAGCACCGTTGCGATGGAGAACAGCATGACCCGTTACGCTTTAATCACTGGTGCTTCCAGCGGTATCGGCCTGGCCTTGGCTGAAGCCTTGGCACGCCGTGGCCGCAGCCTGATTTTAGTGGCCCGCCAACGTGACGCACTCGAAAGCATTGCGCTGGAGCTGACCCAACGTTTCGGTGTCGAAGTGTTGTTCCGGGCCTGCGATCTGGGCGAACCTTTGCGTCTCTCGGGCTTTCTGCTGGAACTTGAAGAAGGGGATCGCCAGATCGACCTGTTGGTCAATTGTGCGGGCATTGGCACCTGCGGCCCCTTCCTGGCTCATGACTGGAGCGCGGAACAAGACCTGATCGAGCTGAATGTCCTCGCGCTTACCCGGCTGTGTCATGCCATCGGTAATATGATGGCGGTGCAGGGAGGAGGACAAATCCTTAACGTCTCCTCCATCGCGGCTTTTCAGCCGGGTCCTTGGCTAAGTACCTACTACGCCAGCAAAGCGTATGTTCTGCACTTTTCCGAAGGTTTACGTGAGGAGGTAAAGAAAACGGGCATCAAAGTATCGGTGCTATGCCCTGGCATTACCCGTACTGGCTTTTTTGAAGCGTCCAAGATGAATGCAGAGGCAATCAAGCAAAATTCCGCTTGGATGACCCCCGAAGAAGTTGCGCTTTATACAGTGCGCGCGCTTGAAAAAAACAAAGCCATCATTATTCCGGGTCGACGTAACCGCTGGCTAACACGTATCCCACGTGTGCTGTCACGGTGGATGACACGAAAAATCGCGGCCTCTGTGAACAAATCCTATTGCCCGCGTTAACGCGACTGGGCGTAACGCGCTCTGCTGAGTACACTCAGACCGGACTTCACTCACGGAGAAACTGCTTTGGATACCCTGTTTACCAAGATCATCAACCGTGAAATACCTGCAAAGATCATCTATGAAGATGATCAAGTACTCGCTTTTCACGATATTGCTCCACAAGCACCGATTCATTTTTTGGTTATCCCAAAAAAACCGATCCGCACCCTCAATGACCTGACCGAAGAGGACAAGCCGCTGACAGGGCATATCCTGTTCACTGCACAACGGCTCGCCAAAGAGCTGGGCTGCGAAGACGGGTTCCGGGTGGTAATGAACTGCAATGAAAAAGGCGGCCAAACGGTCTACCACATTCATATGCACGTTCTGGGTCAACGCCAGATGAACTGGCCGCCGGGCTGATAGAAAGCTGTGCACACCGTGGGTGCATTGCCGCACCCACGACTGCTGACGATCACGTGCAGCCCCTTGCGGCTCGATTGCGGTAAACTGGCCTCCGTGATTTTTTCCGGAGGTAAGCATGACTACCCAACGTCACTACTCGCCGATTGACCGTCTACTGCTACAAGCCGATACCGCGATGCGCACATTGCTGCCATTCAGTGGCCAACCTGGCCGTCCATCGCCCGCCATTTTAAAGCCCGATCACCCGCTGGACGACAAGACCGCGCGGCATGTGGCCGGATTGATGCGTATCAACCACACGGGCGAAGTCTGCGCTCAGGCGCTGTACCAAGGCCAGGCCCTGACCGCCAAGCTACCGCAAGTGCGAAATGCAATGGAGCATGCGGCAGAAGAAGAGATCGATCACTTAGCGTGGTGTGAGCAGCGTATTCGTCAATTGGGCAGCCATCCTAGCGTGCTGAATCCGCTGTTTTACGGCATGTCTTTCGGTATTGGCGCAGTGGCCGGGCTAATTAGCGACAAAGTGAGCCTGGGATTTGTAGCTGCTACAGAAGATCAAGTCTGCAAGCATCTTAATGAACATCTTGAGCAGCTCCCGGCCGAAGATGAAAAGTCCCGAGCGATTCTTGAGCAAATGCGCATCGACGAAGCTCATCATGCTGAGTCCGCGTTGCAAGCCGGCGGCTTCCGTTTTCCTGCACCGGTCAAGTTTGGCATGAGCCTGATGGCCAAGGTCATGACTAAAAGCACCTATCGTATGTAACAGCCTGGCATTACTTGCTGGGCCAGAAGCAAAAAAGGCGACTACCTCTCGATAGTCGCCTTTTTAATGGCTGAAACTTTACGCCATGTTCCGAGCGTAAAAGATTTCGAGCATTTCATGCTTCACGCGTTCGGTCACCTGAGCGCGTTGTTCAACCGAAAGATTGCTGGTGGCATCGCCGAACAAGTAGTTGTCCAGTTCAAACTCTTTCAGCAGCATCTTGGTGTGGAACAAGTTCTCTTGGTAAACGTTCACGTCGGTCATTTGGTAACCGTCGCGGGTGTCTTCAGAAAGGTAATTCTGAATCGAATTGATCTCGTGATCGATAAAGTGTTTTTTACCTTCAACATCACGGGTAAAACCACGAACGCGGTAATCGACAGTCACGATATCTGAATCAAATTGATGGATCAGATAGTTGAGAGCTTTAAGCGGTGAAATAACGCCGCACGTCGACACATCAATATCCACACGGAAAGTCGCAATCCCGTCGACCGGATGAATTTCCGGATAGGTATGCACCGTGATATGACTTTTGTCGAGGTGAGCCAGAATGGTCTCGGGCAGCGGACCTGGGGATTCTTCGATTTGGCTTTCGGTCGGAATCACCGGCTGCTCTGAAATCAGAATTGTCACGCTGGCGCCCTGGGGATCGTAATCCTGACGAGCGATGTTCAGGATGTTGGCACCAATGATATCAACCACATCTGTAAGGATCTGCGTCAGGCGTTCTGCGTCGTACTCTTGATTGATGTACTCAACGTATGCCTGCTGGTCTTGCGGGGTTTCCGCGTAGCAGATGTCATAGATGTTGAAGCTCAAGGTCTTTGTCAGGTTATTGAACCCGTGGAGCTTGAGTTTGCTTTTCACCGTTATAAAACTCTCTATGTCGATGCGGCTCGGCCGCGTGATCCAGCATGCCCGTCAAGTGCGTGGACGCACCTGCGTAGGACGGTTAACACCTCTTCGCGATGGCGATTTTGGTTATCTGTTCGGGCATGTGGCCGGAAATATCCCCAGCCACTACCCTGAAAAAAGTGGCGCATTATGCAGACCTCGGCGACCGTTCACCAGAGCCTGCAGTGCATTTATGAAAATTGAATGGCCACTAGCCCAATTCAACAATTTCATAATCGTGGCTAATAGCTACACCCGCAGCGCCCAGCATGATCGACGCAGAGCAATACTTCTCGGCTGACAGCTCAATGGCACGCTTAACCTGAGCTTCTTTCAGACCACGACCTTTAACGACAAAGTGCAGATGAATCTTGGTAAACACTTTCGGGTCTTCAGTGGCGCGCTCGGCTTCAAGGAAAGCTTCACAGCTCTCAACGGCCTGGCGCGATTTTTTGAGAATGCTGACCACGTCAAAGTTGCTGCATCCGCCAAGGCCCAGCAGAAGCATTTCCATCGGTCGCACACCTAGATTACGACCACCGCTCTCAGGCGGGCCGTCCATCACGACGACGTGGCCGCTGCCTGACTCGCCCAGAAACATGGCCTCGCCAGCCCATTGAATGCGTGCCTTCATCACCCAGACTCCACTGCTTTAAAAGGGGCGCCAGCTTAGCACAGCGTCCTAAATAGAGAGCTTGCCACGCGCATGGCTTTAACCTACACGCTGCATGGAAAATTCTGCCTACCTGAAAGAATCTGTCTGTTAAGCTGGCGCCAATTCACTGGCGCCAGCCAGCCAGCGCTCTCTATAAAAATAGATCCAGCTCCTACTGTGCATGCTTTCGGGAAACAACCATGGTTGCTTTTACCCCCATATCCAAGATCAAAAACCTAGATAAGTTTTTGACTCACTGCCAACGCAAACGCTATGCGGCCAAGAGCAACATCATTTGCGCAGGCGAACACTCACACACCCTGTTTTTCATCATCAAAGGCTCGGTAACCATTGTGATCGAGGATGATGGCAATCGCGAAATGATCATCGCCTACCTTAACTCGGGTGATTTTATTGGTGAGTTGGGTTTGTTTGAACAGGCGGGTCAGGAACAGAAACGCAGTGCCTGGGTACGAGCGAAGACCGAGTGTGAAGTTGCGGAAATTAGCTATTCGAAATTCAGAGAATACGCACAACACGAACCGGAAATTCTTTACGCCATAAGCGGACAAATCGCGCAGAGACTGCGAAACACCACGCGCAAAGTTGGGGACTTGGCCTTCTTTGACGTCACCGGGCGAGTGGCACGCTGCTTACTTGAATTGTGTAAACAACCCGACGCCATGACTCACCCGGACGGGATGCAAATCAAAGTGACCCGACAGGAAATCGGCAGAATAGTGGGCTGTTCGCGAGAGATGGTGGGGCGTGTGCTCAAAGATCTGGAAGAGCAGAATCTGGTAAGCGTCAAAGGCAAAACCATGGTGGTTTTTGGTACGCGCTAAGGGTTGAACACAGGCGCCAGTATTTTTTGGTAACTGGCGCTCAACCGCTCAAAAAAATCGGGGTCGCTAAATACTTCGTGCAATGCGATATGGCTATCGGCCCGGCAGTTTTGTTCAAGGCCACAGCGCTCATTGAAAAAATTGACGGCAGCTACCATCGACTCCCGCTCGTTTTCTACCAGTAACGCCCCGTGAACCAGACCGACCGGCCGCTGACCACCTTGGCTCTGACGCCAGCGTTGGGCCGTCCCCACCAGCTTGCGCCCATTAAGATTAACGTTGTAACGGCCGTCACAGAATGCGCCCTCAACTTCGCCAACCGAAGCCTCTGCTCCCAACTCGGTCAGTAACTCGCAGAGCGGATTGCACAAACGCAGATAAGCCGTCTCAATGCGGGCACGATCGTCCTCACTGCGTGGCGGCGCGTAGACCAGAGCAATATTGACTGTTGACGGGGATTGCGGCACAGGTTCGCCGCCGGTCTCACGCAACAGAATGGGCCACCCGCTCGCAGCCAGTTCAACACTGGCTTGCTCAAAATCGGGTAAGCGGCTCAAACGACGCGGCATGACTAATGCCCGATCAGTGGGCTGCCAGAACAGCACGCCCGCCTGACGCTCACCCGCACACACTGAAGCCAACAAATCCTGCTCAGCTTTAAGGCCTGCTTCGACCGTGAGTTGCTGGATAAGCGTCATAAATATCTCTAAAAAAGAGCACGCGCGGCCCAAGCCTGTCACGACTGGGGAGGTGTATCAGTCCAGCGTCGAGCCTGTTACAGGGATGCTACGTTCAGGAAAGAACAAACGTTGCAATTCATGCCCCGGGTTCTCAGCGCGCATAAAGGCTTCGCCCACCAAAAACGAATACACGTCACTGATTTCCATCAACTCAACGTCTGCCCGATTGAGAATCCCGCTCTCGGTAATGACCAATCGATCACGCGGAACACGTGGCAACAGGTCGAGAGTGGTTTCAAGGCTGACGTCAAAGGTGTGCAAATTACGGTTGTTAATCCCCACCAGCGGCGTATCGAGGATTTTCAGTGCCCGCTCCAGCTCAGCGCCGTCATGCACCTCAACCAGCACATCCAGACCCACACCTTTGGCAACGGACGCCAATTCAGCCATTTTCACGTCATCCAGCGCGGAGACGATCAACAGCACGCAGTCGGCGCCCAACGCACGGGCTTCGACAATCTGATACGGGTCAATCATGAAGTCTTTGCGGATAACCGGCAGTTTGCAGGCTGCCCGGGCTTGTTGCAGGTAAGCGTCAGCCCCCTGAAAGAAATCAATGTCAGTCAGCACGGACAAACAGGTCGCACCGCCAGCCTCATAGCTTCTGGCGATGTCGGCAGGCACGAAATCCTCGCGAATGACGCCTTTGCTCGGGGATGCCTTTTTTATTTCGGCAATCACCGCAGGCTCCTTCAGCTTGGCCTGTGCCAGCAACGCGTTGGCAAAGCCGCGCACAGGGTCAGCCTGAGCTGCCATACGTTCAAGTTCAGCCAGACTCACCCGCGCACTGCGCTCAGCGACCTCCTGAACTTTTCGCGCCAGAATGTTTTCCAGAACGGTAGGCACACTCATGCTTCATTCTCCTGTTTGAAAACAGCGGTAAAGGCACCCAACTCTTCAAGTTTCTCCCGAGCCAACCCGGTGTGCAGCGCATCGTGCGCCAACGCCACACCTTCTTTGAGTGTGTAGGCAAGGTCTGCCGCATAAAGCGCTGCACCGGCATTGAGCACGATCATGTCGGCAGCCTTTTGTCCCGCCTCTGTTTTACGGCGGCCCAAGGCGTCACGTATCAGTTCCAGCGATTGTTCGGGGCTGTCGATCACCAGACCAAAGAGGCTCTGACTCTTGATACCCAAATCTTCAGGCTGAACCCAATATTCAGTAATTTCGCCATTACGCAGCTCTGCCACATAGGTTGGGGCTGCAAGGCTGAACTCGTCCAGACCATCTTGCGAATGCACCACCAGTACATGTTTGCTGCCCAAACGTTGTAACACTTCAGCCAAGGGACGGCACAACGCCTGATTGAACACCCCGACCACTTGATGCACAACGCCGGCCGGATTCGTAAGCGGGCCAAGCATATTAAAGAGTGTGCGCATGCCCAAATCGCGGCGGGCAATGGCCGCGTGCTTCATAGCACCGTGATGAGACTGGGCAAACATAAAACCAATACCCACGCTATCGATGCAGCGAGCCACTTGAACCGGAGTCAGGTTGAGGTAGACGCCTGCCGCTTCAAGCAAATCAGCGCTGCCACTTTTACCCGACACGGCGCGATTGCCGTGTTTGGCCACTGTGCACCCTGCGGCGGCGATAACCAATGCAGAAGCTGTCGACACGTTAAAAATATTCGCACCATCACCGCCGGTGCCGACAATATCGACCACACCGTCGAGGGTTTTAAGTTCAACCTTGTCTGCCAACTCGCGCATGACCGTGACGGCACCGACAATTTCGTCGATGCTTTCACTCTTCATGCGCATGCCCATCATGAAAGCGCCTATCTGAGCCTCAGTGCATTGACCGGTCATGATGTCGCGCATCACATCGCGCATCTCTTCAGTGCTTAGATCGAGATGTCCGACGATACGGGTCAGGGCTGTCTTGATATCCATAAAAAGTCCTTAGCGCACGCCGCCGGTTTGTTTGAGGAAATTGGCAAACAGTTCATGACCTTGTTCGGTCAAAATCGATTCAGGGTGAAATTGCACCCCTTCGATGTTCAGCGTCTTGTGGCGCAAGCCCATGATCTCGTCGACCGAGCCATCAGGTTGCTGCGTCCAGGCTGTCAACTCAAGGCACTCGGGCAAGGTCTCGCGCTTGACCACCAACGAGTGATAACGGGTCACGGTCAGCGGGTTGTTCAACCCTTGGAAGACCCCCTTATCATGGTGATACACCGGGCTGGTTTTGCCGTGCATCACTTCTCTGGCCCGCACCACATCCCCGCCGAAAGCCTGGCCGATGGATTGATGGCCCAGGCATACACCCAGAATGGGCAACTTGCCGGCGAAATGCTTGATGGCTTCAAGCGAAATACCCGCCTCATTCGGCGTACACGGACCCGGCGAGACCACGATGCGCTCTGGTTTGAGCGCTTCGATCTCGGCCACGGTCAGTTCGTCGTTGCGCACCACCTTGACGGCGGCACCCAGCTCGCTGAGGTACTGCACGACGTTGTACGTAAAAGAGTCGTAATTATCGATCATCAACAACATGGCAAAGCTCCTCAGGCGTCGGTCGTGGGGGTTTGTTCTGCGAGCGCTACCGCACGAAACATCGCACGACGTTTGTTCAGCGTCTCTTCCCACTCCAGCGCAGGCACCGAGTCAGCCACAATGCCGCCGCCCGCTTGCACATGCAGTTCGCCGTTTTTGATCACCGCTGTACGAATGGCAATGGCTGTGTCCATGTTGCCATTCCAGGCGAAATAACCCACTGCGCCGCCATACACACCACGCTTGACGGGCTCCAGTTCGTCGATGATTTCCATCGCCCGAATTTTCGGTGCCCCCGACAAGGTGCCGGCGGGCAGAATGGCACGCAGCGCGTCCATTGCTGTCAGCCCGCTTTTAAGCTGACCTGTAACGTTGGACACAATGTGCATAACATTGGAATAACGCTCGATCACCATTTTCTCGGTCAGCTTGACCGAGCCGGTTTCTGAAACGCGCCCCGTGTCGTTTCGCCCAAGGTCTATCAGCATCAAGTGCTCGGCGATTTCCTTGTCGTCACTCAGCAGGTCTTTTTCCAGCGCAAGATCGGCTTCTTCGGTCGCACCCCGCGGGCGTGTGCCGGCGATCGGGCGCACGGTAATCAGATTGTCTTCTACGCGCACCAGCACTTCCGGTGAACTGCCCACCACGTGGAAGTCACCAAAATTGAAAAAGTACATATAAGGTGTCGGGTTGAAGCAGCGCAGCGCACGGTACAAATCAATCGGCGCAGCCTTGAAGTCAATGGACATGCGCTGCGACGGCACCACTTGCATGCAATCACCCGCAAGGATGTAGTCCTTGATCGTGTCGACGGCTCTTTCGTAGTCGTCCTGCGTGAAGCTGGAACGAAACACTGGGTCAGCCGCTTGCTGCTGGGTGAAATCCAGACCGCGGCGAGGTGCCATCGGCTGACGCAGCTGTTCAAGCAGCGTCTCAAGACGGGCTTGACCTTCTTCGTATGCGTCTGGCTGAGCAGGATCAACCAGTACAATCGCGTGCATCTTGCCCGCCAGGTTGTCGAACACCACCACCGCATCCGACACCATCAACAGAATGTCCGGTACACCTAATGGATCAGGATTCGGGCACTTGCCCAAACGCTTCTCTACATAGCGCACGCAGTCATAGCCGAAGTAACCCACCAGGCCGCCATTGAACCGCGGTAAACCCGCAATGGTCGGTACGTTGTAACGGGCTTTGAAGGCTTCGACAAATGCCAGCGGGTCTTCAGACTCGTGTGCTTCGATTTCTACCCCATCGTGGGTCACGCGGATCTGGTGCTCATGCACACGCAACACAGTGCGGCACGGCAAACCAATGATCGAGTAACGGCCCCACTTCTCACCGCCCTGCACCGACTCCAGCAAATAGGAGTTGGGCTGATCAGCCAGTTTCAAGTAGATCGACAGCGGCGTGTCGAAGTCGGCAAGGGTTTCGCGGGCCAACGGGATACGGTTGTAGCCAGCAGCGGCCAAGCGCAGGAATTCTTCGCGGATCATGAGGTGCCTCGTGGTCTGAGGGTAAAACGGTCAGGTGTGCAAACGTGCCGACTCAGCGGCCAGATTCAAGTCAGGCGCGCCAACGCCAACGGGCCAGGGCCTTGATAACTTTCATCCAGAGTTTGCGAGTGACCACCACGATGGAATCTCTTCGAGAGGGGTGAACGGAATTGCCCAACGTTATCTCAGGCGCGGAATCTAAGCAACCGACTATCAGCTCTTGCAGATTGTCGATGACCATATCCGGCGACTCTTCTTCAATCGGGCGGCCGTGATTGTAGCCATAACTCAGTGCCACGCAGCGTATGCCAGCGGCTTTGGCCGCCAGCACGTCATTGCGTGAATCACCGATAAAAAGTGATTCTTCTGGTGTCACACCCGCCATTTTCATCACGAATAACAGCGCTGCCGGGTCGGGTTTTTTTTGCGGCAGCGTATCGCCGCCGATTATCCAGCGAAAAAACCGTCCCAGCTTGAGTTCATCCAACAAGGGGGCGACGAAACGCTCAGGCTTGTTGGTGATCAGGGCCATTTCAACGCCCTGTTTTTGCAACCACTTGAGGCTTTCACGCACCCCCGGATAGACCGTGGTGTGTCCATGACCGCCCTCGTAGGCCGTCATGAAAATCTCCAGCGCTTGCTCGGCTTGGGCGTCATCAACGCCCGATGCCTCGATATTGCCCGCCAGTGCGCGGCGCACCAACATCGGTGCACCGTTGCCAATCCATATCCGCACGTTTTCTATACCGGCGGGTGGGCGACCGAGCGTGTGCAGCATGGTTTCAACAGCAGCGGCCAGATCCGGCACGGAATCAATCAGGGTGCCGTCCAGATCGAACATCACCAGCTTGGGCAGTTGCCCTTTAAGCAACTGCTCGAAGCGGCTCATGGGCGCGCCAACGCAAGCTCGGCGCGCATTTTCTGGATGACTTCTTCGTAGTTCGGGGTATTGAAGATCGCCGACCCTGCGACGAACGTATCAGCGCCGGCCTCTGCAATTTCACGGATATTAGCCACATTGACGCCGCCGTCGATTTCCAGGCGAATATCACGGCCCGACGCATCGATCAGTGCGCGCGCTTCACGCAGTTTGTTCAGCGTGCCGGGGATAAACTTCTGCCCGCCAAAACCTGGGTTAACACTCATCAGCAAGACCATGTCGACCTTGTCCATTACGTACTTGAGCACGTCCAGCGGCGTGGCTGGATTGAACACCAGACCCGCCTTGCAGCCGCCCTCGCGAATTAACTGCAAGGAGCGATCGATATGCTGGGTCGCTTCGGGGTGAAAGGTAATAAAGGTCGCGCCGGCTTCGATAAAGTCGCCGATGATGCGATCAACGGGGCTGACCATCAGATGCACATCGATGGGTGCGGTGACGCCGTACTTGCGCAAGGCCGAGCACACCATCGGGCCGATGGTCAGGTTGGGCACGTAGTGATTGTCCATGACATCGAAATGCACGATATCAGCGCCAGCGGCGAGCACATTGTCGACTTCTTCGCCAAGACGGGCGAAATCGGCAGAGAGAATCGATGGGGCAATAGCGAAGGGCTGCATAACGCACCTTTAATGAGCAAAACACGGTGGCGCGCATTGTATACCGCCGACCCGTTCGCGCTATACATTTCCCCCCGTAGCAGTTGCCGAAGGCGACGTCCGGCCGCAGGCCGCAAACCCTGAAGATCCATTTTTCGTGACAGGTTTGTATCACCCATTTCACGAGCGCTGCGCACTCGGACGCAGCCTTCGGCAGCTGCTACGAGGTGGTGTAATACTTGGTCAAGGGTTGCTTCAGTGGCAAGTATGTAAGTGATCTAGGTTAAGAAAACCAATCACGGAGGGCAATGGATTGCCAACGTCAAAGAACGCTTACCGCCTGCGTATCGGCCGCCACTCTGAGCAGGGCCGCCTTTATCTTCTAACCAGTATCACCCAACAAAGACGGCCCATTTTCAAGGACTTTCATTTAGGCCGTCTAGTTGTTGAGCAGTTCAGGCAGGCGCATGACGAAGGGATCGTGACATCCAAGGCTTGGGTCGTGATGCCTGACCATTTTCATTGGCTAGTCGAACTTAAACATAAAACGCTCGCAGAAGTGATGTGCCGCGTGAAGTCGCGCAGCAGCGTGACAATTAATCAGGCTTGCCGGTCAACCGGTCGACTGTGGCAAAAGGGCTACCACGACCGGGCTTTACGCGATGAAGAGGATATAAAAGATATCGCCCGCTACATCATCAAAAACCCGATCCGCGCACGGTTGACCACGCGAATCGGTGATTACCCCTTATGGGATGCTTGCTGGATGTAGCCCTACGCCTGTGCTGTGCGCAGTTTTTCACTGCGACCGCGCAACCATTCCAACGTCAGCAATAACACGACCGAAAAACCGATCAACAATGTCGCTGCAGCAGCAATGGTCGGACTGAGGTTCTCACGGATACCGCTGAACATCTGCCGTGGCAAAGTCGCTTGCTCCGGCCCGGCCAAAAACAGCGTTACAACCACTTCATCAAAAGAGGTGGCAAAGGCAAACAGGGCGCCCGATATCACACCCGGCGCAATCAGCGGCAATGTCACCCGGCGAAACGCTGTCAACGGTGAAGCCCCCAGGCTCGCCGCCGCTCGGACCAGGTTGTGGTTGAACCCTTGCAAGGTCGCTGACACGGTAATGATCACAAACGGAACACCCAGCACGGCGTGGACAACGATCAGCGAAAAATAACTGTTGCCCAACCCCAGCGGGGCGAAGAACAAATAGCTGGCCACACCGATAATAACCACCGGCACCACCATGGGCGAGATCACCAGCGCCATGACCAACGCTTTGCCGGGGAAGTGGCCTCGGGTCAGGCCGATCGCCGCGAGCGTGCCGAACACCATCGCCAGTACCGTCGCAGCAGGGGCCACGATGACGCTGTTTTTCAACGCACGCATCCATTCCGCAGAGCCAAAAAAGTCCTGATACCAATGCAACGAAAAACCTTGCAGCGGGTACACCAGAAAACTGCCCGAGTTGAATGACAGCGGGATGATCACTAATACCGGCAAAATCAGGAACAGCAAAATCAACCCGCACAGGATGCGCAAACTGTAAAACCAGACCCGCTCAATCGGGGACATGTAGGGACTCAGCATCGCAACCTCCTCAGCTCAAACGCAGGCGTGTGGCGCCTACCAGCCAGTTGTAAATCAGGTACAGCACCACGGTCGCCAGCAAGAGCAAGCCGCCTAGCGCTGTCGCCATGCCCCAGTTGATGCTGGTGTTGGTGTAGAAGGCGACGAAGTAACTGACCATTTGATCGTTCGGACTGCCCAGCAACGCAGGTGTGATGTAGTAGCCAATGGCAATGATGAACACCAACAAGCAGCCCGCGCCGACGCCGGCGTAGGTCTGCGGGAAATACACCCGCCAGAAGCTGGCAAATGGATGACAGCCCAGTGAGATGGCAGCACGCATGTAGGTGGGGGAAATCCCCTTCATTACGCTGTAGATCGGCAGAATCATAAAAGGCAGCAGGATGTGCACCATCGAGATGTAGACCCCGACCCGATTGAATACCAACTCCAGCGGTTGATCGATCAAGCCCATGCTGATCAGCGCGCTGTTGATAAGCCCTCCCGATTGCAGCAGCACAATCCAGGCCGCGACCCGCACCAGTACCGAGGTCCAGAACGGCAGCAGCACCAGAATCATCAGCAAGTTACTTTGGCGTGCCGGCAAGTTAGCCAGCAAATACGCCAGCGGATACGCCAGCACCAGACAGATGCAGGTAATCACAAACCCCATCCAGAAGGTGCGGGCAAAAATATCGAGGTAAATGGATTGATCCGGCGTCGCCTGAGCGATTTCGCCCAAATCATCGATACGATGATCGACCGCCGCCAGCAGGTAAAACGCCGTTACGCTTGAGGTATTGCGCTTAATGGCCTGCCAATACGCCGGGTCACCCCACCGCTCGTCAAGACCCTCCAGTGCGTCCTTATATGACCCGGGGGCGGTCTTGAATGGAAGAGCCTTCGCGGTTTTCATCAGCAAGCTGCGATAGCCCGCCAACTCCATGTTCAGACGTTTGGATAAATCCCCCAACACTTGATTCTTGCGCGCCTCGGCCAAGTCTTCGCTGAGTGCCCGATAAACGGGTTCGGCAGGCAATCCTTTACCGTCCCAGCCCGCCACGGCCACGATCGTGCGCGGCAAGCCTTCAACCACTTCCGGGTTGCCGACACTTTTATAGAGCAGTGCTGCGATCGGTACCAGAAATACCAGCAGCAAGAAAATAACCAACGGCGCAATCAGTGCCTGTGCTTTCCAGCGGTTCACCCGCTCGGCATGCGCAAGACGCTTCTTCAACGTGGGGCTGGAGACCTCGTTCAGGGGAACGGCGATGGCCATGGCAAACTCCGGGAATCTTTAAACGATGGCGGCGCGATCCAGACGGTCGCGCCGCGTATCAGCGCTGCTTACTTGGCAGCCCAGGCGTTGAAGCGTTGTTCCAGCTGCTCGCCGTTATCAGCCCAGAAGCTGACGTCAATCTGTACTTGATTGGCAATGTTCTGCGGGTCGGTTGGCATCTCGGCCTGAATATCTTTAGGCAGTAAGGCCATTGCATCCTTGTTCGCCGGGCCATACGCGATGTTTTGCGAATAAACACTCTGCTGTTGCGGTTGCAGGGTAAAGGCCATGAACTTCTTCGCGGCCGCAGCCTTGTCAGCACTCAGGCCTTTAGGAATAGCCCAGGCATCGAAGTCATAGATGCCGCCATTCCAGACAATCTTGAGGTTGCTCTCTTTTTGTACAGCTGCGATCCGGCCGTTGTAGGCAGAACTCATCACTACGTCGCCTGAGGCCAGATATTGCGGCGGCTGTGCGCCCGCTTCCCACCATTGAATGCTTGGCTTGAGCTCATCAAGCTTTTTGAACGCGCGGTTCTGGCCATCTTTACTGGCCAAAACGGTGTACACATCCTTGGGAGCAACCCCGTCCGCCATCAGCGCGAATTCGAGGGTGTACTTGGCGCCTTTTCGCAGGCCCCTTTTACCCGGAAAGGTTTTGGTGTCCCAGAAATCCACCCAACTGGTGGGGGCGGTTTTTAACTTGTCGGCGTTATAGGCCAATACGGTCGACCACACAAAGAACCCGGCACCGCAGGTCTGGATGGCCCCTTTGACATACTGTTCCGGATTACCGAACAGCGCAGGGTCCAGCGCCTCAAACATATCCTCATCACAGCCACGGGACAGCTCAGGCGATTCAACCTCGACCAGATCCCAGGAAATGCTTTTGGTATCAACCATGGCCTTGATTTTGGCCATTTCACCGTTGTACTCACCGGCGATGATTTTGCCTTCCCCCTTGGCTTCCCAAGGGGCATAGAACGCTTTGACCTGTGCTGCCTTGTTCGCACCGCCAAACGAAACCACGGTCAGGTCGGTGGCCGCCAATGCATTGGCGGCGAACAGCAAGCCCAGACTCAGGGCCGTTAACTTAAAGGATGCTTGCATCGTTACTCTCCACAGGGTTGGTGAAGCCAGGGCGATTAATTCGCCTCTATGAGGGGGTCCAGCGCACGTACGTGTTCGACCTGCCAGCCCAGCGGCACGACATCCCCAACCGCGAGGGTCGGATCCAGCTCGGCAATCGGCTGTTTCACAAAAAAATCGGTCTTGCCGCAGACCTCCATCCGTACCCGCACGTGGTCGCCCAGGTAGATAAATTCTTCGACTCTGCCCGAAAACCGGTTAGCGCAAGACTGGCTGGAACCATTGAGACTGATGCGCTCGGGCCGAATCGACAGGGTGACCGGATCGCCCGTGCGCCCGACATTCACTGCCAACGCCTGAACCTTTTCACCACGGCTCAATTCGACCACGCAGCGATCCCCCTCCTGGCTGTGCAAGCGACCATTGAGGCGGTTGTTTTCACCAATGAAATTGGCCACAAAGGTATTTTTCGGTTCTTCGTAGAGACTGCGCGGCGGAGCGATTTGCTGGATTTCGCCTTGATGGAACACCGCAACCCGATCTGACATGGTCAAGGCTTCACCCTGATCGTGGGTCACGTACACCACGGTCACGCCCAAGCGTTGGTGCAGGTGCTTGATCTCCATCTGCATGTGCTCACGCAGTTGTTTGTCCAAAGCACCCAAGGGTTCGTCCATCAGCACCAGTTGCGGCTCGAACACCAATGCCCGCGCCAGCGCCACCCGTTGTTGCTGACCGCCGGACAGTTGCGCCGGATAGCGTTGAGCAAAAGCATCGAGCTGAACCATGCTCAATACGCGCTTGACCCGCTCACTGATGTCCGTTCGATTGAGGCCGCGCACCGACAAGGGAAACCCGAGGTTTTCGGCCACGGTCATATGCGGAAACAGTGCATAGTTTTGAAAGACCATGCCGATGTCACGCTTGTGCGGGGGCACGTTATTGATCGCCCGCCCCGCCAGCAGAATTTCACCGGCAGTGGGTGTTTCAAAACCGGCCAGCATCATCAGGCTAGTGGTTTTGCCCGAACCGGACGGCCCGAGCAAGGTCAGGAACTCGCCTTTGCGAATGTCCAGATTGAGGTCTTTGACGATCAGGTTTTCGCCGTCATAGCTTTTTTGCACGCCACGAAAGCTGACCAAAATATCATTCGACCCAGCGCTTGCACCGACCTCACCCATAGCCACACCTTCTGTTTTGGACTGCTGTGGCTCAAGCCTAAAGAAGCCGTCAGCCCACAGAAATCGGGGCACAGGAGAGAATGCCATCGGCAAGTTGGAAGGTTTTGTGTAGGGGGCGCCCTACACGAATGTCGTGAATGGAACGCTGGATACAGGCGCGCTCAACAATAAGGCTGAAGATCGTGTTGAAAGGGTCGTAAATAGACACGCAATATCGAATCCACAGTCCCCGTAGCAGCTGCCGAAGGCTGCGTCCGATTGCGTAGCGATCGTAAAACGGAATACACGGACGTCCTGACACAATGCGCCAGAGGGTTTAACGACGACTTCGTCGCCGGACGCAGCCTTCGGCAGCTGCTACGAGAACAGGTGTTAAACCAGCTTATGCTCCATCGCGTATTTCACCAGCTCGGCCAGCGAGGTGATGTTGAGTTTTTGCATTAACCGCGCTTTGTGGGTGCTGATGGTCTTACTGCTCAACGCCAGTTGATGGGCGATGTCGTTGACGTTGGCGCCTTGAGCCAGTCGCTCGAATACTGAGAATTCACGCTCGGAGAGTGAGGCATGCAAAGGTCGCTCATCGGTCAAGCCCACCTCGAAAACCATTCGATCCGCCAACTCCGGGTCGATATATCGCCCGCCTGCAGCCACTTTTCGAATTGCCGTCAGCAGTAACGCCGGATCGCTGTCCTTGGTCGCATACCCCGCCGCCCCGAACTTCAGCGCCCGGGCAGCCATTTGCGCTTCGTCATGCATCGACAGCACCAAAATGGCCGGCGGGTTATTCAAGGCGCGTATGCGCGGAATGGCTTCCAGCCCATTAACGCCGGGCATTGAAATATCCAGAAGCACCACCTCACAGGGCACATGGCGCAGGGTTTCCAGCAATTGCTCACCATTACTGGCTTCCCCCACCACCAACAGGTCTTTAGCCAGGCCAATCAACTGCTTGATGCCCTCGCGCACGATGGTGTGATCTTCAGCTACCAGTACACGAATCACGGCTACTTCCTTATCAATGATCACTAAAGGTGTTGATTTAACGGCACCCGTACGCTCAGCAGGGTTCCCTCGCCGGGCTGGCTCTGCAGGGTCAAAGTCCCCCCCAGCATTAACACCCGCTCGCGCATGCCGACCAAACCAAAGGAGGTCGGCCGGTCGGTCACGGGTATAAACCCCAGGCCGTCATCGCTGATGCTCAGGCACAGCTCTTGCCCCTCAACACACAAGGTCAACTCAACGGTGTGTGCATGCGCATGGCGCATCACATTGGTCAGGGCCTCCTGCAAAATCCTGAAAAGCCCTACTTCTTTGGCGGCACTGAGCGGCGGCAAATGCTCAGGCACCTGCACCAGACACGGAATGCTCGTACGCGCCTCAAAGCGTCTGGCCTGCCATTCAATGGCAGAGCTGATCCCGGCATCGAGAATGGGCGGACGCAGCGCGGTGGCCACGTCTCGCACCAGCTGAAACAACTGGGCAATCAGTTTTTTCATGCTGTTGAGGCGCTCTCGCAACCCCGGGTCAAGGTCGGCATAGGCCAATTCGCACATCGAGGTTTCCAGCTTGAGTACCGTCAGCATCTGACCCAACTCATCATGCACCTCGCGGGCAATCCGGGCCTTCTCTTCTTCGCGCACGCTTTCAAGGTGCGCCGACAACTCACGCAATTGACCGCGGGAACGGTCCAGCTCCAACTCGATGCGTTTACTGTCGCTGATGTCCCAGACGATGCCATCCCACACCACTGTGCCATCGCCAAGACGTCGGCTTATCGCTTTGATCTCAGCCCAGCGCTGCTGACCTTGACGAGTCAGAATCCGCCCTTGCCACGACCAGTCACTGTCACTGTTCAGCGCTATGTCCTGCACGCGATGGTAATCCGCCTTGTCATGCGGATGCACCAGACTGCGCAGCCCCACCTCACGCTGACGCAGCGTCGCTGGCGAATAGCCCGCCAAGTTTTCGCTGCCTTCGCTGATATACGGAAAATCCAGTTCGCCGGTCAGCAAAGAACGCTCCAGACGGAACACCAACCCCGGAACATTGGCCGCGATCCCTTGCAGGCGGGCATCGCTTTCCTGCAAAGCCGCTTGGACACGGCGCCGCTCTGTCATGTCATTGAGGTACACCACCAGGTACTCCGCATCCTTGAAGCGCAGAAAGCTCAAGGTCACGTCGGCCGGAAACTCACTGCCATCGGCACGCACGCACTGCGTTTCGATGCGCTGAACAGCGACGTCATCGGCGCGCGCGCGGCGCCATAACGTCAACCAGCGATCCATTGTCAGGCCGGGTTCGAAATCCCTTAATGGCCTGTCCAGCACCGCCCCCGCCGAGCAACCCAACAGCGCTTCGGCGGCCTGATTGGCGTAGCGAACGTGGCTGTCCCAGTTGACCCAGAGAATGCCCACCGGGCTTTGATCAATTGAAAATTGGGTCAGGCGCAAGGCTTCAGCGCTGGCGGCACTCTGTACGACCTCTTCACGCGCCTTCAACAAAGCATGCTCCAAAGCACTCTGTTGCCGGCGCTGCCACACCACCAAAGCAATGCTTGCCAGCAACAGCGCACTGATCAGCATACAAAGGCTTTGCCAAAAGCCAGGAGACTGACCCGCACGCGGGTATTTAGGTTGTAGCCACTGGCTGTGCAGTTGTTCCATATCGCGGGCGGGAATCGCATGCAGCCCTCGCTCCACAATGGCAGCCAATTGCGGCCAGTCCTGACGCGTTGCTACCCGTAGCAATTGTGGAAACCCTATATCGCCCACCACCGCCAGACCGGCAAATTCGGGCTCTGCGGAAAGGCGCGCCAATTGTGCTTCGTCGATTACCGCATAGGTGGCCTGCTGACTCAGCAACAGCTGCAAGGCCTGACGCTCCAGCGGGACGCCTTGTAGATTGAGCCCCGGGTAACTGGCGCGTAAAAAGTCAGCCGTGACGCCGGGCATGCGCACTGCAACACGGGTTTGGCTGTCAATGCGCTCAAGGTCAACCGCCCCCCCGCCAGTACGCTCCCCGACCAGCAACTGCGGAACTCGCATATAAGGGTCAGAAAAAAGCCACAAACGTAAGCCTGCCGGGGTTTGTGTCAAACCCGGCGCAAGGTCGATCTCGCCGCTACGAGCGGCCTCTTCAAGCTGCGCAAGGTCGGGGTAATTACGCCAGACCAACTCAATGCCCAAGCTTTGCGCCAGCCATTTCATCAGTTCTACATTCGCCCCGGACAAGCGCTGCATTCGCTGGTCAAATTTGGCATAGGGGGCCTGCAACACCAGCCCCACACGCAGCGCTTTATGTTGCGCCAGCCACTGCTGCTGTTCGGCGTTCAATTGCGCGGCAGGTATGGATGCAGCCTGGCCTATAAAGGGCAGCGATAACCAGCCGATAACCAACAGACAGCAAAACCGCTTCATCTGAATACTCACACCCTGACACATACTGACTAACCCATTCGAGTCTGTTCCCGTTTCATTGCAGCCGCGACACGGCTTGCAATGAAACGGGAACAGACCCTAGGCTGCCGGGATTACTTCTGGCCTGGACTAACCGATGTCTTTTTACCGTCTGGCACTTGCAACCGTCTCTCTGTCGTTGATGCTGCCCTGCGCTCTCCCGGTGCTGGCCGCCGACCCGGCACCCGAAACCAATCCCGCGATTGCCGAGCCAGAAGTTCGCCCACTGCTGCAAGAACGCAGCCAGGAAGACGCGGCCGCCCTTGAGCGGCACGTGGCGCAAAACGAGCAGCAGCCGTTGCAAGCAGGCCAAGACAGCTTTCTTGCGCTCTGGAAGCCTGCCAACAACAGCGAGCCCAGTGGTGTGGTGATCATTGTTCCGGGCGCCGGCGAAAACGCTGACTGGCCCGTCACTGTCGGCCCGTTACGGCGCAAACTGCCTGACGCCAACTGGGCCAGCCTGAGCCTGAGCCTGCCCGACATGCAGAGCACAGCCAGCCAGCCTCGCCCTGTTGAGCAAGAGAAACCTCCTACAGAGCCTGCGCCGAACAGTAGCAGCAAAGACGCCAGCACCACAGCCAAACCCATCGAGCAAGCCGCCAGTGCTGGCACCGACAGCACCGCGACACCCTTGCAAGCCAGTGAATCATTCGAGGCCATGAGCAACGCGGATGCTGCGCGAATCTTTGCACGCATTGACGCGGCGCTGGCCTTTGCCCAGCAACAAAACATGCGCACGGTCGTGTTACTGGGCAACGGCACCGGCGCTTACTGGGCAGCCCGGTATATCAACGAAAAGAAACCGCCCCAGATCGCGAAGTTAATTATGGTGGCTGCCGTAACGCCCGATCAGGTGACACCAGAATTGAGTCAACTGACTCCCAAGCTCACGGTGGGCTTACTGGATGTTTTCTATAACGACACACTGCAGGCACGCAAAAGCGCTTTGCAACGCCTGCAAGCCAGCAAACGGGCGAACCAGCACAACGTTGTTCAAGTAGGATTGATGGCCTTGCCCGGCAACCGCGAAGCCGAGCAGGAACAGTTAATGCGCAGAGTGCGTGGCTGGCTCAGCCCTCAGCCAGCACCCACTAACGAAAGCCGCGCTGCTCGCGAATAAGTGTGTAAGCGTGATGCAGCTCACGGGTTTTTTCTGTGGCTTCGCGCACTTGGGCTGCGCTGGCCCCGCTACCGGCCACTTTGTCCGGGTGGTGACGACTGAGCAAACGCCGGTACGCACGTTTGATCTGGTCCGGCTCAGTGTTAGCGGTCACGCCAAGTAACGCCAGCGACTGTTGATAAGTGCCTCCTCGCGTTGCCGGCGGTCTTTTTTGCGGGCCGTAATCCGCGCCAAGAGCCTGCACGTGTTGAGCGCTCCAGCCCAACCATCGCCCCCAGAGCAGAATCAACTCACGCTCTTTTGGGTCCACTCGACCGTCTGCCCACATCATCCGCCAACAGGCACGCAGTACAGCTTCAGCCGCATGCGGCTGACGGCTCAACCGCCGCAGGTCCCCACGTAAAGAATCACTCCCGCTCTTGCCGCGGTTGAAAGCCGCAATCGCTCTTTGCTGCGCGGAGCCGTCCATGTCGAGCAAACGCATTTCCTGTCGGGCAAGCGCGATGTGCTTGTCCACCACCCGCCCGCCGCTTTTGGCCAGACGCCCCAGCAGCACGAACAGCAACTCATCATTACGCAGCGCCGGTCGACCGCCCAAGCGCTCTCGCAGATGCGCCCAGCTGTGCAGTTGCAGGCGCCGGTCCAGCGTCTGTCCCAATAAAGCGCCCAACATGGCCCCCGGAATGCTGGCTATTAAATAGCCGGCACCGGCTCCGATCAGAGTCCCTGGCCACAGCATCTTAGTCCTTGCCCTTAATCAACGATTCAACCTCAGCTAAACGCTCATGAGTGCCTACATCCACCCATTGCCCCTGCAAACGCTCGCCTGTCACGCGCCCGGCCGCCATGGCCTTGCGCAGTAACGGGGCCAGTTTAAATGCGCCCGTCTCGGCACCTTCGAACAACGCCGGGCTCAGTACGGCAATACCGCTGTAGGTCAAGGTGTCACTTCCCGGCGGGGCATCGAGCACCTGTGTACCCGCAAGGCAGAAGTCACCCTTGGGGTGGTGCGCCGGGTTGTCGACCAGCACCAGATGCGCCAGCCCCGTCAAAGGCGCGCGCAGGCCAGCGAAGCTATAGTCGGTCCAGATGTCACCGTTGACCACGGCAAAAGGTTTATCGCCCAACAGCGGTAATGCTTTAAAAATACCGCCGCCGGTTTCGAGTGGTTCGCCTTCGGCCGAATACTGAATACTGACGCCAAAACGCGAACCATCGCCCAAGTGATCTTCTATCTGCTGGCCCAGCCAAGCGTGATTGATCACGATCTCGGTAAAGCCCGCCGCCGCGAGTGCACGCAGGTGGTACTCGATCAGTGGCACGCCGCCCACGCGAACCAGCGGTTTAGGTGTGTGGAGGGTTAAAGGACGCAAGCGTTCACCCTTGCCCGCCGCCAAAATCATCGCTTTCATTGCACAGCCTCAGGCGACGCAGGAAGGCTGGCGAACAACTCAGCCAATTCGGCCAATTCCGGGCGGCGCGCTACAACGGCGTCTATATAAGAAAAGAAGCGCGGCACATCGGCCAAATAACGCGGCTTGCCGTCGCGGTGGCAGATGCGGGCAAAGATGCCGATCACTTTCAGATGTCGCTGCACGCCCATCAAATCACTGTCGCGCCAGAACGCATCAAAGTCGTCGCCCACGGGTATACCCAGTGGCGCTGCCAGTTGCCAGTAATCGTTGAGCCACGTGTGCACACGCTCTTCTGGCCAGCTGAGAAAGGCGTCCTTGAACAGGCAGGTGATGTCATACGTCACCGGGCCATACACCGCATCCTGAAAATCCAGCACGCCGGGGTTAGGAATACTGAGCATCAGGTTGCGCGGCATAAAGTCGCGGTGCACCAAGACTTGGGGCTGCGCCAGCGCACTGTCGATCAACAGCGTGCTGATCCGCTGCCACAGGGCCTGTTGCCGTTCATCGAACTCAATGCCCAAGTGGCGACGCACATACCACTCGGGGAAGAGTTCAAGTTCACGACGCAGCAAAGCCTCGTCATAACGGGGCAACGGCGCATCCATCGGCAATTGCTGGAAGGCCAGCAAGGCCTCAATGGCGTCCTTGAACAGACCTTCAGCGTTATCACTGTGGATCACGTCCAGAAAGGTTTTATTGCCCAGATCGTTGAGCAACAAGAAGCCGCGCTCCAGGTCTTGAGCATAAATTTTCGGAACATTTATCTCGCTGATTCGCAATAAATCGGCAATCTCGACGAAAGGTTTGCAGTTTTCCTGGGGGGGCGGCGCATCCATCACAATAAAACTGCGGCCCTCGCCCTCCCAGCGAAAATAGCGCCTAAAACTCGCGTCACTGCTGGCGGCAGTCAACGTGGCCGGGGGTACAGCGCCCCAACCCTGCGTCGAAAACAAGGTTGCCAGCTGCTCATCGAGCCAATCTTTAAGGTGTTGCAAGCGTACATCTTGGTCAGGCATTACAAGGGTCTCCGACGGCGCTAGCCGTCAAGCGGGTCATGCTTTATTATCCAGAATCTTTTCCAGACCATCGATAGGCGTGCGGTCCCCCACCGCGGGCTGATGGCACGCAGGAAGCCCGGACTAATAAGATGGCATTGAAATCCCCCGCGTTTCGTAAAAAATTTCCGTTGCTGGTAACCGGCAGTTTGCTGGCCATGCAACCCCTAGCCATGCCGTTCGCTGTTGCCGAGGAGCAGTATGACTGTTCCGTGTCGGCTTCGGGAGGCTGGGATTGCTCGCCGAAAACGACGGCTGCGCAATTACCGCCCCGTCCAGCGCACAGCACTGCTGTGGCCGATGCTACAGGCGAGGTGAGCGAGCAAGAAGCTCCTGCCCCGCTGGTAACGTCAGCCAAGGGCCGTGGGCTGCAGGCACGCAGTGCCGACTATAGCCACCTTGACTGGGTGCCTCGCGACAAGCTCACGCCTGCACAGCTGGCCGAAACCGGGCCTTATTGCTCGGGTTCGTATGTCGAGCCTATTCGTCCGGGCATGAATGACACCACCAGCAAAAGCGACTCGCCGACGTTTGTGGGCGCCAAAGCCTCCCGCTATGAGCAGGAATCGCAGGTCGCAACCCTGGCCGGTGACGTTGTGATGCGTCAGGGCAGCATGCAGGTCGAAGCCGACGAAGCCAGCCTGTATCAGGCTGAAAGCCGCGGCGAACTCAATGGCAACGTCCGTCTGCGCGACAACGGCGCTCTGATCGTCGGCGATCACGCTGACGTTCAGCTGGACACTGGCGCTGCCAAGGTCGACAACGCCGAGTACATCCTGCACAAGTCGCGCATCCGCGGCAGTGCGCTGTACGCCAAGCGTGCCGAAGACGCAATCATCCGTCTCAAGGACGGTACGTACACCACGTGCGAACCGAACAGCAACGCCTGGCAGCTCAAAGGCAACAACATCACGTTGAACCCGGCCACCGGTTTCGGTACGGCCACCAACGTGACGTTACGGGTTAAAGATATTCCGATCTTCTACACCCCGTACATCTATTTCCCGATCGACGATCGCCGCCAGTCCGGTTTCCTGCCGCCGTCTTTCAGCAGCAGCACCGACACCGGCTTTACGCTCGTGACGCCGTACTACTTCAACCTGGCACCGAACTACGATGCCACGTTGTACCCGCGTTACATGACCAAGCGCGGCCTGTTGATGGAAGGCGAGTTCCGCTACCTGACAGAGTCCAGCGAAGGTCAGTTCGGCGCCGCGTACTTGAACGACGATGAAACCGAACGTAAGGATCAGTCGGATTACACCGACAAGCGCTATTTGCTCAACTGGCAGCACAAGGGCGGTCTGGATTCGCGTGTATTGACGGAAGTCGACTACACCAAGGTCAGCGACCCGTACTACTTCCAGGACTTGCAAACCGACCAGATCGGCGTTGAAAACCGCGACTACCTGAATCAGCAAGCCGCCGTCAGCTACCGTGGCGACTCTTACACGGCCAAGCTGAACGTGCATGCTTACCAGTTGTCGACCGTGACCCAGGTCACGCCGTACAACCAGATGCCGCAGCTCACCTTCAATGGTGCCCTGCCGTATCACCCGGGTGGCGTGAACTTCAACTACAACACTGAACTGGTGCGGTTCGAGCGCGATCTGGAAAATGGTGATTACACCAACGAAGATGGCACTGTAGCCCCACGCCTCGACAACAACGTCGCAGGCCTGGCACGCGCCAACGGCACCCGTCTGAATCTGGCACCGTCCATGAGCTTGCCGATGACGGCTAGCTACGGCTATGTGACGCCAACCCTCAAGTACATGTACACCCAGTACGATCTTGATCTGGACAGCAAGGGCAAGAGCACGCTGGCTGCTGGCGATAAATTCGACAGCTCAGTCAACCGTAGCGTCCCTATCGCCAGCGTCGACAGCGGCTTGTACTTCGACCGCAATACCAACTGGTTCGGCACCAACTATCGCCAAACGCTGGAACCGCGTGCGTTCTATCTGTATGTCCCTGAGCGCAATCAGGACGACATCCCGGTTTTCGACACCAGCGAAAGCACGTTCAGCTACTCCTCGCTGTGGCGTGACAACCGCTTCACCGGCAGTGACCGCGTGGGCGATGAAAACAAACTGTCGCTGGGCTTGACCAGTCGCTGGATCGAAGACAACGGCTTTGAGCGTCAGCGTGTCAGCATCGGCCAGGCGTACTACTTCAAGGACCGCAAGGTTCAGTTGCCGGGTATTAGCGCAGATCGCTCGGATGCGACCTCAGACGTATCTCCGTATGCGCTTGAGTACGCCTATCGCTTCAACCGCGACTGGCGTGCAACCGCAGATTACAACTGGGACCCAGAAACCCACAGCCCACGCTCTGGCAGCGCGATGATGCACTACCAGCCTGAAGACAATCCGAACAAGATCGTCAACCTCGGCTATCGCTATCGCAACGATCAGGTTCGCTACGACCAGTACACCGGTAAGTGGGTAGTCGGCGGTGGTGATTACGGCACCAAGGGTCAGCCGGGTTACATCAAGGATTACTACAAAATCCAGCAGCACGACTTCTCGGTTATCTGGCCGATCGTGCCGCAATGGAGCGCCATCAGCCGCTGGCAGTACGATTACAACCGCAACCGTACCCTGGAAGCCTTTGGTGGTTTCGAGTACGACAACTGCTGCTGGAAACTGCGTCTGATCAGCCGTTATTGGGTCTCCAACGACGAGTACACCCAAGAAGCCCCTCAAAACGAGAAGGGCGATCATGGTCTCTTCCTCCAAGTTGTGCTGAAAGGTCTCGGTGGCGTAGTCGGCACCAAAGTAGAGAGCTTCCTCGACAAAGGCATCCAAGGTTATCGTGAACGTGAAGATCAAGCTTTCTGAGTGTTTGCGCCCGCTATTGCTGGGCGCGTTGTTCCTGGGTACTGCGGCTCACGCCGCGGTACAGCCCCTTGACAAGGTTGTGGCCATCGTCGACAACGACGTGATCATGCAGAGCCAACTCGACCAACGGGTCAAGGAAGTTCAGCAAACCATTGCCAAGCGTGGTCAGGATGTCCCTCCTGCCAGTGTTCTGGATCAGCAGGTGCTTGAGCGTCTGATCGTCGAAAATCTGCAATTGCAGATCGGCGAACGCTCCGGCATCCGCATCACCGACGAAGAACTGAATCAGGCCATCGGCACCATTGCCCAGCGCAATAACATGACCGTTGACCAGTTCCGTCAGGCACTGGCCCACGATGGTCTGTCGTATGAAGATGCGCGCGAGCAGGTGCGCCGTGAAATGATCATCAGCCGGGTGCGCCAGCGCCGTGTGGCAGAGCGCATCCAGGTGACCGACCAGGAAGTGAAGAACTTCCTCAAGTCGCCAATGGGCGCCATGCAGCAGTCCGACGAGTACCGTCTGGCCAACATTCTGATTCCAACGCCTGATCGCGCGAGCTCGGAAGATATTCAGGCAGCAGGCAAAAAGGCCGTCGATATCTACAACCAGCTCCAGCAAGGCGCGGATTTCGCCAAGCTGGCCATCGCTCACTCCAGCAGCGACAACGCGCTGGAAGGCGGCGACATGGGCTGGCGTAAAGCGGCTCAATTGCCACCGCCGTTCGATGAAGAGCTGAGCCGGATGAACGCAGGCGACGTGACCAAGCCTGTCCGCATCCCGACGGGTTTCATCATCCTCAAGGTGAATGAAAAGCGCGGCGGTAACACGGTTGTGACGGATGAAGTTCATGTTCGCCACATTCTGGTCAAACCGAGCGAAATCCGCACCGAAGACGACACCAAGAAGCTGATCGACAAAATCTACGACCGCGTCAAATCGGGTGAAGATTTCGCGACTCTGGCCAAAACTTACTCGGAAGACCCAGGCTCAGCCCTCAACGGCGGCGACCTGGACTGGATCAACCCGCAATCGCTGGTTCCAGAGTTCCGCGAAGTCATGGCAAACACCCCGCAAGGCGTGCTGTCCAAGCCATTCCAGACTCAATACGGCTGGCATGTACTGGAAGTACTGGGTCGTCGCGCAGTCGACAACACCGCCAAAGCCAGCGAGCAGCAAGCCATGAACACCTTGCGTAACCGCAAGTACGATGAAGAGCTGCAAAACTGGCTGCGTCAGATCCGTGACGAAGCCTATGTAGAGATCAAGTTGCCAGGCGCCGACTCGCAAGAGAGCGCTAACCAGGCAGCTCAGTGAAAACACAGCGTTTTGCACTGACACCCGGAGAACCGGCAGGCATAGGTCCCGACCTGTGCCTGCTACTCGCCTCGCAACGCCAGCCGCACCCCCTGATTGCCATCACCAGCCGCGACCTGCTCCTTGAGCGGGCTGCGCAACTGGGTGTGGCGGTCATTTTGCTCGCTGTCACACCTGCTGACTGGCCTGATCAGCCGGCACCCGCCGGTAGCCTGTATGTATGGGATACACCGCTTAACGCCCCCGTCACCGCCGGTACACTGGACAAGGCCAATGCAGCCTTTGTGCTGCAGACCCTGACCCGTGCTGCACGTGGCTGTGTCGAAGGCGATTTCGCGGGCATGATCACCGCTCCTGTGCATAAAGGCGTGATCAATGAAGCCGGGATTCCGTTCTCCGGCCACACAGAATTCCTCGCAGACCTGACCCAGACCGAACAAGTCGTGATGATGCTCGCCACGCGCGGACTGCGCGTGGCGTTGGTCACCACTCACCTGCCCCTGCGTCAGGTCAGCGATGCTATAACCCCCGAGCGCCTGATGCGGGTCACCCGCATTCTGCACGCGGATCTACAACAAAAATTCGGTATTGCCCAACCGCGTATTCTGGTCTGCGGGCTCAATCCGCACGCCGGTGAAGGCGGTCATTTGGGCCATGAAGAAATCGACATTATTGAACCTACGCTTGAGCGCCTGCGCAGCGAGGGCATGGACCTGCATGGCCCGTTGCCTGCCGACACTCTGTTTACCCCAAAATATCTGGAACACTGCGATGCAGTGCTGGCGATGTACCACGATCAGGGCTTGCCCGTGTTGAAATACAAAGGCTTTGGTGCCGCCGTCAACATCACGCTGGGCTTGCCGATCATCCGCACGTCTGTCGACCACGGCACAGCCCTGGATTTGGCAGGCAGCGGCAAAATCGATACCGGTAGCCTGCAAGTCGCGCTGGAAACCGCCTACCAGATGTCCGAGACCCGTTTATGACTGAGCAATTCCAACACAAAGCGCGCAAACGCTTTGGTCAAAACTTCCTGCACGATGCAGGCGTAATTGACCGCATTTTGCGTTCCATCAACGCCAAAGCCGGTGATCGCCTGCTGGAAATCGGCCCGGGCCAGGGTGCCTTGACCAAAGGTATTCTGAACAGCGGCGGCCAGCTGGATGTCGTTGAACTCGACAAAGACCTGATTCCAATCCTCAACCAGCAGTTCGCGGGCATGAGCAACTTCACCCTGCATCAAGGCGATGCACTGAAGTTTGACTTCAAAAGCCTCAACGCCGCCCCCCGCACACTGCGCGTAGTCGGCAACCTGCCTTACAACATCTCCACACCGCTGATTTTTCACCTGCTGAAAAATGCCGATCTGATTCGTGACATGCACTTCATGCTGCAAAAAGAAGTGGTTGAACGTATGGCCGCAGGCCCTGGCGGCGGAGACTGGGGTCGTCTGTCGATCATGGTTCAGTACCACTGCCGCGTCGAACACCTGTTCAACGTGGGCCCGGGTGCGTTCAATCCGCCGCCAAAAGTCGACTCCGCGATTGTCCGTCTCGTGCCGCACGAAACCCTGCCACATCCAGCCAAAGACCATCGCCTGCTGGAGCGCGTCGTTCGCGAAGCCTTCAACCAGCGCCGCAAAACCCTGCGCAACACGCTTAAAGCCTTGCTCAGCAACGCTGAAATCGAGGCTGCAGGCGTCGATGGCAGCAAGCGTCCAGAGCAACTCGACCTGGCTGCCTTCGTGCGCCTGGCCGACAAACTCAGCGAGCAACCCGTCGCAGCGCCCGCTGCCGACTGATCGCCGAGCACCCTGGCGGTACCAAGCCTAAGGTCTATTCCCGTTTCATTGCAGCAGCGACGCGCATTGCATTGAAACGGGAACAGACCCTAGACTCAGGCATCAGTTAAATCCCGAACTGTGTCTTCGCTTTCAAGTAAGGCCTCTCGCATGTCCGATCCCCGCTATCAGATCGACGTCAGCGTCGTCACGCGTTACCTGCCAGAACAGTCCCAGCCAGATCAAAAGCGCTTCGCTTTTGCCTATACGGTCACGGTGCAGAACAATGGCTCGCTTCCCGCACAACTGCTTTCCCGCCACTGGGTGATAACAGACGGTGACGGTCATGTGGAAGAAGTCCGCGGTGCTGGCGTTATCGGTCAACAACCGCTGATCGCCGCAGGTCAGCAACATGTCTATAGCAGCGGCTCGGTCATCGGCACTCGTGTCGGCAACATGCAAGGCAGCTTTCTCATGCGCGCCGAAGACGGCGAACAGTTCAAGGCGATTATTGCGCCTTTCCTCCTTGCCATGCCCGGAGCCCTGCACTGATGGCGGTCTATGCGGTTGGCGACCTGCAAGGCTGCCTGCAACCGCTTAAATGCCTATTGGCGCGCGTGGCCTTTGACCCTGCCAAAGACACACTGTGGCTGGTGGGTGATCTGGTGAATCGCGGTCCGCAATCACTGGAGACGTTACGTTTCCTGTATCAAATGCGTGAATCACTAGTTTGCGTGCTGGGTAATCACGACCTGCATCTTCTGGCTGTGAGCCACAATGTAGAACGCCTGAAAAAAGGCGACACCCTGCGCGAAATCCTTCAGGCACCCGACTGCGACGTACTGCTGAACTGGCTGCGCCAGCAACCCTTGCTGCATTACGATGTAGCGCGCAATACCGCTTTGGTGCATGCCGGAATTCCGCCGCAATGGTCGTTGAAAAAAGCCCTCAAATACGCCAACGAAGTCGAACACGCTCTTCGTGACGACAACTTATTAGGGCCATTTCTCGACGGCATGTACGGTAACGAGCCGGCAAAATGGGACAACGACCTCAGCGGGGTCGCACGCCTGCGAGTTATTACCAACTATTTCACACGCATGCGTTTCTGCACCCGCGATGGCAAACTCGACCTCAAAAGCAAGGAAGGTGTCGGTACGGCACCGCCCGGCTATGCACCGTGGTTCAGTTACAAAGAACGTAAGACTCAAGACCTCAAAATCATCTTTGGGCATTGGGCTGCACTGGAAGGCAACTGCAAGGAACCCGGGATTTTCGCACTCGATACCGGCTGTGTCTGGGGTGGTTCCATGACCCTGCTCAACGTCGACACGGGTCAGAAACTGAGCTGCGATTGCGATGACCTTAGCCTTGCCCACACGTTGCCCACCCCACCTTCTACCCCTTTGGACGCAGGCTAAGATCGCCCGCTGTCAGGCCACAGGAACCCTACATGACCGAATTCAAACGTATCCCGCCTCAAGAAGCTCAAGCCCTGCGCGAGCAAGGTGCTGTTGTGGTTGATATCCGCGACCCACAGGCTTTCGCCGCCGGCCATATCAGTGGTGCCAAGCACCTCGACAACCATTCCCTGCACGACTTCATTGCCAACGCCGATCTCGACAAGCCGCTGATCGTCGCCTGCTATCACGGTAACTCCAGCCAAAGTGCTGCGGCGTACCTGGTCGGCCAGGGTTTTAGCGAGGTCTATAGCCTTGATGGTGGATTCGAGCTATGGCGTGCAACCTATCCGAAAGAAACGGCCCAAAACCCAGCCGAGTAATATTTTTATTCGCGTCAAGCCCGCGTGATCAGTGGGCTGGCGCCCTGCCTGACCAACGGTCAAACCCAACAAATCACGCATCTCTCCTTGACCTCTCCAATTACCAACTATCCTTTACCTCAGGCCATCCAAATCTGGGGAGAGCCGGTACACCGGTGAGTGGATTATCAGTAGTAATTTCAACGGGTTAGACCCATTGATGGTGTTCTGGGGGGTACACAGCAACTGTAATGTTGCTGCATGCCAGCACTCGAGCTGACCGATCAATCGCCGACTCCACGTATCGAGCGAGGTGACGTCATGAGTATTTTTAGCCACTTCCAACAACGCTTTGAATCCACACGCCAGGAAGAGCTCACGCTCCAGGAATATCTGGAGCTGTGCAAAAACGATAAAAGCGCTTACGCCTCAGCCGCTGAAAGGCTGCTGCTGGCCATCGGTGAACCGGAACTGCTGGACACCTCGACCAACTCTCGCTTGTCGCGAATTTTCTCCAACAAAGTGATTCGCCGCTATCCGGCCTTTGAAGACTTCCACGGGATGGAAGAATGCATCGACCAGATTGTTTCCTATTTCCGCCATGCGGCGCAGGGCCTTGAAGAGAAGAAACAAATCCTCTATTTACTGGGCCCGGTGGGCGGCGGTAAATCATCACTGGCCGAAAAACTGAAACAACTGATCGAAAAAGTCCCCTTCTACGCGATCAAAGGCTCGCCCGTCTTCGAATCGCCTTTGGGTTTGTTTAATGCCACTGAAGACGGTGCCATTCTCGAAGAAGACTTTGGCATTCCAAAGCGCTACCTGAGCACCATCATGTCTCCATGGGCAACCAAACGGCTGGCCGAGTTTGGCGGTGATATCAGCCAATTCCGCGTGGTTAAACTCTACCCCTCGATTCTCAACCAGATCGGCGTCGCCAAAACGGAACCCGGTGACGAAAACAACCAGGACATTTCAGCCCTGGTCGGTAAGGTTGATATTCGCAAGCTCGAAGAATTCCCGCAGAACGACGCCGATGCCTATAGCTACTCAGGCGCGCTGTGCCGGGCCAACCAAGGCCTGATGGAATTTGTGGAGATGTTCAAGGCGCCTATCAAGGTCTTGCACCCGCTGCTCACAGCGACCCAAGAAGGTAACTACAACAGTACAGAAGGCTTGGGCGCGATTCCGTTTACCGGCATCCTGCTCGCTCACTCCAACGAATCGGAGTGGCACACCTTCCGCAACAACAAGAACAACGAAGCGTTTATCGACCGGATCTACATCGTCAAAGTGCCGTATTGCCTGCGCGTCAGCGATGAAATCAAGATCTACGACAAACTCTTGTTCAATAGCTCGCTGGCCAAAGCCCATTGCGCACCTGACACCCTGAAGATGCTTGCACAGTTCACGGTGCTGTCACGCCTTAAGGAGCCGGAAAACTCCAATATCTACTCCAAGATGCGGGTTTACGATGGCGAAAACCTAAAAGACACCGACCCGAAAGCCAAATCGATTCAGGAATACCGCGACAGTGCCGGTGTTGACGAAGGCATGAACGGCCTTTCGACCCGTTTCGCCTTCAAGATTCTGTCCAAGGTGTTCAACTTCGACCCTCACGAAATTGCCGCCAACCCGGTGCACCTGCTTTACGTGCTGGAACAACAGATCGAGCAAGAACAATTCCAGGCCGAAACCCGCGAACGCTACTTGCGCTTCCTGAAGGAATACCTGGCCCCGCGTTACATCGAGTTTATCGGCAAGGAAATCCAGACTGCTTACCTGGAGTCCTACAGCGAGTACGGGCAGAACATCTTCGACCGCTACGTGCTGTACGCAGACTTCTGGATTCAGGATCAGGAATACCGCGACCCGGAAACGGGCGAAATCCTCAATCGTGTGGCCCTCAACGAGGAGCTTGAAAAAATCGAAAAACCGGCTGGCATCAGCAACCCGAAAGATTTCCGCAACGAAATCGTCAACTTCGTGCTGCGTGCTCGCGCCAACAACAACGGTAAGAATCCGACCTGGCTCAGCTACGAAAAACTGCGGGTAGTCATCGAGAAGAAAATGTTCTCCAACACCGAAGATCTATTGCCGGTTATCAGCTTCAACGCCAAAGCGAGCAAAGAGGATCAGCAAAAGCACAATGACTTCGTGACGCGAATGGTCGAACGGGGTTACACCGACAAACAAGTACGACTGCTCTCCGAGTGGTACCTGCGGGTCAGGAAATCGCAATAAAAGCAGCGGCAAGCTCCTAGCTACAAGCTGTAAGAGAACAGCGCATAAACCTGGATACCTGGAAACCGCTGTTACTTGCAGCTTGCAGCTCACCCCTTGAAGCTGCCCGGAGGGCCCCATGAGCTATGTGATTGACCGACGCCTGAATGGCAAGAACAAGAGCACGGTAAACCGCCAGCGCTTTCTGCGGCGCTACCGTGACCATATTAAAAAGGCCGTTGAAGAGGCCGTAGGTCGCCGATCCATAACCGACATGGAACATGGCGAACAAATCAGTATTCCAGGGCGAGATATAGACGAGCCCGTGCTTCATCACGGCCGCGGTGGCAAACAAACCGTGGTTCACCCCGGCAACAAGGAATTCACCAGCGGCGAACATATCCAGCGCCCACAAGGCGGCGCCGGTGGGGGCGGCGGACCTGGCAAGGCGGGCAATTCCGGCGAGGGCATGGATGAGTTCGTGTTTCAGATCACCCAGGAAGAATTCCTGGAATTCATGTTTGAGGATCTGGAACTGCCGAACCTGGTCAAACGCAATCTCACCGGCACAGACACCTTCAAAACTGTGCGGGCGGGTATCAGCAACGAAGGCAATCCGTCACGCATCAATATCATTCGCACGCTGCGTTCAGCCCATGCACGCCGCATTGCCTTGTCCGGGAGTAGCCGGGCAAAACTCAGGGATGCCAAAGCCGAACTGGAGAGACTCAAACGCGAAGAACCTGACAATTTTGGCGATATCAAAGACATCGAGAGCGAGATAGAGAAGCTCAGCGCACGCATCCATCGCGTTCCGTTTCTAGACACCTTTGACCTCAAGTACAACCTGCTGGTCAAACAACCCAATCCCAGCTCAAAAGCCGTCATGTTTTGCCTGATGGACGTTTCAGGCTCCATGACTCAGGCCACCAAAGACATCGCCAAACGCTTTTTCATCCTGCTGTACCTGTTCTTGAAGCGTAACTACGACAAGATCGATGTTGTCTTCATTCGCCATCACACCAGCGCCCGCGAAGTCGATGAAGAAGAGTTTTTCTACTCAAGGGAGACTGGCGGCACCATTGTTTCCAGCGCCCTGAAACTGATGCAGGAGATCATGGCCGAACGCTACCCCACCAACGAGTGGAACATTTACGCCGCCCAGGCTTCGGACGGTGATAACTGGAACGATGACTCACCTATTTGCCGTGACATTCTGATCAACCAGATCATGCCGTTCGTGCAGTACTACACTTATGTAGAAATTACCCCCCGCGAACATCAGGCCCTCTGGTACGAGTACGAACGCATCAGCGATGCTTTTTCTGACACCTTCGCACAACAGCAACTGGTCTCGGCCGGCGATATTTATCCGGTCTTCCGTGAACTCTTCCAGCGCAGGTTAGTGACATGACCGCCAAAGAGAATAAACGCCAGCCCCTGTCCACCGGCTCAGAGTGGACCTTTGAACTGATCCAGGCCTATGACCGGGAAATCAGTCGCCTGGCCGAGCGCTACGCGCTCGACACCTACCCCAACCAGATTGAAGTCATCACTGCAGAACAAATGATGGATGCCTACGCCTCTGTCGGTATGCCTCTGGGCTATCACCATTGGTCTTACGGCAAACATTTCTTGAGTACCGAGAAATCCTACAGCCGCGGTCAAATGGGACTGGCTTACGAGATCGTCATCAACTCCGACCCGTGCATTGCCTACCTGATGGAAGAAAACACCATCTGCATGCAGGCTCTGGTAGTGGCTCATGCGTGTTATGGGCATAACAGCTTCTTCAAGGGCAACTACCTGTTCAGAACCTGGACCGATGCCAGTTCGATCATCGATTACTTGGTATTCGCCAAGCAGTACATCATGCAATGCGAAGAGCGCCACGGCATTGATGCGGTCGAAGACCTGCTTGACTCGTGCCATGCGCTCATGAACTACGGGGTCGACCGCTACAAGCGCCCTTATCCGATTTCGGCCGAAGAGGAGCGTCGCCGGCAAAAAGATCGCGAAGAGCACCTGCAAAAGCAGATTAACGATCTGTGGCGAACCATCCCCAAAAGCGCTGACAAGTTCAGCGAAAAAGACAATGCCCGCTTTCCTGAAGAGCCGCAGGAAAACATTCTGTATTTTATTGAGAAACACGCCCCGCTACTGGAACCGTGGCAGCGGGAAATCGTGCGCATCGTGCGCAAAATCGCTCAGTATTTTTACCCGCAGCGTCAAACCCAGGTGATGAACGAGGGTTGGGCGACATTCTGGCATTACACCTTGATGAACGACCTCTATAACGAAGGCCTTGTAACGGAAGGCTTTATGATGGAGTTCTTGATTTCCCACACCAGCGTGGTCTTTCAACCGGGCTTTGACAGCCCTTACTACAGCGGCATTAACCCCTATGCGCTGGGGTTTGCCATGTATTGCGACATTCGCCGCATTTGCGAAAACCCAACTGAAGAGGACCGCCGCTGGTTCCCTGACATGGCGGGCAGCGATTGGCTGTCGAGCATCAAATTCGCCATGAGCAGCTTCAAGGATGAAAGCTTCATCCTGCAATACTTGTCACCCAAGGTGATCCGCGACCTGAAACTGTTCAGCATCATGGATGACGATCAAAAAGACGACCTTCTGGTGCCGGCCATTCACGATGAGAACGGCTACCGGATTATTCGTGAAACATTGGCCGCCCAGTACAACCTGGGCAATCGCGAACCCAATATTCAAATCTGGAGCATTGACCGACGCGGAGATCGCTCATTGACCTTGCGTCACCAGCAACATGACCGCAAACCCTTGGGCGAATCCACCGACGAAGTCCTTAAACACTTGCACCGCCTGTGGGGTTTCGACATTCATCTCGAGACCGTTCAAGGCGATCAAGTCATGAAAGTGCACCATGTCCCCCCAAAAGGAGAGTCGGGTAACGGTGATTATGGCCGCCTGGATATGAGCGCCATTCACCTGTAACACACTGAGCCTCCGTTAAGGGCTTACAGGGGCTATCCTGTGCCGCTAACGGAGGTTTTTTATGCAGATTTATAAAGTTGGCGGCGCAGTACGTGATCGCCTGCTGGGCAAACCCGTAACAGACATTGACTGGGTCGTCGTGGGAGCATCCGCCGAACAGATGCTCGCCCAAGGGTATCGACCTGTGGGCACTGACTTCCCGGTGTTCCTGCACCCCAAAACCGGCGAAGAATACGCGCTGGCGCGTACCGAACGAAAAAGCGGGCGCGGATATGGCGGTTTCGTTTTCCACGCCAGTCCCGAGGTCACGCTGGAACAAGACTTGATACGCCGAGACTTGACCATCAATGCAATGGCCGAGGATGAAGCGGGCAATGTCATCGATCCTTACCACGGCTTGCGTGATCTTGAAGATCGGGTTTTACGTCATGTTTCACCTGCCTTTGCCGAAGACCCCTTGCGAGTGCTGCGGGTTGCCCGATTTGCGGCCCGCTATGCCGGTCTTGGTTTCAGCATCGCACCTGAAACGCTGGAACTGATGCGCCAACTGTCACAATCCGGCGAACTGCAAGCACTGACCCCAGAGCGCTGCTGGAAAGAAATCTCTCGCGCCCTGATGGAAGATCACCCTCAGGTATTTATTGAAGTGCTGCGTAGCTGTGAGGCACTCGAAGTGTTGTTGCCTGAGGTCAATGCACTCTTTGGCGTGCCACAACCGCCAGCCCATCACCCGGAAATCGACAGCGGCGTTCACACCCTCAGCGTGCTTGAACAAGCGGCCTTGCACCGTCAACCACTCACAGTGCGATGGGCTTGCCTGCTGCATGACCTGGGCAAAGGTTTAACGCCCGAGGACCAATGGCCCCGGCATATTGCCCACGAGCATAAAGGGCTACGACTGATCAAAGCAGTCAACGAGCGCTACAAAGTGCCGCGTGATTGTCAGGAACTGGCGCTATTGGTGGGCGAATACCACACCCATGGCCATCGGGCTCTGGAACTTAAAGCGTCAACACTGCTGGAGCTGCTCCAGCGCTTTGATGTGTACCGTCGGCCGCAGCGTTTTGAAGAATTCATTGTGGCGTGTGAAATGGACGCCAAAGGACGCTTGGGGCTGGAAAATCGGCCTTATCCGCAGGCTAATTACTTGCGCGGCGCGGCGCGGGCCGCGCAGGCGGTAGCGGTTCAGCCGCTGCTGGAGCAAGGGTTCAAAGGCCCACAGCTGGGTGAAGCCCTAAAACAAGAACGGCTAAAGGCGCTACAAACCTACAGAGAGACCGCAAAAGGTCAGGCTCAGGACTCCCATTCCTCGTAGTCGATGACGAAGGCTGCAATCGAGCGCGAAACGGTCGCTAAACGGTGGCAAGTTCTACCGCGCTGTGTTGTCGATCGCAGCCTTCGTACCGCGTCAGCGACTACGACTCGTCGACAGTAATGAGTCTGGCGTCAACTGCTCGCCCTGCCATTCAAAAGCGGCGGGCGCAAGCACTTGGTCTATTTCGGCCTCTGCCCAAATCTGGGCAAGGGGCTTGGCCACAACCGGATGGATCTTTTCGGGTGCGATCAATGCCAGTGGCCAAAGTACAAAAGCATTGGTCAGCACCTCTGCACGGGGCAAGGTCAACCCATCAAAATTACCGACTAGATCGCCGTAAAACAGCACATCTATATCAAGTGGCAAACCTTTGCGATCGTGGGCATAACGCCCATTATCTGCTTCGATCAGCTTCAAACGTCGACCCAGCTCAAACAACCCCAAATCCGTCTTGGCCGCCACCACCAAATTGAAAAAAGGGCCGCTTTTGATACCCACCGGCTGACTCTCAAACACCGGCGAACAGCGCATGTCTTGCAAAAAATCAGCAAGCGCATCAAGACCCGCGCACAGATTTTTTTCACGCTCGACATTGCTGCCCAGCCCAAGGTAAACCTGAGTTAGCGACATCCGCGCTCAATCTCCACACCCACACCTGAAGCCGCAGCCACTGCACCCGGCTTGGTCAACTTAAGGCGCAACCACGGAATATTGAATTCACTCATCAACACCTCAGCCAAACGCTCGGCAAAGGTTTCAACCAACTGAAATTGCGCTGCCTCAGCAAACGCCTGGATACGCGTGGAAACGCTGGCGTAATCCAGGGCAAGCGTCAGGTCATCACCAGCCGCAGCCGGGCGATTATCCCACGCAAAACTCAGGTCAAGCCGCAGGCATTGGCGGATGCCACGCTCCCAGTCATAAGCACCAATCACGGTGTCAACTTCCAGGCCTTCGATAAACACTCTGTCCAAGCACTCTTCTCCGCAGCACGACAAGGGCGCAATGCGCCGTTAGAATCAGGGCATCCTCGCCCGGAATAGTTAGCATGTTTTGGTTACTGGCGATCCTCGCCTACCTGCTTGGCTCTCTGTCCTTCGCCATTTTGCTCAGCCGCCTGACGGGCAATCCCGACCCGCGAATGAGCGGCTCAGGCAATGCTGGCGCGACCAACATGTTGCGTCTGGCCGGCAAAACACTCGCCATCCTGACCTTGCTGGGCGACCTGTGCAAAGGCCTGTTCCCCGTCCTGCTGGCCAGCCAGCTCGGACTTTCGCTCCAGCAACAAGCCTGGATCGGCGCATGCGCCGTGCTGGGCCACATGTACCCACTGTACTTCCGTTTCCGCGGAGGCAAAGGCGTCGCTACGGCCGCTGGCATGCTGTTGGGGCTTTACCCGCCAGCCGCATTATTGGCTATGACTGCATGGCTACTGACCTTCCAGCTGACCCGCACCAGCTCACTGGCGGCACTGATTGCAACACCGCTGACCCTGCCGTTGTTCGCCTGGCTCGAGCCCACCGCCCTGCTACCCATGAGCGCCTTGACGGCATTGATCGTCTGGCGACACCGCCGTAATTTACGCGACCTTATGGCTGGGCGCGAACGGCATTTCTGAATCAGGCAGATGAAAACACTCACCTCATCTGCCCAACTGCACTCACAAAGGCTTCAACTGCTCCATCGGCCAGCGCGCTTGCACACTGATCGCCAGACTTTCGTGCTGTCCCGCCTGCAAACGCTGACAACCGGCAAATGCAATCATGGCCCCGTTATCCGTACAGAATTCCGGGCGAGCGTAGTAAACATGCCCATTCATGCCACCGAGCATTTTTTCGAGTGATTCGCGCAACGCCTTGTTGGCACTCACCCCGCCCGCAATCACCAGACGCTGCATGCCAGCCTGCTTCAATGCGCGCTTGCATTTGATGGTGAGCGTCTCGACCACCGCTTGCTGGAAAGCCAGGGCGATGTCGCAACGAGCCTGATCAAGATCATCGCCCGCCGCAACACAGCGCTGCCACGTGTTCAAGGCGAAGGTTTTAAGCCCACTGAAGCTGAATGCCAGCCCTGGACGATCCGTCATGGGCTTGGGGAACACAAATCGACCCGCAACGCCCTGAGACGCCAGACGCGCGATCTCAGGCCCGCCCGGGTAGTTGAGCCCCATCATCTTGGCTGTTTTGTCGAATGCCTCTCCTGCAGCATCATCGAGGGTCTCGCCAAGCAATTCGTATTGACCAATACCGTCAACACGCACCAACTGGGTATGCCCCCCTGATACCAACAAAGCGACGAACGGGAACTGCGGCGGCTGTTCTTCCAGCATCGGCGCCAGCAAGTGGCCTTCCATGTGATGGACGCCAAGGGCCGGAATACCCCAGGCAAAAGCCAGCGCCTGAGCGCAAGAGGCCCCGACCAGAAGGGCTCCGACCAATCCAGGACCTGCTGTGTAAGCGATGGCGTCAATCTCTGTAGGCACACAATCGGCCTCAGCAAGAACCTGACGAATCAAAGGCAGCATGCGACGCACATGATCGCGCGAGGCAAGCTCGGGAACGACACCGCCGTAAGCGCGGTGCAGATCAATCTGACTGAACAGTGCATCGGCCAAAAGCCCGCGTTCACTGTCGTATAGCGCGACGCCGGTTTCGTCGCAGGAAGTTTCTAATCCCAGTACTAGCATGGGTTTACGCCTTGTAGAGGCTAAATTCGAAGGCGCGCATAATAGTCGCCACTCCCGCCCCCGGCCAGCGGTTTTCGATCAGAGGCTTTGCATTCCGGGCGATGAGGGGTTAACATCCGCAACCCTTAAAAACCGACGTCTTCCAACGCGATTTTGCCTTGAGACGTTGACCCCGGTAATGAATGAAGGTAGCTCTGGATGCCAGCCGTCAAAGTAAAAGAGAACGAACCCTTCGACGTAGCTCTGCGTCGTTTCAAGCGCTCCTGCGAAAAAGCCGGTGTTCTGGCTGAAGTTCGCAGCCGCGAATTTTACGAGAAGCCGACTTCTGAGCGTAAGCGTAAAGCAGCAGCTGCTGTTAAGCGCCACGCGAAGAAAGTTCAGCGCGAGCAGCGCCGCGCCGTTCGTCTGTACTAATACACAGACGTTCGTTGCATGCTTCTGCCAAGCCCGGCCTAAAGCCGGGCCGTAGGCAGTTGCAGCAAGTTACACGCACCACTGTCAAGGCCGCAGATGCGACCGCGACAAAACGCTTTATCACGTCAGACCTGGCCTAATAGCCAGCGGTGCACGTCTTTACTGACGAGCCTTCCAAGGCTACCGACGAGCACACCCCTCTGATTCTCCTCAAAGACGATCAGCCCAAGGCACGCCTCACGTGCCTGCTTATTGAGCTATCCGAGGCCAGCCATTGGCCAACAGCGGAACTCAGAGCGCTACACCTACCGAAGCCATTTACACTGATTACTTAATGATCAGCCGTGTTTCGACAGATACACTTCCCCCACATGATTGAGCAGACGTCTTGCAACCCGGCAAAGCCCTTGCCTGCACGCTTTAATGACCACGCCTTTTATGCAGGTTAATGCTGCGCAGTGATGACGAGAACGCCATGGCCGGGCTAATTCCCCAGAGCTTTATTGACGACCTTCTGAACCGTACCGATATCGTCGATGTCGTTAGCTCACGCGTGCAAATGAAGAAAGCCGGCAAAAACTACACTGCCTGCTGCCCCTTCCACAAAGAAAAAACGCCATCTTTCAGCGTTAGCCCGGACAAACAGTTTTATTACTGCTTTGGCTGCGGTGCTGGTGGCAATGCCCTCGGCTTCATCATGGACCACGACAACCTGGATTTCCCCCAGGCCGTCGAAGAACTGGCCAAAGCCGCCGGCATGGAGATACCCCGAGAAGAAAGTGGCCGCCCGCACAAGCCGCGGCAACCCACTGACTCTCCGCTGTACCCGCTTCTTACTGCTGCGGCTGAATTTTATCGCCAGGCTTTAAAGAGTCATCCCGCAAGAAAAGCGGCCGTGGATTACCTCAAAGGCCGCGGCCTGACCGGCGAAATAGCCCGCGATTTTGGGCTAGGGTTCGCACCGCCAGGCTGGGACAACCTGTACAAACACCTGAGCAGTGACACCCTTCAGCAAAAAGCGATGATTGACGCCGGCCTACTGGTCGAGAATGCCGAAACCGGCAAGCGCTATGACCGCTTTCGTGATCGCGTGATGTTTCCGATCCGCGACAGCCGCGGCCGCATCATCGCATTCGGCGGCAGGGTGCTAGGTGACGACAAACCCAAATACCTGAACTCCCCTGAAACCCCGGTGTTCCACAAAGGCCAAGAGTTATACGGGCTGTTCGAAGCGCGCAAGTTTAACCGCAGCCTCGACGAAATCATTGTGGTTGAAGGCTACATGGACGTCATCGCACTCGCCCAGCAAGGCTTGCGCAACGCGGTGGCCACGCTGGGTACCGCCACCAGCGAAGAGCACATGAAGCGCCTGTTTCGGGTGGTGCCCAGCGTATTGTTCTGCTTTGACGGTGATCAGGCCGGTCGCAATGCCGCCTGGCGCGCACTTGAAGCGACACTGCCATGCCTGCAAGACGGCCGACGCGCACGGTTTCTCTTTCTGCCTGAAGGCGAAGACCCGGACACTCTCGTACGCTCCGAAGGCACCGATGCCTTCAAGGCCCGAATCAACCAGCACGCACAACCGCTGGCCGATTACTTCTTCCAGCAACTGACCGAAGAGGCCGATCCACGCTCGCTCGAAGGCAAGGCTCATATGGCCACCTTGGCAGCACCGCTGATCGATAAAGTACCCGGCGCCAACCTTCGGACTTTGATGCGCCAACGCCTGAGCGAGATCACTGGCCTGACCAGCGAAACCGTAAGCCAGCTGGCACAAAAAGCCCCCCCGCCGCCTCAAACAGCCTATGACCCAGGCATTGATTACGATGCCATGCCCGATTACAGCGACTTCCAGCAACCGGATGCCTACGTCCCTCAACAGGAATGGACACCCAAGAAACCCGGCGCTGGCGGCAAGAAATGGGAAAACAAACCCTGGGACAAAAAAGGCAAACGCGGCGGGGAGCGGGAGCAAGCCTGGATCCCAGTCGGGGTAGAGCCTCCCACGCTAACGGCCTTGCGGACTCTGTTGCACCATCCACAACTGGCAAAAAAAGTTGAAGATGCGGGGCACTTTGCCGCAGAAGACCAGACAAATAATCAACTGCTGATTGCTCTGGTAGAGGCCGTACAGAAAAATCCTAAGCTAAGCTCTATACAGTTGTTGTCCCGCTGGCACGGGACAGAGCAAGGCCGATTGCTACAAAGACTGCTGGAAAAGGAATGGCTAATTGATGCCGACAACCTTGAACAACAGTTTTTTGACACCATAACTAGCTTGTCAGCTCGCCAACGCGAGCGAAATTTAGAGCAACTTCTTCGAAAAGCACGTCAAGGCGAGCTAAGTAGTGAGGAGAAGCAACAGTTACTTGACCTTCTTGGTCGTAACAATTGCGCATCAAACCCGACCTCAACTGGCGCGTGAGGTCATAGCTAAGGTATAATCCTCGGCTTGTTTTTTTGCCCGCCAAGACCTTCAGTGGATAGGGTGTTATGTCCGGAAAAGCGCAACAGCAGTCTCGTATCAAAGAGTTGATCACCCTCGGCCGTGAGCAGAAGTATCTGACTTACGCAGAGGTCAACGACCACCTGCCCGAAGATATTTCAGATCCGGAGCAAGTGGAAGACATCATCCGCATGATTAATGACATGGGGATCCCCGTACACGAGAGTGCTCCGGATGCGGACGCCCTTATGTTGGCCGATGCCGACACCGACGAGGCAGCTGCTGAAGAAGCAGCTGCAGCGTTGGCGGCAGTAGAGACCGACATTGGTCGTACTACCGACCCTGTACGCATGTATATGCGTGAAATGGGCACGGTAGAACTGCTGACACGTGAAGGCGAAATTGAAATCGCCAAGCGTATCGAAGAAGGCATCCGTGAAGTGATGGGCGCAATCGCGCACTTCCCTGGCACGGTTGACCATATTCTCTCCGAGTACACTCGCGTCACCACCGAAGGTGGTCGCCTGTCCGACGTTCTGAGTGGTTATATCGACCCGGACGACGGTATTGCGCCGCCCGCAGCCGAAGTGCCGCCTCCTGTCGACCCTAAGGTTAAAGCCGAAGGTGATGACGAAGAAGACGAAAAGGAAGAGAGCAGCGACGAAGAGGAAGAGGTCGAAAGCGGCCCTGACCCGATCATCGCAGCACAGCGCTTCGGCGCCGTCTCTGACCAGATGGAAATCACGCGCAAGGCACTGAAAAAGCACGGTCGCGACAGCAAGCAGGCAATTGCCGAGCTGGTTGCGCTGGCTGAGCTGTTCATGCCGATCAAGCTGGTCCCGAAGCAATTCGAAGGCCTGGTTGAACGTGTGCGCAGCGCTCTGGAGCGCCTGCGGGCACAAGAGCGCGCCATCATGCAGCTGTGTGTACGTGATGCACGTATGCCGCGTACTGATTTCCTGCGCCTGTTTCCAGGCCATGAAGTTGACGAAAGCTGGAGCGAAGGCCTGGCCAAAGGTAAAAGCAAATACGCTGAAGCCATTGGTCGCCTGCAGCCGGACATCATCCGTTGCCAGCAAAAGCTGTCTGCTCTGGAGGCTGAAACTGGCCTGAAGATTGCCGAGATCAAGGACATCAACCGTCGCATGTCGATCGGTGAGGCGAAAGCCCGCCGCGCGAAGAAAGAAATGGTTGAAGCCAACTTGCGTCTGGTGATTTCCATCGCCAAGAAGTACACCAACCGTGGCTTGCAGTTCCTCGACCTGATCCAGGAAGGCAACATCGGCTTGATGAAAGCGGTAGACAAGTTTGAATACCGTCGCGGCTACAAATTCTCGACTTATGCCACCTGGTGGATCCGTCAGGCGATCACTCGCTCGATCGCCGACCAGGCCCGCACCATCCGTATTCCGGTGCACATGATCGAGACGATCAACAAGCTCAACCGTATTTCCCGCCAGATGCTGCAGGAAATGGGCCGTGAACCGACCCCGGAAGAGTTGGGCGAACGCATGGAAATGCCTGAGGATAAAATCCGTAAGGTATTGAAGATCGCTAAAGAGCCGATCTCCATGGAAACCCCGATCGGTGATGACGAAGACTCCCATCTGGGCGACTTCATCGAAGACTCGACTATGCAGTCGCCAATCGATGTAGCCACCGTTGAGAGCCTTAAAGAAGCGACACGCGACGTACTCGGCGGCCTCACGGCCCGTGAAGCCAAGGTACTGCGCATGCGTTTCGGTATCGACATGAATACCGACCACACCCTTGAGGAGGTTGGTAAACAGTTCGACGTTACCCGTGAGCGTATTCGTCAGATCGAAGCCAAGGCGTTGCGCAAGCTACGCCACCCGACGAGAAGCGAGCATCTACGCTCCTTCCTCGACGAGTAAGACCAAAACCCCCGGCCCTGCCGGGGGTTTTGTTTTATGCCTGATACCCTTCCCCCGCGCTACAGTCCGACTACACTCCTTGCACCCGAGTGTATTTCGAGAAGCGCATGCCACGATCGCTTGCTGCCCTGTTCCTGTCATTTATTGCTTGGACGACTGACGTTGGCGCCTTAACGCTCACTGATGAAGAACAGCACTGGCTCGACGACCACCCACAACTGCGTCTTGGCATTGATGCGACATGGCCACCCTTCGAGTTCCGTAACCAGGATGGCCGCTACACAGGTCTGGCCGCTGACTATGTGGCATTGATCGAAGAGCGTCTGGGCATAGCCACCCAACCGGTAGAGCCCTATAGCTGGGGCAACGTCCTGGAAATGGCCAAAGCCAATAAAGTCGATTGGCTACCCGGCATCATGTCGACTCCCGAACGCCAAAAAAGCCTTGCGTTCACCCGCCCCTATCTAGATTTCCCCATCGTTATCCTCGCCCACAAGGGCGGACCGGCGCCTCACAGCATCAAAGAACTGTATGGCCTCAAAGTCGCGGTGGTCGAAGACTATGCACCCCATGAATTGCTTCAAGCCCAGCATCCTGACTTGAACATCGTCGCGCTTCCCAACGTAAGTTCTGCTCTTCAGGCGTTAGCCACCGATCAAGTGGATGCCATGGTCGGGGACTTGGCCTCCAGTGTATGGAGCCTGCGCCAACTCAAGCTCCACGGCCTTTATGTAAGTGGCGAAACGCCCTATCGGTACCAGCTGGCGATGGCCACCCCTAAAGACGAGCCTCTATGGACAGGAATTCTCGACAAAGTATTGGCTGACATCACCCCCGCCGAGACACAGGTCATACAAGAACGCTGGATAGGCTCCACAAGCGACTACTCCCCGGTGTGGCATACCCTGCTGACCTATGCCCTGCCTGGCGTCTTGCTCCTGATGACCGTGCTGATCGTTGTCATTCGCATCAATCGCCGCCTGAGCACTGAAATCTCTCGACGCATTGCCCTAGAGCAAGCGCTACGCAGCAGCGAATATCACTACAGAGGCCTGATAGAAAGCCTTGGCGCGATTTCGTGGGAAGTACGTCTGGATAATTACACCTACAGTTACGTGTCTCCACAGGCAGAAGCTTTGCTCGGCTATCCTCTCAGCGACTGGCTACTTGAGGGTTTCAGGAGCCGTCTTGTTCAGCCCGATGACCTGCCGTGGGTTCACGCTTATTGCGATGAGGAGATCAGTAACGGACGCGATCATAGCGTTGACTATCGCGTCATCACCGCGCACGGCAAAACCTTGTGGATAAGAGACATAGTTAGCATTACGACCCACAACCAACAACCCGTACTGCGCGGTTTGATGATCAACATCAGTCAAACAAAAGAGACCGAAGAAGCATTGCTCCTCTCTGAGGCAAAGTTCGCTAGAGCCTTTCATGTATCGCCTGATGGCCTTTTACTGACCCGACAACGCGATGGCCTGTTAATCGAAGTCAACGAAGGCTTTAGTCAAACCATGGGCTACAGCAACTCAGACGTACTGTACCGCTCAACACTTGAGCTAAGGTTATGGGCCGATCCGCAGCAGCGACTTGAGTTGCTGGCCCTGCTTGATCAACAGGGCTTTGTCCGCGACTTCCGGTGCAGCATGCGGCACAAGGACGGACGCATATTGCTCTGCGAGATATCCGCTCGCCCCCTGATGATTGGCACCGAAGACTGCATGCTGACCATCGCCCGCGACATCACCGAAAGCCAGCTCATGCAGGAAAAACTCCTGCAAACGGCAACGGTGTTTGACAGCACAGCTGAAGGCATCATCTTCACTGATCTGCAGCAGCGCATCACCGCGGTCAATCGTGCTTTTACAGAAATCACCGGCTTTAGCGAGAGCGAAGCTCTGGGCCAATCTTCACGCTTAATGGCGTCAGGGCAGCACGACAGCGCCTTCTACGTCTCGATGTGGCATCAGCTGTCCAACGAAGGCCACTGGCAGGGCGAAATCTGCAACAAGCGTAAAAATGGCGAAACTTACCCTTGCTGGATGACCATCAGCGCGGTATACGGCAGCGACCATCAAATTACCCATTTCGTGGCCGTTTTTGCTGATATCTCCAGCCTCAAACACGCACAAGACCGCCTCGATCATCAGGCACACCATGACCCGCTGACTAACCTCCCCAACCGCTTGCTGTTTGAAAATCGGTTGCAACAGGCGCTCAGCCAACCCGATCGGTATGGCCAGCAAGGTGCCGTATTATTTCTCGATCTGGACCGCTTCAAAAATATCAACGACAGCCTTGGCCATCCCATTGGCGACTTGTTGCTCAATGCTATCGCTTCCCGCCTGAAAGAGCAGTTGCGCGACATCGACACGGTGGCCCGCCAAGGTGGGGACGAGTTCATCATCCTACTACCGGCACTAAAGAGCCCCAGCGATGCAGAACTGATTGCCAACAAACTGCTGGCTTGTTTCAACGCCCCCTTTGTTGCAGGTGAGCATGAGCTTTTTATCAGTGCCAGCATCGGCGCCAGCATCTACCCCGATGACGGAACCGACGTCGCCACTCTGGTCAAAAACGCCGATGCGGCGATGTACCGCTCAAAGCTTAAAGGGCGCAATCGTATTGAACGCTACACCCGTGACCTGACTGCCCAAGCCAGTGCGCGAGTCCTGCTTGAACAAGAACTGCGACGCGCGCTGGAACGGGGCCAATTGTCATTGTCTTATCAACCCAAAATCAGCCTGACAGACCATAGCCTGGTGGGCGCTGAAGCACTGATTCGATGGAATCATCCCGAACTGGGAAACATCCCGCCTGATCGCTTTATCGCTCTGGCCGAAGAAAACGGCATGATCATTCCCATCGGCGATTGGGTGCTTGAGCACACGTGCCATCAATTAAATGCCTGGAAGCAACTGTATGAACCCTTCGGCCCCGTGTCCGTCAACTTGTCAGGCACACAACTGCGCCAACCCGCACTGCTTGCACGCATTCAAGAACTGCTCAGAAGTTACGCCCTTGAGCCAGACGCATTACAACTGGAAATCACCGAAAACTTCATCATGAGTCAAACCGAAGAAGCGCTTGACGTCTTGCATAAGCTCAAGCAGCTCGGCGTGCAACTGGCCATTGATGACTTCGGCACCGGGTATTCCTCCCTCAGTTACCTCAAACGTTTACCGCTCAACACGCTGAAAATCGACCAGTCCTTTATCCGCGGGCTCCCGGATGATGCCGATGATGTCGCCATCGTCCGCGCCATCATTGCACTGGGGCGCAGCATGCAGCTGACCATCATCGCCGAAGGTGTAGAAACCCAGGCACAACAGGATTTCCTGGCCAAAGAAGGCTGCGAACAAATCCAGGGATACCTCGTCAGCGTGCCGTTATCGGCGGATGAATTCGCAGCTTCCTTTCTTCGTATGTCTTTTTCAGACTTTTCGGATAGCACTGGCGCTAAACCATCGTTATAATCCGCGACCTACTGAGGGCCTATAGCTCAGTTGGTTAGAGCAGGGGACTCATAATCCCTTGGTCGTAGGTTCGAGTCCTACTGGGCCCACCATACTCAAAGCCGCGCACTGCGCGGCTTTCGTGTTTCTGGAGTGGAGACTGTTTTTACAGTCCTACGCGACATGTGTACCCAGCAGGCAAAGTGCTGGTTCGCCAACACCCCGCAATCCCCTCCCCTATGGCTACACCTCAACGGCCCTTCCATGCCCTGTGTGTGCGCAGGACAGATCTCGACGCTTTGTGCGCACGGGAAAAAAAATATAAATAGGCTAGAGTTCAACGCTGTGCAGCGTTCGCACAAGGCTCGCAGGCCCTCAGGATTTGATATCGGAAGTTACAGAAGCGGCCTTTTAGATGAGGGCCGTGAGAAGTGATTTGCGGGCCCACCACACAATGGCATATGACGTTTTCCGGCCTCGGATTCTAAGTGTCTGGCATGGGTCAGGCATAAAAGAGGGCGCGGAACCTAAAGGAGATGGCATGAAGAGCAAAGTTAAAAAGGGACATGTGTTTTTGATTATGTTTATTGCGTTTGCTGTGTTCAGTTTCCTGATGACTAACTGGGATCAATCGTTGTGAGTGCCTGATTGCCACGTAAGTGAACTTGGGAGAGCTTGCTTGCATTGGCCCGCTCAGCTGCAAAGCACAATCATTGACAGCCCTGTACCATGAACATCCACATCGCTCATGCCACAGGAACGTCCCTTGTCCGATACCCGCCCACCCGCGCTGGATGAAATCGACCGTCAATTGATTGCCGCCTTGCAGCTCAATGCCCGTGAAAGCGTGGCGATGCTGGCTCGTCAGTTGGGCATTGCGCGCACAACGGTGACTTCGCGTCTGGCACGACTGGAGAAGACCCGAGTCATCACAGGATACGGCGTGCGTTTGGGCCAGCGTCTGATTGATGGCGGTCTGCAAGCTTACGTCGGGATTACGGTGCAGCCACGCTCTGGTAAGGATGTGGTGCGGCGCTTAAGCGCAATGGCTCAGGTGCAACAGCTGTGTGCGGTGAGCGGTGAGTTCGACTACGTGGCATGGCTGCGCAGCGACTCCCCCGAGCAACTGGACCAATTGCTTGATCAGATCGGCAGCGTTGAAGGCGTCGAAAAAACCACAACGTCGATCATTCTCAGCAGCAAAGTGGATCGCGGATAACGCATTACTACTGCCCATCTCGTCATATTGACTAAAAATAAGCCATTACGACGACAGTTTGCGTCTTATTAACGAGTTCTACGCTCCCTATCATGGTGCCTGTCTTTTCCTATACTCAGCGTTATGCGCGGGTCGCCACCAAGGTCAGCCATGAACAAGAAGAATCGTCACCCTCTGGACGGCAAAAAACCCGTCACCATCTTCGGCCCGGACTTCCCCTTCGCGTTTGATGACTGGATCGAACACCCGGCGGGCTTGGGCAGTATTCCCGTAGAGAAACTGGGTGCTGAGGTGGCTATTGTCGGTGCGGGCATGGCCGGCATGGTGGCGGCCTACGAATTGATGAAGCTGGGCCTCAAGCCCGTGGTGTATGAAGCCTCGAAAATGGGCGGGCGTCTGCGCTCACAAGCCTTTGAAGGCAGCGAAGGGGTGATCGCTGAACTGGGCGGTATGCGCTTCCCGGTGTCTTCAACTGCGTTTTACCACTACGTCGATAAGCTGGGGCTGGAAACCAAACCCTTCCCTAACCCGCTTACCCCCGCGTCAGGCAGCACAGTGATTGACCTTGAAGGCCAAACCTTCTACGCCCAAAAACTCTCGGACTTGCCTGCGCTGTTCCAGGAGGTAGCCGACGCCTGGGCAGATGCACTAGAAGCAGGTTCACGCTTTGGCGATATTCAGCAAGCGATCCGTGACCGTGACGTGCCTCGCCTGAAAGAATTGTGGAACACGCTGGTGCCGCTGTGGGATGACCGCACGTTTTACGACTTCGTCGCGACCTCAAAAGCCTTTGCCAAGTTGTCGTTCCAGCATCGCGAAGTGTTTGGCCAAGTCGGGTTCGGCACAGGCGGCTGGGACTCTGACTTCCCCAACTCCATGCTCGAAATTTTCCGCGTGGTCATGACCAACTGCGACGATCATCAACACCTCGTGGTAGGTGGCGTAGAACAAGTGCCACTGGGCATCTGGCGTCACGCGCCTGAACGCTGCGCCCACTGGCCCGAAGGCACCAGCCTTAGCTCGCTGCACCACGGAGCGCCGCGTACCGGGGTCAAAAGCATCAGCCGCAGTGCCGACGGTCAGTTTTCGGTCACCGACAATCTTGGTGTCACCCGTCCTTACGAAGCGGTTCTGGTCACCTGCCAAAGTTGGCTGCTGACCACACAAATTGAGTGCGAAGAGTCGCTGTTCTCACAAAAAGTGTGGATGGCGCTGGACCGTACACGCTACATGCAATCGTCGAAAACGTTCGTCATGGTTGATCGCCCTTTCTGGAAAGACAAAGACCCGGAGACTGGCCGCGACCTGATGAGCATGACGCTGACCGATCGGCTCACCCGCGGCACTTACCTGTTTGATCACGGCGACGATAAACCAGGTGTGATCTGCCTGTCGTATTCGTGGATGAGCGATGCTCTGAAAATGCTGCCGCATCCTGTCGAAAAACGCGTCAAGCTGGCGCTGGATTCGCTGAAGAAGATCTACCCGAAGGTGGATATTGCCAGCCGCATCATTGGCGACCCGATCACCGTGTCATGGGAAGCTGACCCGCACTTTCTCGGCGCCTTTAAAGGTGCGCTGCCGGGGCACTATCGTTACAACCAGCGCATGTACGCGCACTTTATGCAGCAGGATTTCCCACAGGAACAACGGGGCATTTTTATTGCCGGAGATGATGTGTCCTGGACACCCGCATGGGTCGAAGGTGCGGTACAGACCTCATTGAACGCGGTATGGGGCATCATGACCCACTTCGGCGGCAGTACCCACGCCGCAAACCCCGGCCCTGGCGATGTGTTTAATGATATTGGTCCCATCGCCTTGCCGGATTGATTCGCCCCCCAGAAGGAGCACTTTATGCGCGTCGCGCTTTATCAATGCCCGCCTTTACCACTGGACGTCGCGGGTAATCTGCAACGCCTGCAGGCTATCGTCTTGCAGGCTAAAGACACGGTCGACTTGCTGGTGCTGCCCGAAATGTTTCTCACGGGTTACAACATCGGCGCCAAAGCCGTCGCCGAGCTCGCGCAAGCTCAGGACGGCGAAGCTGCACAGCACATTGCCAAGTTGGCGAAAGCCAATAACATGGCCATCGTTTACGGCTACCCCGAACGCGCCGAAGACGGGCACATTTACAACAGCGTGCAATTGATTGATGCCCACGGTCAAAGCCTGTGCAACTACCGTAAAACCCATCTGTTTGGTGAGCTAGATCGTACGATGTTCAGTCCAGGGCCAGATGCTTTCCCGGTCTTCGATCTTGAAGGCTGGAAGCTTGGCTTGCTGATTTGTTATGACCTCGAATTTCCCGAAAATGCCCGACGCCTGGCCTTGGCCGGGGCTGAGTTGATTGTGGTGCCGACGGCCAACATGGCGCCTTACGACTTCATTGCGGATGTCACTGTGCGCAGCCGCGCCTTCGAGAATCAGTGTTATGTGGCCTATGCCAACTATTGCGGGCACGAAGGCGACATTCAGTACTGCGGCCATAGCAGTATCGCAGCGCCTAATGGCTCACAGATCGCACTGGCTCAGGACGATGAAATGTTGATTGAGGCCACGCTAGACAGTCAGCATTTGCTCGACGCTAAAGACGGTAATTTTTACCTGGCTGACCGTCGGCCCGAACTTTACAACGAGCTGACCAAGCGCTGATCCGCTAGCATAGGTACTTCTCTGTTGCGGAAGTGCCCATGCCTGCGCTGAACCACCCTCACGCCCAACGTTTGACCCTGAATAACGGTCTCACCCTTTCTGTGCGCCAAGAACCGCGCCTCAATCGCTGTGCAGCCGTGTTGCGCGTAGCAGCAGGCAGCCACGATGTGCCCGCGGCTTGGCCGGGGCTGGCGCACTTTTTGGAACATCTGCTGTTTCTCGGCACTGAGCGCTTTGCCGCCCAAGACAATCTGATGGCCTACGTGCAGCGTCACGGCGGTCAAGTCAACGCAAGAACCAGCGAGCGCCATACCGACTTCTTTTTCGAACTCCCGCCCAGCGCTTTTGCCGGTGGCCTCGAACGCTTGTGCGACATGCTCGCCCACCCGAGCATGAACAAAGAAACGCAACTGCGCGAACGCGAAGTGCTGCACGCCGAGTTTATCGCCTGGACCCGTGAGCCATCGGCCCAGCGCCAACTGGCGCGGCTGCAAGCGCTGAACCCGGCGCACCCGCTCAGGGCTTTTCATGCTGGCAATCGTTACAGCCTGCCGATCCCCCGCCCGAGCTTTCAGCAGGCCTTGCAGGATTTTTATCAACAGTTCTACCAAACCGGGCAAATGACCCTCAGTTTGGTTGGCCCGCAAACAGTGTCTGAACTGGAAGCATTGGCCGAGCACTCCAGTGCCGTGTTGCGCACCGGCACAGCCGTACCGCACATCGCCCCGCCCGCTCTGATGAGCACAGGTGAACACGCCTATCAACACATAGACGGGCAGCACCTGAGCCTAATGTTTGCCTTAGACCCGTTGCCACCCGAGTCGGCTCAGGCACTGGGGTTTCTCTGTCACTGGATAAACGCCGACAAGCCGGGCGGACTCGTCGCAGCATTACGCCAGCAACACCTGATCGACACCCTCAAAGCCAGTCCTGTTTATCAGTTCGACAGTCAGGCACTGCTGCAAATCGAGTTCAGTGCTGCCAGAGACATTGCGCAACACGCTTCCAGAATTCGGGACACGTTTTACGACTGGCTGTCGTTCTTCAGTGCTCAAGCCGAATGGCCGACCCTGCGCGACGAATACCATCGGCTGCAACAGCGTCAGCAAGCCGTTAGTGGTGCATTGGAACTGGCCCGCCGTGACGCAGAGCAACACGCTCTCCAGCTGTCGGATCAAGGCGTCACCGCACTCAAAAGCGCCCTGCAACAGATGCAACCCCCAGCGCGTCATGGGTCAGCACACGACTGGCAATTGCCTGCGCCGAACCCGTTTCTCAAGGTGCCGGACGAGCCCGTCAGCGCAGGCTTGATTCGTGGGCAGACCAGCGCGCATCGAGGCTTGCGCACCTTTGCGCAAGATCGGTTGCGAGATCGCCGTGCCCCGTCTGCCATGAGTTTCAGCTCAGCCATTGCGGCGCAAAACACAGAGGCGTCGATTTATTTGCGCTGGAGCCTGCCGGGGCAATTGGACGACCCGCTGCTGATGCGTCTGCAAAGCAGCTTGCGCTCACTGCAACAGGATGCGCGCCAGGCGGGAGTCGAGCTGGCATTGAGCTCATCTGGCACTGGCTTGCTGCTCAAGATGCAAGGCTTTCACACGCCCATGCCCACCCTTCTGGAGCACGCGCTTCGCTCACTCGTCGCGCCGGGTGCAAACGACGCTGCACCCGCGCCGACCCTGATGCCCATTCGCAACCTGCTCAAGCGTCTGCCCGAGATCCATCAACAGGGTACGGCGCCCAAGGTCAGCGATCTTGAGCCGTGCTGGGCCACCGCACAATGGGAAGGGTTAGCCGTCGCCTTACCCGCATCGACCCAAGCTGCACTGACCAGTGTTTTGAGCAAAGTCCCTGGCACGCCAAAGGCGCAGCATTCAGAGCCGCCAGCGCTGCAGCACACTTGGCACATCGAACCCGGCGACTCCAGCGAACAGGCTTTGTTGGTGTATTGCCCGGCCCCCATCGGCCATCTGGCTGACGAAGCCGCGTGGCGGTTGCTCGCGCATCTGGCCCAAACACCGTTCTATCAGCAACTACGGGTTGAGTTACAACTGGGCTATGCCGTATTCAGCGACCTGCGGCAAATTAACGGCCAAACCGGCCTGCTGTTTGGCGTGCAATCACCTCACGCCTCTGCGGCTGAAATCTATGCGCACATCGAGGCGTTTATCGCCGAGTTACCGAGATTGATCGCCGCGCTGGATGAAACTTCTTTCACGCAAGCGCGAACCTCCTTGGCACAACAATTTTCGAGCGCGTCACTGGGGGCGCTCCAGGCCGCAGAGCTTCTGTGGCAAGCCAAGCTGGCTGGCCATCCGTCGGATTACCTGACAACCCTCTACAACGCGCTTATGGCGCTGGATCAGGCCACTACACTGTCTGCATCACAGCGCATTGCCCAAACCGAAAATGGCTGGCTGTGTTTAGCAACACACGCAGCGCCTGAACCGTTTTATCAAAGAAGAAGCGGATCGTTACCAACCCTGCAATGAGCTTTCTTCAACATCAGGCGTTCAAAAAGCGTCAAATTTAGTAACATAGCCACCTAAGCTTTTGAACAGCTTCCCCGGGAGCTGGAGTAATCAAGAGACACCTATTCACCCACCTGTAGAAGGAGTCACGAAATGGCTTGGACTAAACCTGCTTACACCGACCTGCGTATTGGCTTTGAAGTCACCATGTACTTCGCAAGCCGTTGATCTGTTTTGGCTCTTCCATAGAGCGCTGAGCAGAGCAACCCAACGCCTCGGTTCGCCGGGGCGTTTTTATTTTCAGATTTGCAAGAGAACACGCCATGTTTGTCCAGATTCTAGGTTCCGCCGCAGGCGGTGGTTTCCCGCAGTGGAACTGTAACTGCGTCAACTGCGCGGGTTTTCGCGATGGCACGCTGAACGCCAAGGCACGCACCCAATCATCGATTGCCCTCTCCGATGACGGCGTCAACTGGGTACTGTGCAACACCTCGCCCGACATCCGTGCGCAATTGCAGAGCTTTGCCCCGATGCAACCGGGCCGCGCGCTGCGTGATACCGGGATCAGCGCCATCATTTTGATGGACAGCCAGATCGATCACACCACCGGCCTGCTGAGCCTGCGAGAAGGTTGCCCGCACGATGTGTGGTGTACCGACATGGTGCATGAAGACCTGAGCACCGGCTTCCCGTTATTCAACATGCTCAAGCACTGGAACGGCGGCCTGAACTGGCACCGTATTGAGCTGGAAGGCTCATTCACCATCCCCGCCTGCCCGAACCTGCGCTTCAGCCCGTTGCCTTTGCGCAGCGCAGCGCCGCCGTACTCGCCGCACCGCTTCGACCCGCATCCGGGCGATAACATCGGCTTGATCGTTGAAGACCTGCGTACCGGCGGCAAACTGTTCTACGCACCGGGCCTGGGCAAAGTCGATGCGCCGTTGCTGGAAATCATGGCAGGCAGCGATTGCCTATTGGTGGACGGCACGATGTGGGACGACGATGAAATGCAGCGCCGTGGCGTCGGTACACGCACTGGTCGTGAAATGGGTCATCTCGCCCAAAACGGCCCCGGCGGCATGCTCGAAGTGCTTGAGCAATTGCCAGAGCAACGCAAGGTGCTGATCCATATCAACAACACCAACCCGATCCTCAATGAAGACTCTGCCGAGCGCGCCGAACTGGCCCGCCGGGGTGTTGAAGTCGCCTTTGATGGCATGAGCATCGAGCTGTAAACAAAACGATCCGTAGCAGCTGCCGTAGGCTGCGTCCGGTTGCGAAGCAATCGTAGAAAGGCATATCTGGTTTAACTGATAAACCGCGCGGTCTGATTTCAGGACGGCTTTGCCGCCCAACGCAGCCTTCGGCAGCTGCTACGAAGGCAAAACCAATTAATTTGGAGGCACCATGACCCAAGCCCCTCTCTCCACCGCCGAGTTCGAAGCCGCACTGCGGGCCAAAGGCGCGTATTACCACATCTATCACCCGTATCAGGTGGCGATGTATGAAGGCCGCGCGACCCGCGAGCAGATTCAGGGCTGGGTCGCCAACCGCTATTACTATCAGGTCAACATCCCGCTTAAAGACGCCGCCATCCTCGCCAACTGCCCTGACCGGGAAGTGCGCCGCGAGTGGATTCAACGCATGATCGACCACGACGGCGCTCCCGGTGAAGACGGCGGCATCGAAGCTTGGCTGCGATTGGGGCAAGCCGTTGGCCTGGACCCGGATCAACTACGCTCTCAGGAACTGGTACTGCCGGGTGTTCGTTTTGCGGTAGACGCTTATGTCAACTTCGCCCGTCGCGCCACGTGGGAAGAAGCCGCCAGCAGCTCGCTCACCGAAATGTTCGCGCCGCAGATTCACCAGTCTCGTCTGGACAGCTGGCCGCAGCATTACCCGTGGATCGATCCGGCCGGTTATGAGTATTTCCGCACGCGTCTGGGCCAAGCCCGCCGCGACGTCGAACATGGTCTGGCGATCACTTTGCAGCACTACACCACTTACGAAGGCCAGCAGCGCATGCTGGAAATTCTCCAGTTCAAACTGGACATTTTGTGGAGCATGCTCGATGCCATGACCATGGCCTACGAGCTGGGTCGCCCGCCTTATCACAGCGTGACCGACCAACGTGTCTGGCACAAAGGAATCACTCTATGAGCTTCGATCGCAGCAAGATCCCGACCTGGCGCCCCGGCTACCGCTTTCAATACGAGCCGGCGCAAAAAGGCCACGTGCTGCTATACCCCGAAGGCATGATCAAACTCAACGACAGCGCAGCCTTGATCGGTGGTCTGATTGATGGCCAGCGCGACGTTGCCGCTGTCATCGGCGAACTGGACAAACAGTTCCCCGGCGTACCCGAGCTCGGCGCAGACATCGAGCAATTTATGGAGGTCGCTCGTGCAGAGCACTGGATCGAACTTGTCTGAAAGCCCGATGGCGCTGCCACCCAAACCCGAAGTCGGTCTGCCGCTGTGGCTGCTGGCCGAGCTGACGTATCGCTGCCCGCTGCAATGTCCGTACTGTTCCAACCCGCTGGACTTTGCCCAGCAAGGCAAAGAGCTGACGACTGAACAGTGGATCAAAGTGTTTCGCGAGGCGCGGGAAATGGGCGCAGCGCAGTTGGGCTTCTCCGGCGGCGAACCCCTGGTGCGCCAGGACTTGGCCGAACTGATCGCAGAGGCCCGCAAACTGGGTTTTTACACCAACCTGATTACCTCGGGCATCGGCCTCACCGAGCAAAAAATCAGCGATTTCAAAAAGGCCGGACTGGACCATATCCAGATCAGCTTTCAAGCCAGCGACGAACAGGTCAACAACCTGCTGGCCGGTTCAAAAAAAGCCTTCGCGCAAAAGCTCGAAATGGCCCGCGCCGTGAAAGCCCACGGCTATCCGATGGTGCTGAACTTTGTGACCCATCGGCACAACATCGACAAGATCGACCGCATCATCGAGCTGTGCATCGCCCTTGAGGCCGACTTCGTGGAGCTTGCCACTTGCCAGTTCTACGGCTGGGCGCAGCTGAACCGCGTCGGCTTGCTGCCGACCAAAGAGCAGCTTGTCCGGGCTGAACGCATCACTAACGAATACCGGGCCAAACTTGAAGCCGAAGGCCATCCCTGCAAGCTGATATTTGTCACCCCGGACTATTACGAAGAACGCCCTAAAGCCTGCATGAATGGCTGGGGCAGTATCTTTTTGACAGTCACCCCTGACGGCACAGCACTGCCGTGCCACGGCGCACGGCAAATGCCGGTCGAGTTCCCCAACGTGCGCGATCACAGCATGCAGCACATTTGGTACGACTCGTTTGGCTTCAACCGTTTTCGCGGTTACGACTGGATGCCCGAGCCTTGCCGCTCGTGTGACGAAAAAGAAAAGGACTTCGGCGGCTGTCGTTGTCAGGCCTTTATGCTCACGGGCGATGCCAGTAACGCAGACCCGGTGTGCAGCAAGTCGCCACAGCATGACCTGATTCTCAAGGCGCGTGAAGAAGCCGAGCACGCCACTCAGACCATCGAACAACTGGCCTTCCGAAATGAACGAAACTCCCGTCTCATCGCCAAAGGCTGAACCGTTCAGCGCCGAACTCGCTGTCGCCGCAGGGATCGATTTCGCTGAACTGAGGGTCGGCGCTGCGGGCCTGTTCTGGAATGAATACCGGCCCCAGGACGCGGCTTGCCGCCTCTGGCACTGGTGCGATGGCCAGGCCCGCTGCCTGACGCCTGCGGGTTTCAGCGTGCGCAGCCGGGTCTACGAATATGGTGGCGGCGCCTTCTGCCTGAGCGATGACGGGGTGGTGTTCGTCAATGAAGCCGACCAGCAACTGTACCGTCAGGCACTGGACGGCAGCGCACCACAGGCGCTGACGACGGGCACGTGCCGTTATGGTGATGTGCAATGGTTTGATGGGCGGGTACTTGCAGTCGAAGAACAGGCCGATCAGCACCGGCTGGTCAGCATTCATGCAAGCACGCTTGAGCGTCAGGTACTGGCCGAGGGCGCGGACTTCTACGCGGCACCCACCTTAAGCCCGGACGGTCAGCGTCTGGCCTGGATCGAATGGAGCCGCCCGCACCAACCCTGGACCGCTACACGTTTGATGCTGGCCGAAGGGCAAGTCGACGGTCACTGGAATGCCGCTCACTGTATTGCCGGTGACTTAAGTGAAGAGTCACTGCAACAGCCACGCTTTGACCAACACAACAGGCTGCATTGCCTTACCGACCGGGCGGGCTTCTGGCAGCCTTGGGCTGAGTCCGGCGAAGGGCTGGTGCCCGCTCCCGCCAGCGCCGCCGACCATGCACCGGCACCTTGGCAATTAGGCGCCAGCACCTGGTTACCGCTGGGGGAGCAGAACTATCTGGCCAGTTGGACACAGGCCGGATTCGGACGTCTGGGTTTGCGTTTAGCCGATGGCACTGTTGAAGACTTCACGGGGGAGTACAGCCGCTTCCGCAGTCTGGCGCTGGATGACGCGTTCATCTATTGCATCGCCGCATCGCCCGTCAGCCCCTCGGCCGTGATTGCCATTCGTCGAAGCGACAAACACCTGAGTGTTCTGGCCGGCGGCGTTGCACCTTTGCCTGCTGATCAGATCAGCTACCCGCAGACCCTGCGTTACCCTTCAGGGGACGGCGAGGCACATGGTTTTTTCTACCCGGCAATGAACGCACAGGCTGCGCCGCCGCTGGTGGTGTTTATCCACGGTGGCCCAACCTCGGCTTGCTACCCGATGCTCGATCCACGTATTCAGTACTGGACGCAGCGCGGCTTTGCCGTGGCCGATCTGAACTATCGCGGCAGCACCGGCTATGGCCGTGCCTATCGTCAAGCGCTGCACCTGAAATGGGGCGAAGTGGATGTAGAAGACGCTTGCGCCGTTGTCAGTCATCTCGCAGCGCAGGGTTTGATTGATGCCAGCCACGCCTTTATTCGCGGGGGCAGCGCGGGCGGGTACACCACCTTGTGCGCCTTGGCGTTCAAGAACGTGTTCCGCGCGGGGGCAAGCCTGTACGGCGTCAGTGACCCTGTTGCTTTGGCCAGGGCTACCCATAAGTTTGAAGGCGATTACCTGGATTGGCTGATCGGCGATCCGCAACGTGACGCCGAACGCTATGCGGCGCGCACGCCTTTAATACACGCCGATAAAATCCGCGTGCCGGTGATTTTCTTTCAAGGCGAACTGGACGCGGTGGTCGTGCCGCAGCAAACCCGTGACATGGTCAAGGCATTGCAAGACAACGGCATTCCGGCTCAAGCGCACTACTATCCGGACGAGCGCCACGGCTTTCGAAAGGCCAGTAATCAGGCTCACGCACTGGAGCAGGAATGGTTGTTTTATTGCAATGTCATGCAAAACCGGTAGCCGCTGCCGCAGGCGGTCTTATCGTTTAGCAATGATGTAAACCGCATGCACAACGCCCGGGATATAACCACACAGGGTCAACAGAATATTCAGCCAGAATGCACCGGCGAAACCCACTTGTAGAAACACACCCAGTGGTGGAAGCAGGATGGCAATGATGATTCTTATAAAGTCCATGTTTTCAGCTCCCCAATAATAAAGTGGGCTCATTCAAGCCCGACCGTTAATCGACTCTGGGCGCGGTTAAAAGGTTCAGTGCCAACTTATCCCCAGGCAAAAAAAACGCCCCATGCCGAAAGAAACAGGCATGGGGCGCGCGGGATACCGCGAGACGGTTCGTTAAATTCTGTGGAGCGGGTGCGATCAGACCGCAACCCCTCGACGGCACTGCAATTGCGCGGTGCGAACGCGGGCAAAGGCCCGGGCCAGACGCAGCAGCATCTCGTCAATATTGCCTTTGCTGACGCACAGCGCAGGCGTGAAACGCAAGCAGTCAGGCTGCGGAGCGCTGATCAGCAAGCCCTCATACAAGGCCGCATTGACCACGGCATCCGCCGAGTTATCTGACAGGGTTAAACCCCAGAGCAACCCCTGCCCGCGCAATTCACCCTGTGCATAACTATTGGCCAGGCGACTCAGTCCTTCGCGCAGGTGCTGGCCGGCTTCGCGAATGCCTTGCAGGAAATTCTTTTCCAGCAGCGTATCGAGCACGGCAACCCCGGCGGCAGTCATCAAGGCATTGCCATGATGGGTGCCGCCCAACTCACCCGGCTCCAGGCAACACGCCTTGCCCCGTGCCAGCAGTGCCGCCAAGGGCACGCCGCCGCCCAAGCCTTTGCCCAAGGTCACAATATCGGCTCTTACACCGTAATTTTGCTCCGCCAGCAAGGTGCCGCAGCGGCCCATACCGGTTTGGACTTCATCCAGAATCAGCAAGATGCCCAATTCTCGGCAGAGCCGTTCCACACCCTTGAGGTAGTGCTCGGTGGCAGGAATCACCCCGGCTTCGCTCTGCACAGGTTCCAGCATGATCGCCACGGTCTGCGCATCAACCGCCGCATGTAACGCGGGCAAGTCGTTGAACGGTACATTGATGAAGCCCGGCAGTTGCGGCTCGAAACGGTTATCAAACGTGCCGCTGCCAGATGCCGACATCGCGCCAAAACTGCGCCCATGGCAACTGCGGGTTGCGGTGATGATGCGATGAGCGCCGCCGCGATGCAGTTGGCCCCACTTACGCGCCAGCTTGATCGCGCCTTCGTTGGCCTCAGCCCCTGTATTCAGAAAATGCACCTGATCACTGCCCGTGCTTTCGCACAGGCGCTCGGCCAAGGTCAGCATTGCACGGTTATAAAAACCGGCACCCGGGTTCATCAACGACTGCGTCTGCTCAGCCATCGCCTTGATCAGCACTGCGGGACTGTGCCCGAGACTGTTGACCGCCCCCCCTTGCGTGAAGTCGAGATAGGCGCGACTGTCGCTGTCCCACATCCAGGAGCCCTGACCGCGCACAAAAACCTGCGCCGGGCGTTCTACGCTGGGCATCAGATAGTTGACTGGCATTGAAGCGTTTTCTGGCGGGCGCACAGCAACAGCCGCCAGTTGATCAAGACTGGACGTTTGACGACGCAGGTTAAACAGGTTCATGCACGCAGACCTTGTGACCATAAGCAGATTTGATTTGCAACTGTCCTGGCTCTACCAGGTGCCTGTAACCTCTATCGGGTTTTCAGCTGCGCCTATGTAAAAGAACCTGTTGATGGTCTCGAATATCAGACCATCCGGCTCGATCAGCCCAGCGCAATGGGCGTAGACTAGGCCCCGACGGCTTTTTGAGCCATTTCGATTTTTAAGCATTTTCGATAAGTATTAATTATGGATTTCAAGCAACTGCGTTATTTCGTCGCGGTTTATGAAGAAGGTCATGTAGGCCGAGCGGCCGAACGGCTTTCTATCTCGCAACCGGCCCTGTCCCAGCAGATCCGTTTACTCGAACATAACCTTGATGTCAGCCTGTTTGAGCGCAGCAGTAAGCGCCTGCTACCGACCCTCGCTGCCCACACGCTGTATAACCATGCTTTGCCACTGCTCGACGGGTTGCAGCGGGCCAAAGAAGCGCTCAGCAATTTCCGCGGGCAGGCGTTGCGCACGCTGGCCATTGGCGTATTGCAAACCGTGCACACCAGTCTGGTGCCGCAAATGCTTGAAAGGGTGCGCAAGGCCCAGCCTCATCTAGTGGTGCAGATTTACGAGCTGACCGGCATCGAGATTGAACGGCGCCTGCTCAATGGCACGTTAGATATAGGCATCAGTTACCTGCCACCCCGTCAGGGCGGACTGCACGGCCTGGTGCTGTATGAAGACGAACTGCAACTGGTGATACCGGCTGATCATCCCCTGCGAGAATTCAAGAAGGTGTCTGTGACACAAGCCGCGGAGTTGCCGATGTTGTTGTTGGGGGAAGAATTTCAGGTGCGGCAAATCTGGAAAAACCAGTTGGCCAGCTTGGGCCGTCGCCCCCAGGTACAGGCTGAGTTAAACACCATGGCGGGGATTCTCGAAAGTTTGCCGCACACCAAACTGGCTACAGTGCTACCGGGCCGTTCGCGGCATGAGCACGAGAACCAGGCACTCCTCTGGAAACCCCTGAGTGAGCCGCGTGTACCGCTGACGGTAGGGCTGGTGTGCCGCGATGTGCAACGCCAGCAAGCCACACTGGGGCTGCTGCGCACACTGCTTGAAGACGTGATGCATGACAAGGAAGGTGTGTTGTAGGCACCGCTTTGGGCCGTTCTTATTGAGCACACTGGTTTAACGACGAACTTGTCGCCGGACGCCGCCTTCGGCAGCTGCTACGGAAGATATTTCTGACGCACAAAAAAGAAAACCCCGCCGAGGCGGGGTTTTACAGACTGTTTCCCTGACATCCATTTCACTCCGCCGTCCTGGCAGAATCCTACGTATCCATGTTGTTTCTTTGAGCTTCCTGCTCTACGTCCATGGCAATCAGATTACCTATGGATCCAATCCGGGGATATGGGAGATTGGCAGCACGTAATGTAAGCAAATGCTTACATTGTGGTAAACATTTTAAAAATGTGATTCGTCCAACAGATAAAGCGACTCGCTGCCCGCCATTACCGAGGCGCTCAACGACTGAATACGCGGCAGCAAACGGGCGAAGTAGAAGCGCGCAGTGGCCAGCTTGCTGACATAAAAAGCCTCATCGGACTCTTTGCCCGATGCCGCTTTCGCCATCTTGGCCCACATGTAGGCATACGTCGTGTAACCAAAAACGTGCAGGTACTCCACAGAGGCTGCACCGATTTCATTCGGGTTCTTTTTTGAGCGTTCCAGTACCCAGGCCGTCAACCCATCAAGTGTGTCCAAAGCTGAGGCCAAGGGTTGGGTGAACTCGCTCAAGTCGCTGTGGGCCGAAGCGATGAACTGGCGAACTTCGTCGGCGAATAAACGGTAATAAGCCCCGCCATTGGCCACAACCTTGCGGCCGACCAGATCCAGCGCCTGAATACCGTTGGTGCCTTCGTAGATTTGCGTGATGCGTACATCGCGCACTAATTGTTCCTGGCCCCATTCGCGAATATAGCCGTGACCACCAAAGATTTGCTGGCCATGCACTGTTGTTTCCAGACCAAGGTCCGTCAGAAAAGCCTTGGCCACCGGCGTCAATAACGCCACCAGCGCATCTGCGCGCTCACGCGCCGTCGGGTCTTCACTGAACTTGGCGATATCCAGCTGGTTGGCCACATAAGTCGAAAAGGCACGACCCCCTTCGTTGCTGGCTTTCATGGTCAGCAACATGCGACGCACATCGGCGTGGACAATGATCGGGTCAGCCACTTTGTCTTTGGCTTGAGCGCCGGTTGCTGCGCGACCCTGCAAGCGGTCACGGGCGTATTCCACGGCGTTCTGATACGAACGCTCACCCGAGGCCAGCCCCTGAATGCCAACGCCCAGACGCTCGTAGTTCATCATGGTGAACATCGCCGCCAAGCCACGGTTAGGCTCACCGACCAAATAACCCACCGCTTCGTCGAAGTTCATCACACAGGTTGCCGAGGCCTGAATGCCCATCTTGTGTTCAATAGAGCCGCAGGTGACCGGGTTGCGTGCACCCAGGCTGCCATCGGGATTAACCATGAACTTGGGCACCAGAAATAACGAAATGCCTTTCGGACCTGCCGGAGCGTCCGGCAATTTGGCCAATACCAGATGAATGATGTTTTCGGTGAGATCGTGCTCGCCACCGGTGATAAAGATCTTGGTGCCGCTGACTTTATAAGAGCCGTCTGCCTGCGGCTCTGCCTTAGTGCGGATAATCCCCAAATCAGTACCGGCATGCGGCTCGGTCAAACACATGGAACCGGCCCACTCGCCCGAGTACAACTTGGGCAAGTAAGTCGCTTTCAATTCTTCGCTGGCGTGGGCATTGATCGACACACACGCGCCGGAGGTCAGCATCGGATACAGGCCGAATGCCAGGCTTGAGGAGTTGATCATTTCTTCGACTTGGGCCGATACCGACTTGGGCATGCCCATGCCGCCGAACTCAGGGTTACCGCCCACCCCCACCCAACCGCCTTCGGCGTAGGTTTTATAAGCGTCGACAAAACCGGCTGGCGTCGTGACCACGGTGTCATGCCAATGGCAGCCTTCTTCATCAGCACTGCGGCTCAAGGGCGCGATGCTTTTGGCAGTCACTTTGCCTGCTTCTTCGAGAATGGCTTCTACCGTTTCAGCATCAACAGACTCTGCCAATGCAGGCAGTTGCGCCCAAAGAGAAGCAACCTCGAACACTTCATTGAGGACGAAGCGCATATCGCGCAGGGGCGCTTTGTAATCAGCCATGGCAAACCTCGTTGTCTTTAAACGGTAAAGCCCGAAACGGACCGTTGTGCGAAGGTGGCAGTCTAGCTTAACGACGATAGCGATACATAGGGTCAAGCTGTGACTATTATTTAAAACACAGTCACATCCTTGTAGTCGCTGCCGAAGGCTGCGCGGCGAGTTGCGGTGCTTTCAGATGAACGGATTGCTGCGCAACCCTTCGCAGCCTTCGGCAGCGGCTAGAGGGGATTAACCAAAAAAAGCCGCGTCCCCCGAAGGAGAAGCGGCTTTTGCAGAGGACACGCCGGGGCTTAGTAGCCCAGGTCGAAATCTTCTTCTTTCATGTCCATCAGGTTGGCAGCACCCGATAGCATGGTCGCCACGTGTGCGCGAGTGCGCGGCAGGATGCGCTGGAAGTAGAAGCGCGCTGTTTGCAGCTTAGCTTTGTAGAAGGCTTCTTCCGAAGTGCCTGCAGCCAGTTTCTCAGCAGCCAGACGGGCCATGTCAGCCCAGAAGTACGCCAGGCACGCATAACCGGAATACATCAGGTAATCGACAGAGGCAGCACCCACTTCTTCACGGTTTTTCATCGCCGCCATACCGACCTTCATGGTCAGCTCGCCCCACTCCTTGTTCAGTGCAGCCAACGGCGTGACGAACTCCTGAACAGCTTCGTTGCCTTCGTTGTTCTGACAGAACTTGTGCACGATCTTGGTGAAGCTTTTCAGGGCTTCGCCTTGAGTCATCAAGACTTTACGGCCGAGCAGATCGAGGGCCTGAATACCGGTAGTGCCTTCGTACAGCATCGAAATACGGCTGTCGCGAACGTTCTGCTCCATGCCCCACTCAGCGATAAAGCCGTGGCCGCCGTAGATTTGAACGCCGTGGTTAGCGGACTCAAAACCGACTTCAGTCATAAAGGCTTTAGCGATGGGGGTCATGAAGGCCAGCAGCGCGTCGGCTTTCTTCTTCTCGTCTTCATCAACACCGTACTTGACGATGTCAACTTGCTTGGCAGTGAAGTAAACCATCGCGCGGTTGCCTTCGGCGAACGCCTTGGTGGTCAACAACATGCGGCGTACGTCTGGGTGAACGATGATCGGGTCAGCGGCCTTTTCAGGGGCTTTAGGGCCGGTCAACGAACGCATTTGCAAGCGGTCACGGGCGTATTTCAGACCGCCCTGGAAGGCGATTTCCGCATGAGACAGGCCTTGCAGTGCGGTGCCCAGACGCGCGGTGTTCATAAAGGTGAACATGCAGTTCAGGCCTTTGTTCGGCGGGCCGATCAGGTAACCGGTGGCGCCGTCGAAGTTCATCACGCAGGTGGCGTTACCGTGAATGCCCATTTTGTGTTCAAGGGAGCCACAGGACACCGCATTGCGCTCACCCAGGCTGCCATCAGCATTGGCGTTGAACTTGGGCACGATAAACAGCGAGATACCTTTGGTGCCCGCCGGTGCATCGGGCAGGCGAGCCAGTACGATATGGACGATGTTGTCGGCCATGTCGTGTTCACCGGCCGAGATGAAAATCTTGGTGCCGGATATTTTGTAAGCACCATCAGCCTGAGGTTCGGCTTTGGTGCGCAGCAGGCCCAGATCGGTACCGCAGTGCGATTCGGTCAGGCACATGGTGCCCGTCCATTCGCCGGTGACCAGTTTGCTCAGGTAGGTCTCTTGCTGTTCCGGAGTGCCGTGCTCGGAGATGGTGTTCATCGCACCATGAGACAGGCCAGGGTACATGCCCCACGACCAGTTGGCCGCACCGACCATTTCGCTCACGGCCAGGCCCAAGGACTCAGGCAAGCCTTGACCGCCGTGCTCGACGTCGTGAGCCAGACTCGGCCAGCCGCCTTCAACAAATTGCTTATAGGCTTCTTTGAAGCCAGTCGGGGTTTTTACACCGGACTCACTCCAGGTGCAGCCTTCAATGTCACCCACACGGTTCAGAGGTGCCAGCACCTGCTCACAGAACTTGGCGCCTTCTTCAAGAATGGCGTCAACCATATCTGGAGTAGCGTCCTGGCAAGCCGGCAGGCTTTGATAATGCGCTTCGTAACCGAGCAGTTCGTCACGAACGAAGCGAATATCACGCAAGGGGGCCTTGTAGTCAGGCATAGCGATAAACCTCTGCTGATGAAACCTTGGATGAACAACCGCGTGGATGTGTTATTGCGGTCAAACAGGTGTTTGAAACATACGTTTACGCCAATTTATTGTCAAGCAGCGCGATGCCGCCGTTCGTCTCGGATAACAGAATGAAGGAGTCGAAAAAACCTGTAGCCGCTGCCTCAGGCTGCCTCAGGCTGCGTCCGGCGACGCAGTCGTCGTAAACCCAATGCCTGCGATCTGTCAGATAGATGGAACGCTCAGGGTTTACGATCGTTTTGCAATCGGAGGCCGTCTGCGGCAGCGGCTCCGGGTGAAAGACGGGTTAGTCCAGCAAGTCCAATTGCAGGTGCTCGGCCACCGCATGGGCGCTGGCGGACTTTAGACGCGGTACGCGCCCCAGACACGGGGCGGGTAAGCGCTCCGCTAACGTGGCGAGGTTTTCTTCCAGGCGTGAGTTCTTCGGGCCAATAATGTTGGCCACCCAGCCGGCCAGTTGCAGGCCGTCTCGGGCGATGGCTTCGGCGGTCAGCAACGCGTGACTGATACAGCCCAGGCGCACACCCACCACCAAAATGACCGGTAGATCCAGCGCTTGGGCCAAGTCCGACAAACTGTCTTGCCCGGACAGCGGCACGCGCCAACCGCCTGCGCCCTCAATGAGCGTGAACTGCGCCTGCTTGGCCAAAATGGCCTGCATGGGGGCCAGCAGCGACTCTACAGTCAATGTCACGCCCACTTCGCGTGCGGCAATATGCGGGGCAATGGCCGGTTCAAAGGCGACCGGATTGACTTCGTGGTACGTCAGCGGTATCGAGCATTCAGCCATCAGCGCCAATGCATCGGCATTGCGCAAACCCTTGGGGGTATGTTCACACCCCGAGGCCACCGGCTTGCCAGCCGCGGTGCTCAGCCCGGCTTCGCGGGCGGCAAACAACAACCCTGCGGCCACCGTGGTCTTGCCTACATCGGTGTCGGTGCCTGTAATGAAGTACGCTGGGTTCATCGCGTTTTCTCCAAAATGCCGTATACCACTTGATACGTTGCCGGTAGCCCTAAAGGTTGCCGAAATTGCTCATACGCCCCCACCAGCTTTTGAATCCGCGCCCGAGTGGTCAAGCCTTCCGGACGCCCCGGATTGAGGTTATGCGCCCCCAAGGCTTTCAGTTCGTAGGTGAGCTGGCGCACTTGTGGGTAGTGCAGCACATGGGGCTGAATCTGCAAGCCAAGTACCTGCAAATCACTGTCGGCACACGTCTGTTGATAGGTCTCTAGCTCGCGGAAACGATTGACGTGAACCTGCCCGTCCACAGCCCGCCAGCTGTCGCGCAGTTCGCCCAGGGTACCGACACACAAACTGGCAAAGGCCAGCACGCCGCCCGGCCTGAGCACACGGTGGGCTTCACTGAGCACGGCATTGAAATCAGCACACCATTGCAGCGCCAGGCTGGAAAAAATCAAATCACAGCTGTTGTCCTGGAGTGGCAGGCTTTCGGCGTCGCCGGCAATAAAATGCTGCGCCCCGCCCAACGGCCGCGCGTAAGACAACATACCTTGGGCGATATCCAGAGCCAGCCCTTGGCTATCAGCAAAATGCTGACTCAACGCGCGGCTGAAATACCCCGTACCACACCCCAGATCCAGCCAGCGCTCAGGCATGAGGTCTGCAGGCAGTCGGGCGATCAACTCATGACCCACTGCGCGTTGCAACTCCGCCACCCTGTCATAGCTGCTGGCCGCACGGGAGAACGAAACCGCCACCTGACGCTTGTCAGGCAAAGGGTTGGCCAACGTCGCACTATTAAAATCAGTCATCACCCAACTCATGTAAAAAAGCCTGTATTGCCGCCGCCAATTCGTGGGGTGCTTCCAGTAAAAAAGCATGAGAAGCCTGTTCAATCAGGCCCACTTCGACATCCGGCAACAGCGCCAGCACCTGCGTCGCTGCCGATTCAGGTACCAGCGCATCCAACCCCGCGAACAGGTGTAATTGCGGCCCGGTGAATGCTTGCAAGGCTGCCCGCGTATCCAGCCTGCCCAGCAGCTCAAGCCCCGCGACCAGAACATCGCGCTGCGCTTTGGGGGCACCGGCCAGCAGTAATCCGGCGAGCCCGCGCGTATCAGCAGCGCCCTGGCTGCACAACAGGCAAAAGCGTTTCAGAAGAGTATTGGGCGCGTCCCGAAAACTGTTCAGGAAGGCATCAAAGGTGGCGACGGGCATCGCAGTGGGCCAATCGTCACGGCAAACAAAATTCGGGTTACTGGCCAATGTGACCAGCCCACAGCACCGGTCTCCACGCCGTGCGGCCAACTCACTGGCCAGCATCCCGCCCAACGACCACCCCCCCAGCCAGACGTTGTCGGGCACTGTGGCATCCAGTTCGTCGAGCCAGTCGTTCAGCGTGGCCGAAGCCAGCACCGGCAGTGGCTCGATTTCCACCCGCAGGTGCTCGTCGAGGCCGCGTAACGCCGCCGCCAAAGGCTCCAGCGGGGAAACACCCAAGCCCCAGCCCGGTAACAAAAACAATCGATCACGCATCGTCAAACTCCAGCTCGCGCCAACAGTCGTCCAGTACTGATAACAGTAGCTGCACCTGTGCTTCTGTGTGCGCAGCGGACAAGGTGACCCGTAAGCGCGCGCTGCCAGCCGGCACCGTGGGTGGGCGAATCGCTGTCACTAATACACCGCACTCACGCAGTCTCTTGGACAGACGAAGCGCCCGGGCACTGTCACCCATCAGGATGGGCTGGATCGGCGTAAAACTGTCCATCAGTTGCAGCCCGATTTGCTCAGCTCCTCGTCGAAACTGGTTTATCAAGGTATTCAAGTGTTCACGCCGCCAGTGCTCAGTGCGCACCAGCTCAAGGCTTTTAAGCGTGGCGCACGCCAGTGCGGGCGGTTGGCTGGTGGTGTAGATGTAGGGGCGGGCAAACTGAATCAGGCTTTCGATCAGTTCCTCACTGCCCGCCACAAACGCGCCGCTGGTGCCAAATGCTTTGCCCAAGGTCCCCATGAGAACCGGCACCTGCGCAACGCTCAAGCCGAAATGCTCGACAATGCCGCCGCCATTGACGCCCAAGGTGCCAAAACCGTGAGCATCATCGACCATCAGCCACGCGTCGTTTGCCTTGGCCTCGCGGGCCAGCGCAGGCAGGTCGGCCACGTCGCCGTCCATGCTAAATACGCCGTCAGTGACCACCAGCGTGTTGCCACAGGCCTTGGCCATTCGATTGGCCAGGCTGGCCGGGTCGTTATGCAAATAGCGATTGAAGCGCGCACCGCTCAACAAGCCCGCATCCAGCAAGGACGCATGGTTGAGACGGTCTTCAAGCACCGTGTCGCCCTGACCTACCAGCGCAGTCACTGCGCCCAGATTGGCCATATAGCCATTGCTGAACAACAGCGCACGCGGGCGGCCGGTAAATTCGGCCAAGGCTTCTTCCAGTGCGTGGTGCGGGGTGCTGTGACCGATGACCAGGTGCGAGGCACCACCGCCTACGCCCCAACGCGCGGCACCGGTTTGCCAGGCTTCGATCACCTGAGGATGATTGGCCAGACCGAGGTAGTCGTTATTGCAAAAAGCCAATAATTGCTGGCCATCGACCACCACTTCCGGGCCTTGCGGGCTGTCGAGCAAAGGACGGTGACGGTACAAATGGTCGGCTTGACGCGCAGCCAGACGGGCGCTCAGATCAAAAGACATGCTGGCCTCGATAGGCGTTTGCTAGCCACTGCCGCAGCTGCGTCAGTGGCTACGTGAATAGCGGGTTAAACCGTAGCGTCGTAAAACTGCTCGCTGGATTTCTGATCCCGCAACGCATGCTCAATGGCGGCCTGATGCACTTCGTCGGCGTGGTCCTCATGGGCTTCGGGCAAGATACCCAGACGCGCAAACAGCTGCATGTCCTTGTCGGCCTGCGGATTGCTGGTGGTGAGTAATTTGTCGCCGTAGAAAATCGAGTTGGCACCCGCCAGAAATGCCAGCGCCTGCATTTGCTCGTTCATCGCCTCACGCCCGGCGGACAAGCGAACATGGCATAGCGGCATCATGATTCGAGCCACCGCCAGCATGCGGATAAAGTCGAACGGATCAACGTCCTCAGCATTCTCCATCGGTGTGCCCGCCACTTTCACCAGCATGTTGATGGGCACAGACTCAGGATGCTCAGGCAGATTGGCCAGCTGGATCAACAGATTGGCGCGGTCATCCAGCGACTCACCCATGCCCAGAATCCCGCCGGAGCATATTTTCATGCCCGCATCGCGCACATAGCTCAGGGTTTGTAAGCGCTCGCTGTACGTGCGCGTGGTGATGATTGAAGTGTAAAACTCCGGCGAGGTGTCGAGGTTATGGTTGTAGTAATCCAGCCCCGCCCCTGCCAGGGCAGCGGTTTGCTCCTGATCGAGCTTGCCCAGCGTCATGCAGGTTTCCAGCCCCATCGCTTTCACCCCTTTGACCATTTCCAGCACGAAGGGCATGTCTTTGGCTGAGGGATGTTTCCAGGCCGCGCCCATACAGAAACGTGTAGCACCGATGTCCTTGGCGCGCTGTGCTTCTTCAAGCACCTTTTGCACCTGCATCAACTTCTCTTTAGCCAGGCCCGTGTTGTAGTGGCCCGACTGCGGACAATATTTGCAATCTTCCGGACAGGCGCCGGTTTTAATCGAAAGCAGCGTTGAAACCTGCACGCGATTGGCATCGAAATGCGCGCGGTGAACGGTCTGCGCCTGAAATAACAGGTCATTGAACGGCTGAACAAACAGCGCGCGGACTTCGTCTAAAGACCAATCGTGTCGCACGTTGGCAAAGGTGCTGGCGCTCATCGGCGTTTCTCTTGTTTATGCTTGGACTTGAACCTGAGGCAATCGCCCCAGGCACGGCACGGATGCCCGGCATGTTTAAGGATGCGACATGAACTGTCAACCACATTGGATTAGACTGGTTTACAAGTGGTTATTTAGTGATCAATTCTGTTTATTGTGTGATGAGCGAACCGACACGGCAATGGCCTTATGCACGGCCTGTGAGTTCGAGCTGCCCTGGCTCAATGAATGCTGCCAGCAATGCGCCTTGCCGCTGCCGAAAACGGGCCTGAGCTGCGGCTTCTGCCTCAAGCAACCCCCTGCCTTCCAGCGGGTTCATGCACCCTGGTTTTATGGCTTTCCCATTGACAGCTTGATCGTTCGTTTCAAACACAACAGCAAGTGGCCTTACGGCCGACTTTTAGCCGAACTTCTCGGCCAATCGCTGCTTGATCACTTCAATGCGGGCCATGAGAAGCCCGACGTCCTCTTACCGGTGCCTTTGTCTATTAAACGCCTGCGCCAGCGCGGTTATAACCAGGCAGCAATGCTCGCTGACTGGCTCAGTCAGACAGTGTCAATTCCCTGCCGCGAACAGTGGTTAGTGCGCATCCAGGACACACCGGCACAGCAGGAACTGGACGCCAAAACCCGTAAACGTAACTTGTTGAATGCATTTGGTCTGGCCTCAGAAGCGCAGGTTCAGGGCGTCCATGTAGCATTGGTGGATGACGTGCTGACGACCGGCGCGACAGCACAAAGTCTGGCGCTGTTGTTGCTCAAGGCCGGTGCACGGCGGGTAGATGTGTATTGCCTGGCCCGCACGGCAAAGTCCGAGGGGTCGCCAACCCCACGGCTTCGCGAGCAGTGAAACATTCCTGTCATACCGGCTGATTAAGGTGACTGCAAAAATCGTCTAACGCCGAGACTGCCATGAACCTATTAGAAGAAGACCAACCCACCGACCTTGAGCAGCTCATCGGCCTCAGCCGACGTGGTTTTATCGGCGCCGGTGCACTGTGCACAGCGGCGATTTTTTTAGGCGGCGGGCTGCTGAGCCGTAGCGCGCTGGCCGCCAGTGTCAGCGCGGCTTCCAGCCAATTACTAGGCTTTGACAGCATCAAGGCCGCGACCACCGACCGCATCAGCCTGCCGCCCGGCTATCGCTCATCAGTGCTGATCAGTTGGGGCCAACCCTTGCACGTCGACGGCCCGGCCTTTGACCCCAGCGGCAAAGGCACGGCCAGTGCGCAAGAAGTCCAATTCGGCGACAACAATGACGGCATGAGTCTGTTCGCCTTCCCTGATGACCCGAACCGCGCCTTGATGGCGATCAATAACGAATACACCAACTATCGCTACCTGTACCCCCACGGCGGCATGCCCACCTCCCTTGAAGAGGTGCGCAAAGCCCAGGCCAGCGAGGGAGTGTCTGTCATTGAAATTCAGCGTAAAGGCTCCGGTTGGCAGTTTGTCCAAAACTCGCGCTTCAACCGCCGCATTCACGGCAACACCCCGATCCGCCTCAGCGGCCCGGCAGCGGGCCATGCCTTGTTACGCACGCCCGCTGACAACACGGGCACCCGCGTGCTGGGGACATTCCAGAACTGCGCCAACGGTAAAACACCTTGGGGCACTTACCTGACCTGCGAAGAAAACTTTACCGATTGTTTTGGCAGCACCGATCACAAACAAAGCTTCAACGCTGCGCAAAAACGTTACGGCGCGGTAGGCGCCAGCAAAGAGATCAATTGGCATCCCCATGATCCGCGCTTCGATTTGGCGATCAACCCAAACGAGTTGAATCGCCATGGCTGGGTCGTTGAAATCGACCCGTTCGACCCACACTCCACCCCGGTAAAACGCACGGCGCTAGGCCGCTTCAAGCATGAAAACGCCGCCCTTGCGCAGACCCGGGACGGCCGCGCAGTGGTCTACATGGGCGACGATGAGCGTGGCGAGTTCATTTACAAGTTCATCAGTCGCGACACAATTGATCACGCAAACCCCAAGGCCAATCGCGACCTGCTGGATCACGGCACGCTCTACGTTGCCCGTTTTGACGATGGCGACAAAAACCCGGATCGCCCCAAAGGCAAAGGCCAGTGGATTGAGTTGAGTCACGGCAAAAACGGCCTGGACGCCAGCAACGCACTAACCAGTCAGGCTGAAGTACTGATTAACGCCCGTCTGGCCGGCAGCATCGTCAATGCCACACGCATGGATCGCCCGGAGTGGATTGTAGTTAGCCCCAAGGACGGCCAGGTGTATTGCACCCTGACCAACAACGCCAAGCGCGGCGAAGACGGGCAACCGGTCGGCGGCCCCAACCCGCGAGAAAAGAACGTCTACGGGCAGATTCTGCGCTGGAAAGCGCACAACGGTGATCACAGTGCAGACACATTCGAGTGGGATCTGTTTGTGGTTGCAGGCAATCCGGTGGTGCACACCGGCCAGCCAAAAGGCGGCTCGGCCAATATCACCCCGCAGAACATGTTCAATAGCCCCGACGGCATGGGCTTCGACGACGCCGGTCGCTTGTGGATCCTGACGGATGGCGACGCCAGCAACAGCGGCGACTTTGCCGGCATGGGCAATAACCAGATGCTCTGTGCCGACCCTGACAGCGGCGAAATTCGCCGCTTCATGGTCGGCCCTGTCGGCTGTGAGGTGACGGGCATCAGCTTTTCCCCGGATCAGAAAACCCTGTTTGTCGGCATCCAGCACCCCGGTGAAAACGGCGGTTCTACCTTCCCGGAGCACCTGCCCAACGGTAAACCCCGCTCTTCGGTGATCGCGATCAGCCGTGAAGACGGCGGTATCGTCGGCACCTGACCCTCGCCAACATCGGGATTAAGGCCCCAACCCGCGACCGGTCTGCGCTAACATGCATGGCCGGACGCGGCAGCCTGCTGCGCGCAGGAGTCAGCATGTCTCATCCGTTTGCAACACTTACCCCAGATCTAGTGCTTGATGCCGTCGAAAGCATCGGTTTCCTGAGCGATGCCCGCGTGCTCGCACTCAATAGCTACGAAAATCGCGTGTATCAAGTCGGCATCGAAGACTCGGAACCACTGATTGCCAAGTTCTATCGGCCTCAGCGCTGGACCAACGAAGCGATCCTTGAAGAACACCGTTTCACCTTCGAGTTGGCCGACTGTGAAGTTCCGGTCGTCGCCCCCATGATTCATAACGGCGAAAGCCTGTTTGAACACGCAGGCTTTCGCTTCACCCTGTTTCCTCGACGGGGTGGCCGTGCGCCTGAGCCTGGCAACCTCGACCAACTGTATCGCCTCGGGCAACTGCTCGGCCGCCTGCACGCGGTAGGCGCGACCAAACCCTTCGAGCACCGCGAAGCGCTGGGCGTGAAAAACTTCGGCCATGACTCCTTAACGACCTTGCTCGAAGGCAACTTCATCCCCCGCAGCCTGCTCCCGGCCTACGAATCAGTGGCCCGCGATCTTCTTAAGCGTGTGGAAGACGTGTACGCCGCCACACCGCACACCAACATTCGCATGCACGGTGATTGCCACCCCGGCAACATGATGTGCCGCGACGAGGTGTTCCATATCGTCGACCTGGACGACTGCCGCATGGGGCCAGCCGTGCAGGATTTGTGGATGATGCTCGCCGGCGACCGTCAGGAATGTCTGGGTCAATTGTCGGAATTGATGGACGGGTATAGTGAGTTCCACGATTTTAATCCGCGTGAATTGGCCTTGATCGAACCCCTGCGTGCGTTGCGTTTGATGCACTACAGCGCCTGGCTGGCTCGCCGCTGGGACGACCCGGCGTTCCCCCATAGCTTCCCGTGGTTTGGTACCGAGCGGTATTGGGGCGATCAAATATTGGCCTTGCGCGAACAATTGTCGGCGCTTAATGAAGAGCCGTTAAAGCTGTTTTAACACCACGCCCCGTGGCAGCTGCCGTAGGTACGAGGCTGCGTCCGGCGGCGTAGCTGTCGTAAAATCGGCTCATTGGGCGTCTGAAAATCCGGAACTCAGTATTTACGATCGCTGCGCAACCGTACGCAGCCTACTGAAATATTTATAAACAAGGATTCTGCATGCAAGCCGCCAACCCGCGTCGCGGGTACATCCTGGGCCTCAGCGCCTATGTCATTTGGGGACTGTTCCCGCTCTACTTCAAATTACTGGCCAGCGTACCGGCGGCCGAGATCATCGTTAATCGGGTGCTCTGGTCCGCCTTGTTCGGTTCCTTGATGCTGCTGGTGTGGAAACACCCAGGCTGGTGGCAAGAGCTGCGCGACAACCCTAAGCGCCTGGCGGTACTGACCCTCAGCGGTCTGCTGATTGCAGTCAACTGGCTGACCTACGTATGGGCCGTGAACAATGACCGCATGCTCGAAGCCAGCCTCGGCTACTACATCAACCCGCTGGTGAACGTGCTACTGGGCATGCTCCTGTTGGGGGAGCGCCTGCGCCGTCTGCAATGGCTGGCCGTGAGCCTGGCAGTGATCGGCGTGGCCCAGCAAGTGTGGCAAGTCGGTAGCCTGCCTTGGGTAGCACTGGTGCTGGCGTTGAGCTTTGGTTTTTACGGGCTGATTCGCAAACAAGCCCCGGTCAAAGCCTTGCCGGGGTTGGTGATCGAAACCTGGATTCTGGTGCCGATTGCCATTGTCTGGCTGCTGCTACACCCCGAAGCCAACAGCGCACACGCTGACTTCTGGGGCACGTCTGAAGCCTGGCTGCTGGTGGCCGCGGGCCCTGCCACCCTGATCCCGCTGGTGTGTTTCAACGCTGCCGCGCGGCATTTGCCCTACACCACATTGGGGTTTATGCAGTACATCGCGCCTACGCTGGTTTTGACTTTGGCAGTGACGGTGTACGGCGAGCATTTGTCCGCGAGCACCCTGATTGCCTTTACGTTTATTTGGGCCGGTTTGGTGGTGTACAGCCTTGATGCGTGGTTGACCCTGCGCCGACGCTAATCGTCGGTGTTCAACTTGAGTTCCACCAGCAACTCATCCGCCAGGTCTTCGAGGCTTTTTTGCAACGCCTCCAGCGAGTGAGTCAGCGGCACCGCCAAAATGGCTTCAGCGTGAAACAGCGGCTCGTTGCTCATGGGCGCGGGCCGCACATCCGTCACCAGCCGCTCCAGGTTTATTCCTTGTTGGGTCAATACCCGCGAAATATCGCGCACGATGCCGGGGCGGTCATTGCCGACCAGCTCCATGGCGATGGGCTTCCAGGTGCAGGATTGCTCAATGCCACTTTCGGCGAACATCACCTGAATCCCTTCTTTGCCCAAGCCTCTTAACGCGTCCAGCAACTCTTCGTGGGTTTCGGCTGGCACACCCACACGCAAAATGCCGGCAAATTGCCCGGCCATGCGCGACATTCGGCTTTCCAGCCAATTACCGCCATGGGCGGCGATGCAGTCAGCGATGCGCTCAACCTGCCCGGCTTTGTCCGGCGCAAACACGGTAATCACAAGATGGTTCATGGCGGGGACTCTCTTATTAGGGGTCGGTTGAGTATAGGCCGCCCTCCAATACCTGTAGCCGCTGCCGCAGGCTGCGATAAGGGCCGCAGGACCTTCACCCGCACTCCGCCCATCACAGCCTCATTCCTACGCACTAAAATGCTGCAGAACACAAAATTGTGTACTGTTTTTAGAATTATCTGGAACAACCTGTGTGTTTCTTGAGAACATCCTGTGCTTGTACGTGACCGATAATGTAAAACCGGTCGAAGAACGACGTGATCAGTCCAATTTTCACATCCCGTATTGATCATGTAGTATGCCTCGGCAAGCACTACATAATGGGCGACACCGTCCGCCAAGGCGTCTGTTTTAACCCGCATTACCCCGCAAGCACGAGCTAACGCAGTGTCAGGCTTTAAATAAAAATGAGTGAGGCAAGCAATGACTGAACACGTTCACGTCGGTGGCCTGCAGGTCGCCAAAGTCCTGTTCGACTTCGTCAACAACGAAGCCATTCCCGGTACCGGCCTCAACGCCGACCAGTTCTGGGCCGGTGCCGACAAGGTTATCCATGACCTGGCCCCCAAGAACAAAGCACTGCTCGCCAAACGCGATGATTTGCAGGCGCGGATCGACGCCTGGCACCAGGCTCAGGCCGGCAAGGCCCATGATGCCGTGGCTTACAAAGCCTTTTTGCTAGACATTGGCTATTTGCAGCCAGAAGCCGCCGATTTCCAGGCAACGACGCAAAACGTCGATGACGAAATTGCCCGTATGGCTGGCCCACAGCTGGTGGTGCCGGTGATGAATGCACGCTTTGCCCTCAACGCCTCGAACGCCCGCTGGGGTTCGCTGTACGACGCGCTCTACGGAACCGATGCCATCAGCGAAGCCGAGGGTGCTGAAAAGGGCAAAAGCTACAACAAGGTGCGCGGCGACAAGGTGATTGCCTTCGCCCGTGCCTTCCTTGACGAAGCGGCACCGCTGGCCCAGGGGTCTCACGTTGATTCAACGGCCTACGCCATCGTCGGCGGTGCCTTGCAGGTCACCCTCAAAGACGGCGCCAGCACGGGCCTGCGCGACACCGCGCAACTGATTGGCTACCAGGGTGATGCGCCGACACCGACCGCCGTGTTGATCAAACATAACGGCCTGCATTTTGAAATCCAGATCGACGCGGCCAGCCCTGTCGGCCAGACCGATGCCGCCGGCGTCAAAGACGTGCTGATGGAAGCAGCCCTGACCACTATCATGGACTGTGAAGACTCCGTCGCCGCTGTCGATGCTGACGACAAGGTGGTGATCTATCGCAACTGGTTGGGCCTGATGAAGGGTGACCTCAGCGAGCAGGTCTCCAAAGACGGCCAGACCTTTACCCGCACCATGAACCCGGATCGCGAATACACCGCGCCCAACGGCGGCACGCTCAGCCTGCACGGTCGTTCACTGTTGTTCGTGCGTAACGTGGGTCACTTGATGACCATCGACGCGATCCTCGACAAAGACGGTAACGAAGTCCCGGAAGGCATCCTCGACGGTCTGCTCACCAGCCTGGCCGCGATGCACAGCCTGAACGGCAAGGCCACGCGTAAAAACAGCCGCACGGGTTCGGTTTATATCGTTAAACCGAAAATGCACGGCGCTGAAGAAGCCGCCTTCACCAACGAGCTGTTCGGCCGCATCGAAGACGTGCTCACGTTGCCCCGTAATACGCTCAAAGTCGGCATCATGGACGAAGAGCGCCGCACGTCGATCAACCTCAAGGCGTGCATCAAAGCGGCCAGCGAGCGCGTCGTGTTTATCAACACCGGCTTTCTGGACCGTACCGGCGACGAGATTCATACCTCGATGGAAGCCGGACCGATGGTGCGCAAGGCCGACATGAAGTCCGAAAAATGGATTTCAGCCTACGAAAACAACAACGTGGATGTCGGTTTAAGCACGGGCCTGCAAGGGCGTGCGCAAATCGGTAAAGGCATGTGGGCCATGCCTGACCTGATGGCCGCCATGCTCGAACAGAAAATCGCTCATCCGCTGGCGGGTGCCAACACCGCCTGGGTGCCCTCGCCTACGGCCGCCGCCTTGCACGCGTTGCATTATCACAAGGTCGACGTGTTCGCCCGTCAGGCCGAACTGGCCAAGCGCGCTCATGCCTCGGTGGACGACATCCTGACTATCCCGTTGGCCGTGAACCCGCAATGGACGCCCGAGCAGATCCAGAACGAACTGGACAACAACTCGCAAGGCATCCTTGGCTACGTGGTGCGCTGGATCGATCAGGGCGTGGGCTGCTCCAAAGTGCCGGACATTCACGACATCGGCTTGATGGAAGACCGTGCCACGCTGCGTATTTCCAGCCAACACATTGCCAACTGGCTGCGTCACGGCATTGTCAGCCAAAGCCAGGTGCTGGAAAGCCTAAAGCGCATGGCGCCGGTGGTGGACCGTCAAAACGCCAACGATGCGTTGTATCGTCCATTGGCACCGAACTTCGACAGCAACATCGCCTTTCAGGCGGCAGTCGAGCTGGTGATTGAAGGGACAAAGCAGCCGAACGGCTATACCGAACCGGTCTTGCATCGCCGTCGTCGTGAGTTCAAAGCTAAAAACGGTTTGTAATAGCGCAGCTCATTAAATGCCCCTCGCTGAGGGGTATTTTTTTGCCTGGATATTCACTACAGAATGAAACGAGTGCAGTTCGTCTGGCCAAAAGCTTTATGGACTCCAACGTGTAACGAGCTGAACTACAGTTAACTCATGGTTGTTGGCGCTCTGGAAGGTAATTTCCAGAGAATGCTGAACCTCTACACAGATGAACGAGAGGATTTTATGGGTCAATTCATTATTGTGAACGGCTCCAAAATAATTGTTCCTACGCCTTTCTTGGCGTACACATTAATTGTTCCACCCCTGCTGACGATCACGGGAACTGGGCATGCCACGGTCGGGGGACAACCTGTTTGTCAGGAGGGTGATGAAAAGCTGGTCATCGGTATGTGTTCATACACCATCGGCAGTTATACAACCCCCGGAACCGTTACGATCACGATTAGCGAAGCTAAAACTGCCGCTTATGTTTCAAGCCTAAAACCGGTCATTACAGCACCTCAATGGAAGGTTAAATGCACAAGGTCAACGCAGGCAACACTGCCCCCCCCCAGCAATTTGCCAGATCTCTCTCCACCGCAAGAAATGATGGTTAGCGTTACCGGTAATCCCAACACTTTCGTCTCTGTTGAGGGGTAGCCGGTTCAAGCGTTAATCCTTTAACTCAGCGGTATGGACTTCGCGGCCTGACTACACCCCCAACTCCTGTGCAATCAACTGAAGCAGCTTCTCGGTATCAATCGGCTTGAGCAGAAAATCCACCACATTCAGGTGCATGGCTGCAATGGCATCTTTTACCCCGGCATCGCCCGACATAATGATGATTGGCAGACTGGCGCGCGTAGAGGCGCGGACCTTGCGGATCAGGTGCAAGCCGTCATGGGGCACCATGCGCAAGTCGGTCAATATCAACCCGACCGAGTCGTCGGACGCGAGCAGGGCCAACGCTTGCTGCTCATTGCTGGCGGTCAAGCATTTATACCCTTCCTCCGTTAACAGCTCTGCCAGCAGCTCGCGCTGTAATTGATCGTCTTCAACGATCAACAAACTTTGCCGTGCGATGACCGGGGTGTGCATTACCTCGTTCAAGGCCTCGCGCTCTGCGTCGGTCAAAATGTCATGTTCAGTCATGTCGCTCTCTACAGGACCTTGTCCGCTAATTTCTCAGCAGCGTAGTCGTTTATTGCGCGACCACGCCCCCTGTTCACTCAATACACGTATACCGAAGCCAGTGGCTTCAATAATCAAGTATGAAACCACACAAACGGCTCTAAACATTCAACATGTTGCCCCCCCTAGACTTACGTCCAATGGGCACCCGGGCGCAGACAAACGAGCATGAGGGCGCAGCAACATCCAGGGCCGTGGCGCCCTGTCATAACAACAAGGGTAACCACCTACAACGCGGTAACGGTCGGTCATGAGCAAATCGGATGCGTTTCTCCAGGCAGGAAAAACTGCTGTGTTGCAGAACATTCACGGCACCATGCAGTTCTTGCAGCGTTTTCCGCCCTTCAACCATATGGAAAACACCCACTTGGCGTTCCTGGTGGAGCAATGCCAGCTGCGTTTCTATGGCCCCGGCGAGAGCATTATCCGACCAGCTGACGGGCCGGTAGAACATTTTTACATCGTCAAACAAGGTCGGGTCGTGGGTGAACGCACTCATCTGGGCAGAGGCGATACCGAAACCACATTTGAAATCACGGCCGGGGAGTGCTTCCCGCTCGCAGCCCTGTTGGGCGAGCGTGCTACCCGCACCGAACACCGTGCTGCTGAGGATACCTTTTGCCTGCAACTGGGCAAGGCGGCGTTTATCAAACTGTTCGCCCTGTCCGACGATTTTCGCGACTTTGCGCTGCGCGGTGTCAGCAGTTTACTCGACAAGGTCAACCAGCAGGTTCAACAGAAAGCGGTACAGACCTTGGGGACTCAGTACTCCCTCAACACCCGCCTCGGCGAACTGGCGATGCGCCATCCCGTGACCTGTTTGCCCGAAACTTCGCTGCGCGAAGCCGTGCGCCTGATGCATGAACAACAAGTCGGTAGCATTGTCGTCGTCGATGCCGACAAAGCGCCGCTGGGCATCTTTACCCTCCGTGATCTGCGCCACGTCGTGGCCAGTGGTGTTGAGGACTTCGCCCAAGCCATCGATGGATTTATGACCCCGGGCCCGTTTTACCTGACCCCCGATCACAGCGCCTTCGATGCCGCCATCGCCATGACCGAGCGGCACATCGCCCACGTGTGTCTGGTCAAAAATCAGCGCCTGTGCGGCGTCGTGTCCGAGCGGGATTTGTTTTCGTTGCAACGGGTCGATCTGGTGCATCTGGCCCGCACCATTCGTCACGCACCCAAGCTGGAGAACCTGGTTAACCTGCGCGGCGAAATTGGCCAGTTGGTAGAGCGAATGCTGGCCCACGGCGCGTCCTCGACGCAGATCACCCACCTCATTACTCAACTTAATGACCACACGGTGTGTCGCGTCATCGAGCTGGTGCTGGCTGAACGCGGAGACCCCGGCGTGCCGTTCACGTGGCTGTGTTTTGGCAGCGAAGGACGACGCGAGCAAACCCTTCACACCGATCAGGACAACGGCATTTTTTTCGACGCTCAGGACGCCACAGAGGCCGACGCTATTCGCCAGCGCTTGTTGCCCATCGCACAGCAGATCAATCAGCACTTGGCCGCCTGCGGCTTTACCCTGTGCAAGGGCAATATCATGGCCGGCAACCCTGACCTGTGCCTGTCCCGTGCCGAATGGGCTCGACGCTTTGCGGCCTTTATCCGCGAAGCCACTCCAGAGAATCTGCTGGCCTCAAGCATTTATTTTGATCTGCGCGCGGTCTGGGGAGATGAACAGGGTTGCCAGCAGTTGCGCCGTGGCATCCTCGACCAAGTGGCCGACAATCGCCTGTTCCAACGCATGATGGCTGACAATGCTTTGCGCCATCGCCCGCCCGTGGGGCGCTTCCGCGAATTTGTGCTGGAACGCAAAGGCAGTGACAAAGCCACACTGGACCTCAAAGTTCAGGGCCTCACGCCCTTTGTGGATGGGGCCCGCCTGCTGGCGCTGGCCCACGGCATTGAAGCGACTAACACCCTCGAACGCCTGCGCCAGCTGGTGTCGCTGGACGTCATCGAAGCGCTGGACGGCGCCGCCTATGAAGAGGCGTATCACTTTATTCAGCAAACCCGCATGCAACAGCACCAGCTACAAACCCGGGAAAACCGAGCGTATTCCAACCGTGTTGACCCCGACCAATTGAACCAGCTCGACCGGCGCATCCTGCGTGAGGCCCTGCGTCAGGCACAGCGCCTGCAAAGCAGCCTGGCGTTGCGGTATCAGCTATGAACTTCTGGTCGTGGCTTTTACCCGGCAAAAAACCATTGCTGAGCCTTGAGCAGCAACAACGCTTGCTGCACATGCCGCCCTCACCGGGGCTGAGCGAGCGTTCATTGCGCCAGCAGCGCTGGGTCGTGGTCGATCTGGAGACCAGCGGCCTGAACCTCAAGCGCGATCAAGTGCTGTCCATTGGCGCAATGGTGATTGAAGACGGCGCGATTGATCTGGGGCAGACCTTTGAACGCACATTAATGCGCACGCACATGCCGCTCAATCCCAGCGTGTTGTTGCACGGTCTGGGCCCAAGTGCGATTGCCGCCGGTTGCGACCCCATCGACGCCCTGCTCGACTTTATGGCGTTTGTCGGTGACAGCCCGCTGCTCGCCTTTCATTCCCCCTTTGACCAGCACATGCTCGGCCGCGCCCTCAAAGAGAGCCTGGGCTATCGTTTGCAGCATCCGTTTATGGATGTCGCGGCGCTGGCGCCCATGCTGTGTCCGCAGGTCAATCTGCGCGAAGCCGGACTGGACGCGTGGATCAAGCACTTCAACCTTCAGGTTGAAGAGCGCCATAACGCCAGCGCCGACGCGCTGGCCACCGCTGAACTGGCCCTGATCCTGTTCAGCCGCGCCCGCGCCCAACACATCGACAGCCCCCAAGCCCTGCAACAGCGGCTAAACCAGTGGCAACGACGCAAACACGTGCACAGCTTTTAATCAGTCCCCCCTCCGCGTAGCAGCTGCCGAAGGCTGCGTCCGGCTGCGCAGCAGTCGTGATACCTGTCATCGCGGTATACCGAAAATACCCATACACAGGTTTTACGACCGCTTCGCGCTCGAACGCAGCCTTCGGCAGCTGCTACGTAATCCAAACAGCAAAAGCCCTCTGGCCATCCGATGAGCGTCAATTGCGCACGGCCAATGGCTCTGACACAATCGCGAATAATTATCGTTAGTTAAAACTTGTAGTCGGTGATGTCCTTGTCGTCAGTCCAAAATCCCCACAGCGAACTGGTTGGATCGCTTTACCGCGACCACCGCGGTTGGCTGCTGGCGTGGCTGCGACGCAATGTGGCCTGCCCGCAACGAGCCGAAGACTTGAGCCAGGACACCTTTGTGCGCCTGCTGGGGCGCACCGACCTCAAGGCGCCACGTGAGCCGCGGGCCTTTTTGACCGCCATCGCCAAGGGCCTGCTGTTTGACTACTTTCGCCGCGCCGCGCTGGAACAGGCTTACCTCAACGAACTGATGCAGGTTCCCGAAGCCGAACAACCCTCGCCCGAAGAGCAACAGCTGATCCTCGAAGACCTCAAGGCCATCGACGCGATGCTGGGCAAACTGTCGAGCAAGTCTCGCGCCGCCTTCCTATACAGCCGCATCGATGGTCTAAGCCACGCTGAAATTGCCGAGCGTCTTGGCGTATCGGTGCCCCGTGTACGTCAGTACCTGGCCCAAGGTATCCGCCAGTGCTACATCGCTCTGTATGGCGAACCGGCATGAGTGCAGTCAGCTCAAAACCGGTGAGCGCCAAGGTTCTGGACGCCGCCATCGCCTGGCAATTGTGTCTGGACTGCGGCAACGGCAGTGCTGTGGAGCAGGCTGAATTCGCGGTCTGGTATGCCGCCAGTGAAGAACACGCCCGTGCCTGGTTACAACTGGGCATGTTGGATCAACGTTTCAGCAACACCAGCATCCCTGCGCGCAACGCGTTGTTGGCCCCTCGCGACGGAGTGCAGCAGCGGATCCGTAAAATTGGCGGTGGGCTGGCCAGTGTCGCGCTGGTGTGCGGGCTGGCCTTGTTCGCGGGTAAAAACTACCTGCCGCTGGATTACTGGATGGCCGACCAACGCACCGCTACCGGGGAGCAGCGGCAATTACGTCTGGCCGATGGCACCGTACTGGACCTCAACACCCACAGCGCAGTTGACGTGCAATTTGATGCCAGCACCCGGCGAATCATCCTGCAAGAAGGTGAAATCATGGTCGAGACCGGCCATGGCGATCCCCGCCCTTTTATCGTGCAAACCCGCGATGGCAGCCTGCGCGCCTTGGGCACCCGGTTTCTGGTCAAACGCGAAAACGACGGTACACGGCTAAGCGTTTTGCAATCGCAGGTAGCAGCGCAGCCTGAAACCAGTGGCCATGAAACGGTCTACAACGAAGGCCAGCAAGTGCTGATGCAGCGCGACAGTTTGGGCCCGATGCTCGCGTTGAGCCCCGGCGCAGATGCCTGGACACGAGGCATGCTGGTGCTCGACAACGTGCGCTTGGCCGACATGGTTCGCGAGCTCAATCGCTACCGCCGTGGCCATCTGGGCGTCGACCCTCAAGTGGCTGACTTGCGTATCAGTGGCAGCTTCGCACTGAACAACGTCGAACTGGCGCTCAACGCCCTGCAACCGACCTTGCCGGTCAAGATCGAACACGTGACGCCGTGGTGGGTCACTGTCAGCCCTGCCCCTCACAATGCTGAATCGAAATAATTTTCATCACGCCCTATCACTTTTCGAATGTCATGCGGCAGATAGGCATTGAGAAACATTTCCATTCAGGAATACGCCGAATGTCCCGCACCCTCGACACGTTTTTGCGCCCAGGCCTGTTGGCCGCCGCCATTGCCCTGAGCGCCCCGTTGGCCAGCCCTTCGCTGATGGCAGCTGAACAAGCGACCACTGCTCGCACCTACAACCTGCCTGCTGGCTCGCTGTCCACGACCCTGAACCAGATTGCCAGCCAATCCGGCATCACGCTGGCGATTGACCCAACACTCGTTGCAGGCAAAACCTCGGCGCCCGTCAGTGGCACGTTCGAGGGCAGCACGGCCTTGCGTGAAGCGTTGCGCGGAACGGGGTTGCAGCTGCAACAGAGCGGTGGCGGTGCCTATGCGCTCGTGCCTGTGCCTGTGGTTGAAGGCGCGCTGACCCTGGGCGACGTCAATGTGAATGCAAGTGCTGTGGCCGAGGGTTCAGAGGCTGCTGGCTACGTCAGCGAAAACATCAGCAATGTCGGCGCACTGGGCAGCATGAAGCTGCAAGACACGCCGTACTCCATGAGCGTCACGTCTCAGGCCTTGCTTAAAAACATGCAGGCGACTTCGCTGGATGACGTGTTCAAGCGTAACCCGTTCACTCAGATGTTTTCCCCTACAGGGGCGGGCTATGCCAGTGCCGTCAACATTCGCGGGTTTAGCGGTGCGGGCAACCTGAACATTGCCAACGATGGGCTGCGCTTCTCCACCCTCGCGGATGCCGGTAACTTTCTGGAAGAAACCGAACAGCTCGAAGTGATTACTGGCTTGACTGGTTTTTTGTATGGGCCCGCCACTCCGGGTGGTTTAGCCAACTACGTGCTTAAACGTCCGACCTACGAAACCTATCGCAGCGTGACGCTGGGCAATGCCGGAGGTGACAACTATTACCTGCACGGTGACTTCGGCGGCAAGATTGATGATGAAGGCAAGTTCGCCTATCGACTGAACCTCCTGACACAAGACGGCCAAACGGCGATCGACATGCAGAAACGCCGCCGCGAGTTGATCAGTCTGGCGGTTGACTGGAACGTCAGCGACGACCTGCAAATTCAATTCGATGCTTCACACAAGAAGACTGAAATTCACGGTTTGACCAGCTATTGGTATTTCGGCGATCAAGCGCTGCGTCCCCGCGCCTCGCAACTCCACAACGACAAACTGTACAGCCAGAAATGGTCGTTCTCGGACAACGAAACCGACAAAGGCGGCGTTCGCGCCAAATGGCGCTTGAACGACACCTTCACCCTGCGCGGTGCATTCGCCACACAGAAATTCACCGAAGAGAACACCTACACCGGCCCGACTGTTTACAGCCCTGGGGTCTACACCCAGCCGCTGTACGCTTTTGCACCAATTGAGCACCAAGAGAACTCGGCATATCTGTTCCTGGATGCTGCCTTCGACACAGGCGCCATTGACCACAAAATAACCATGGGTTATCAGGGCAACGACTCGCGCATCAAGCAGTACGAAGACCACATCCCCTCGGACGGCTCGCAGTATGCAGACGTCGGAGGAGGCGCCCTGCCTTTCGGCAGCAGCGAGCAAGTCACCAAACCCGGCTACTCGATTGGGCATGGCAGCAAGCACTTGGCGAGTACATCGCAATCCAACAACTTCCTGATCGGTGACGTGATCACCTTCAACGACCAATGGTCTAGCATCGTTGGCGTCACGCGGACACAGATCAAATCCTACGCCAATGACTTCATCTACTCCTCACCCGCGAAGAAAACCCGCTACGACGCAAGCAAAACGTCGCCAAGCGTATCGCTTATCTACAAGCCGGTGCCTTGGCTGACGACCTATGCAACCTACATTGAAGGGCTACAAGCAGGCGGCACTGCGCCTTACAACGCAATCAACGCCGGTGAAATCTTCGCGCCACAAGTGAGTAAGCAATACGAAGTAGGTGCCAAAGCCACCGTCGGCGATGCACTGCTGACGCTTGCCCTGTTCAACATCGAAAAGCCTAACGGCTACCTCGACGGCGACATGGTGTACACCGAAAGCGGCACACAGGTTAACAACGGCCTGGAATTCAGCGTGACCGGTAAAGTCACCCCGGAGTTGACGGTGATCGGCGGATTCACCTTGCTTGATCCCAAGGTCAAGGATGCCGACAACAAGGCCAACGATGGCAACGCTCCCGTGGATGTCGCCAAACAATTGGCCAAACTGTACGCCGAATACGATATCAATGCCGTGCCTGGCCTGGCCCTGACCGGTGGCGCGTTCTACACCGGCAAGCAATACACCGATGTTTCCAACGACTACCAACTGCCCTCGTTCACCACCTTTGATGCCGGTGCGCGTTACCGCATGAAGGTGTCGCAAAACGATCTGACCTTACGCATGAACGTCAGCAACCTGGCCAACAAAGACTACTGGCTTAACAGTCACTACCTTGGCGACCCGCGTACCGTTCAATTCTCGGCGCAGTTGGAGTTTTAAACACGCACGCTGCAACCGGCAGGACTTGTCACAGCAAGCCTTGCCGGCTTCAATGCACACCTGCGTCAACTTTGGATTTTCATGAAAAGCAAAACGATCCGTCGCTGGTCCTTTATCCACACTTGGACCAGCCTGATTTGCACCGCGTTTTTGCTGATGCTGGCATTGACCGGCCTGCCCTTGATTTTTTCCCATGAAATCGATCACGCGCTGGGCGACAGCCCCGAGTTGCGGGAAATGCCGGCCAATACGCCGCACCTGAACCTGCAACAACTGGTCGACGCGGCCAAAGCCCATCGCCCCCATGACGTGATGCAGTACTTCGGCAGTGATGACGACGATCCCAACGCGGTGTTTGCCATCATGGCCGCAACGGCCGGCACCGAACCGAATTCGTCGCACACCTTCATGCTCGATGCCCGCACCGGCGAAGCGCTGGAAGTGCCTTCGGCCAACGGCGGCCTGATGATGTTCATTCTGCGCCTGCACGTGGACATGTTTGCCGGTTTGCCGGGCAAACTGTTACTGGCCTTTATGGGTATTTTGTTTGTATTGGCGATCGTCTCCGGCACGGTGCTGTACCTGCCGTTTATGCGCCGTCATGAGTTCGCCACGGTGCGCACTGACAAGTCCAAGCGCCTGCGCTGGCTCGACCTGCACAACCTGCTGGGCGTCGTCACCCTGACCTGGGCGCTGGTGGTGGGCGTGACTGGTGTGATCAGCGCCTGCGCCGACTTGATCATCGATGCCTGGCGCAACGACAGCCTCACCGCGATGATCGAACCCTATCGCGATGCGCCGCCGCTGACCCACCTGGCACCCGCCACCTCCCTGCTGGACATCGCCGACCGTGCCGCGCCCGGTATGCGTCCGGACTTTATCGCCTTTCCCGGTACACGGTTTTCCAGCGAGCACCATTACGCGGTCTTTATGAAAGGCAACACGCACTTGACCGCCCACTTGCTGACTCCGGTTTTGATCGACGCCAGCACCCTTGAGGTTACAGCCGTGGGTGATCGCCCGTGGTACATGGACGCGATGGGCATGTCGCAGCCGCTGCACTTTGGCGACTACGGCGGCATGGCGATGAAAATCCTCTGGGCTGCACTCGACCTGTTGACCATCATCGTGCTCGGCAGTGGTTTGTATTTGTGGTGGGTACGACGCCGCGCCGCAAAGGAGAACGCCCGATGAGACCGCGTCAGTCGAGCTTCTGGAAGGTGTTTTCCATTCCGCTGGCGATTGGACTGGTCAGTCTGATGGGCTTGTTCAGCGCGCTCCTGGGCGATGGTGCCTGGGATGTGCTGAGCTGGATTGGCCTGGGAATTCCGGTGTGGATCAGTGTGCGGGGGTTGATTAAGCGCTGATTGAGCCCTCACCCTCACCCCAACCCTCTCCCAAAGGGAGAGGGAGCTTAAGCGGGGGTGAGGTCAATTATGTGCTCACTGCAGATCAGCCCCCTCTCCCTCCGGGAGAGGGTTGGGGTGAGGGCTGATTTGATCAACAATCAGGCTTGTCCGCCGTATAGCGACGCGCCGGGTTGACCGCCGCGCCAAACTCGCGCAACGCCTTTGCACCTATCAACAACGGGTAATTGAAGCTACTGCGGTCGGTGAGGTTGACCTCCACCGTGCGCTTCACATTGCCCAGGCACATTTCCAAATCGACCACCGGACGCTTGGCGCTCACCGCTTCGTCCTTGTCTTCGTCTTCGTCCGCGCGGCTTTTGATTTTGCTGATGCGTGACACTTTGTGTTCGTACACCTTGCTGCTCGCGCCCTCAGTCGCTAACTGGAAGCTCACCCACTCATCGCCATCGCGGGTGAAGGTTTTAATATTTTTGGCCGACAACGAGGCGGTCAACGCACCCGTGTCCATCTTGGCCTTAAGGGTTTCGCCGATTTCAGGCAGCTTGATGTACTCGTAACGCCCATAGAGGGTCGGCTCGGCAGCCATCACCGGCAACGCCAACAGGGACAACACGGCGAGAACAGACTTCATAGGGCAGTTTCCTTTAAAGAGTGCAGGTTAGACCCCAAGAATAAATTAGGTTCGCAGCCTGCGGCAGTGGTCACGTAAGCAACATAACAATGGGGCCGTGAAAGATTCGTCTGCCCGCCTGATTTGGCGTTCGCCGCGTGTCTGCTTATGATGGCCCGTTCTTAATCGCTCAAGAGTTCTTTATGCGCCGCCTGCTCACCGGCTGTTTGGTCACGCTGTTATTGCTGTGCAACACCCTGATCCTGTTCGGGCCATTGATGCTGTTTGCCTTGCTCAAACTCCTCTCACCGGGGCGTCTTCGCGACTACAACTCGTGGGCCGTGATGTGGATTGCTGAAACCTGGTCAGAGATCGACAAACGCATTTTCGCCCTGTGCCTGCCCACGCAATGGGACATCCGCGGGGCCGAGGGTTTGAGTCGCGACACCTCGTATCTGGTGATCAGCAACCATCAATCGTGGGTGGATATTCCGGCATTGATGCAAGGGCTGAACCGACGCACGCCGTTCTTCAAATTCTTTCTGAAAAAAGAACTGATCTGGGTGCCCTTTCTGGGGCTGGCGTGGTGGGCGCTCGATTACCCATTCATGAAGCGCTACTCCAAGGCGTTTCTGGCCAAGCACCCGGAGCTCAAGGGACAAGACCTGAACATTACCCGGGCCGCCTGCGAGTTGTTCAAACGCCAGCCCGTGACCATCGTCAACTACCTGGAAGGCACCCGCTTTACCCCGGCCAAACGTGCTCAGCAACAATCGCCCTACACCTACCTACTCAAACCCAAGGCGGGCGGCGTGGCCTTTGTATTGGCAGCAATGGGCGAACAGCTGGATGCCGTGCTCGACGTCACCGTGGTCTATCCACAGGCGAGGATTCCGGGTTTTTGGGATTTGCTCAGCGGGCAAGTGCCCAAGGTCATCGTCGATATACAGACGCGCGAGCTGGACCCGGCGCTATGGGAGGGGGATTACGAGAACGATCCGCAGTTTCGTGAGCATATCCAGAGCTGGGTCAACCAGCTCTGGATCAAGAAGGACCAGCGCATCAGCACCTTGCGTGCCGAGCGCGGTTAGGCGTTAAACGCCCCAGGCGCTGCTCAGCTTGCTCAGCAGCGAGGTGCTGACGTTCTGCCCCTTGAAGTAGTCCAGCAACACCGGCGCAAACTTGGCAACCATGCCGTCTTGCATGCCCAGCGCGGTAAACGCAGCGTTCAATTGGTCTGTGTTGGCCACATTGCTCACCGCGTTGGTCGCGGTCTCGGACACACCGCTGGACTTGCCCAGCAGGCCGCCCAATTGGCTCAGCTGGCCCAAGGCACCGTTGCCTGCCAACTTGTTAACGCCTGGCACTTGCTTGGCCAGCTGGGAATAGTCACTGCTCGATAGTTCGTTTTTTGCCAGGCTCAACATCGCACCGACGCCACCGGCCGCTTGCTCAGGTTTGACACCCAGCTCATTGACCTTGCTCAGCAACTGAACAGCCTGCGCCGACTTGTCAGTAGTAGCGCCATTACCGTTTGCGCCCTGCACCTGAGCAGCGATACCCGCCACGTCACTCATGCTGAAACCGGCAAACACCGGGCTTGCTGCCACGGTCATCAAGGTTGCCAGTGCTACGCCGCTCAATTTTTTCATCGTAAAAGCCTCTAGAACCAAAAAGCCGCCCACAGACCACAGAGCGACAAAACTGTGAGTTTGACCCAAAAGCCTGGCAGATGTTCCCAAGTGCCACTATTGGATCAAACGGCGCGCAATCTTAAATGAAAAAAGCGCGATCTGCGGCATACCCGCCCATCAGTCCTGCCAGCTATACACATTGCAGGCGCCAGTGAATGCTAAACGTTCCCTAGACCTGCATTTCGGAACACCTTATGTCACCTCTCAGCAAAAATACTGTAGGCCACTTTGTCTACGACCCCCTTGATCGGTTCATCGGCGTAAACGCCACGTTGCTTTTCTACAATCAAACCCGACTCGCGACCGAGATTGAGGGCGAGCGTAAAAGTTGCCTCTTCGAATACGACGCTCAACCGCTAGCGTTACAACAGGACGGTGCCACTTCCACACTACTGGCCACGGACATGCAAACGTCTGTGCTACACAGCGTCAGTGCTGACGGCACACAAGAGGCACACGCCTACACACCGTTCGGTCATCAAAGCGGTTTAAAGACGCTGCCCGGCGTGTCCGCCTTTAATGGCGAGCGACCTGACTCGGTGACCGGGCATTATTTATTAGGGCAGGGTTATCGAGCGTATAACCCGGTCTTGATGCGGTTTAACATCACGGACAGTTTGAGTCCGTTTGGTGAGGGCGGGATTAACGCGTATGCATATTGTAATAATGATCCTACTAACAAAGTTGATCCGACGGGTCACATACCCAACATATGGAAGGCCTTAAAAAATGTATTTGGAAGAATACCTAGAAGGTTGAGGACAAACGCAAGTAATGTGGCAACAATGCCGCCCCAGAGCAGCCAGATTGCTCAAGAATCAAACCCCCATTACACAAACATCATTAGCAAAATAGATTACGATATTGAAGAATATAATATATTTTTGCCAACACCCAAAGTGGATAACTTACCCAGTCATCCTCCCGCCTATACACGAGGCACATTTGCCCCTGAAGCTTCATTTGCAGCTCACACTCAACCCCCACCCAGTTATAAATCAGCAACCCAGCTCATTAGCTATAAAGACGCTTCAAAAGTTCCAGCACCTGCTCGCACTGGGCGTGTGTGGAAGGGGTATCCAGAATTTGCTCCCAGGTTTATGCCTTCAACAATGAGCTCTCGGCGTAGAGGCATATTCATGCAACATACCATGAGAGATTTTCATATTCAAAACGGATTTTTTCGGCAGGGTTAAACATGCCTAATTAATATCAAAATCATTCAACAGCCGCTCTCTTGCACCTTAATAAATCAGGTGCAAGATTTAACTATGGCTATTCGCCTACCCATGATCCTTTTGCATACTTTTCATATAGCCTTATCCATCTGAGCAAGGACTACACACTAAACAATTTATGCGGATCAATCACAAACTTCTTCGGCACCCCGGCATCAAACTCGCCATAACCGCGCGGCGCCTCGTCCAGGCTTATCACCTCGACGCCGACAATATCGGCAATCTTGATCCGGTCCCACATGATGGCCTGCATCAGTTGGCGGTTGTATTTCATCACCGGGGTTTGGCCCGTATGGAAGCTGTGTGACTTGGCCCAGCCCAGCCCAAAGCGAATGCTCAAGCTGCCCATTTTTGCGGCAGCGTCCACCGCTCCCGGATCTTCAGTTACGTACAGCCCCGGAATACCGATTTTGCCCGCTACCCGCACCACGCCCATCAATGAGTTGAGCACCGTAGCTGGCGCTTCGTGTTTAACCCCGTCATGGCCATGACCGCGGGCTTCGAAGCCCACCGCATCAACCGCACAATCCACTTCCGGCTCACCCAGCAACTCGGCGATTTGTTCATGCAACGGGGTGTCTTTGGACAGATCGGCAATTTCAAACCCCTGTGCCTTGGCGTGGGCCAGACGGATCGGGTTCACATCGCCGACAATCACCACCGCCGCGCCGAGCAAACGTGCTGAAGCCGCAGCGGCCAGCCCCACCGGGCCGGCACCGGCGATATACACCGTGCTACCCGGCCCCACGCCCGCCGTGACGGCGCCGTGGTAGCCGGTGGGCAGAATGTCGGACAGGCAGGTCAGGTCGCGGATTTTTTCCATCGCGGCGTCGCGGTCAGGCAGTTTGAGCAGGTTGAAATCGGCATAGGGCACCAATACATATTCAGCCTGACCGCCGACCCAATCGCCCATGTCCACGTAACCATAAGCGCCGCCGGGACGGGCCGGGTTGACGGTCAAGCACACCCCGGTGTTTTGCTCCTTGCAACTGCGGCAGCGTCCGCACGCCACGTTGAACGGCACCGACACCAGATCGCCGACTTTCAAATGCTCCACATCACGCCCGGCTTCAATCACCTCGCCGGTGATTTCATGGCCCAGCACCAACCCGGTTTGCGCCGTGGTACGGCCACGCACCATGTGCTGATCGGAGCCACAGATATTGGTCGACACCACACGCAGAATCACGCCGTGGTGAATGGGTTTGCCTTGAGGGTTTTGCATCTTCGGAAAAGGAATGCTCTGCACTTCAACCTGGCCATTGCCCAGGTACACCACACCGCGATTGTCAGCCATCGTATTTGCCCTTGTTGTTATTGGAGGGCAGTTGCTGGCGGCACGCCATGAGCCGCAAGCAGTCTGCTTTGACTTGCTGCGTTGAGCTTAGAACGTGCCGCTGCTTCACAGCACCACCGTACGACCTCCATTTAGGAAAACGCGCCGTTCAATGTGATAGCCCACCCCACGCGCCAGCGTCTGGGCTTCGATGTCGCGGCCCTTGGCGATCAAGTCTTCGGGGTAGTGGCTGTGATCGACCACCTCAACGCCTTGCGCAATGATCGGGCCTTCATCGAGGTCGTTGTTGATGTAATGCGCGGTCGCGCCGACCAGCTTCACGCCCTTCTCATACGCTTGGTGATACGGCTTGGCCCCTTTGAAACCGGGCAGCAACGAGTGATGGATGTTGATCGCTTTGCCATCCAGCTTGCGGCACAGCTCGGGTGACAGGACTTGCATGTAGCGCGCGAGAATGACCAGCTCGGCGCCGGTGTCCTCGATCACTTGCCACACCTTGGCCTCTTGCGCGGGCTTGTTGGCCGGGTCGAGGGCAAAGTGGTGGTAGGGAATGCCATGCCACTGGGCGAGAGGCTGCAGATCCGGGTGATTGGAGACCACGGCCACCACGTCCATGGACAATTGGTCGATGCGCTGGCGGTAGAGCAAGTCGTTAAGGCAGTGGTCGGCCTTGGACACCATGATCACCACTTTAGGGCGGTGGTGCGGGGGTGTCAGTTCGAACGTCATGCCGAAGGCTTGGCTGCGTTCCTGCAAGCCAGCGCGAAATTCATCTTCGTTAAAACCGTCAGGCTGGCGGAACTCGACCCGAATAAAAAAGCGCCCGGCGCGTTGGTCGTCAAAGGAGTGGTGCTCGGTGACGTAGCAACGATGCTCGAACAAGTAACGCGTCACCGCATCCACCGTGCCCAGCATGCTGGGGCAATCGGCGGTGAGAATCCAGGTGTCGGGGGCACGGCTCATGGGTCATTCCTTGTTGTTATGGATGAAAAGCAAAGCCCCTCACCCTAGCCCTCTCCCGGAGGGAGAGGGGACTAAAAGCAAAGCAGATGTATGCAACACCACTCATCAGCCCCCTCCCCCAAAGGGTGAGGGGACTAAAAGCAAAAGCAGATCAGCCCCCTCTCCCTCCGGGAGAGGGTTGGGGTGAGGGCCAGCCGTCACTCAGGCCTCAACGCTTAGCCCAAACTCAGCCGCCGCATCCTGCAACCATAGCCACCAATACTCCGAAAAGCTGCGTCTAATCAGTAACTCCCACGTGTCTTCAGCGGTATGGCGAATCACCAGCTGCGACTTGGCGAACACCGTGCCCACCGCCTTGCCCACCGGAAAGTTGTCCGGGTGCACGTCATAACTGGTGGACTTCATCAGCACCTCGCGCACCTTCGGCCCGCTCAGCTCCAGCAACTGCTGGCCGCCACTGACGTTGACCACCGAAATATGCAGTCCCGCCAGCGCCGCCCGCAGCGCCTGCTCCGCCGCAAACTCCTGACCACCGGGAACAATCAGCAACCACTCATCCGGCCCCATCCATTGCAATGAAGAGTCACCTTTAGCCACCAAACTCAAAGCCACCGGTAATTCCAGGCCCAGCGCCTTGTGCACACCTTCGGCAAAAGCCGGGTCCTTGGCATCGCCCCGCAAGGTCAAATGGCCCAACAGTTTTTTCTCGCGCACCGTCACACCGGGGTTTTGCCGGCCTTTACCGATCAGCCGGGAAAGGTCGGTGTGGTGCAACGACGATTCGGCTTTTGCACCCGGATCCGGGCGTTGTTGGTAAACATTGGCTGTGGTCATGTGATCACCCATTCAAATATTCTGCCGTTCGCCTTTCGGGTCGAAGAACACCGAAGACACAATTTCAGCTTCGATCACGCTGCCATCCACCTGCGGTGAGAACACCCGCTCGCCAATGCGCTTGAGCCCGCCCTTGACCACACCCATCGCAAACGAATACCCCAGCGAGTTATGGGCGTAGCTGGAGGTCACATGGCCGACCATCGTCATCGGGATCGCTTGCTTGGGGTCGAACACCAGTTGCGCGCCTTCAGGCAGCCATTTGCCCGGATCAACCGGCTTGAGGCCCACCAGTTGCTTGCGCTGCTCACGTACACAGTCTTCGCGATTCATGCCACGCCAGCCGATCCACGAAAACGGCTTGGTCCTGCCCACACACCAGCCCATGTTCAAATCGTCCGGGGTCATGGAGCCGTCGGTGTCCTGACCGACGATGATGAAACCTTTCTCCGCACGCAGCACGTGCATGGTTTCGGTGCCATACGGCGTCAGGTTGTACGCTTTGCCCGCCTCGACAATTTTCTCCAGCACGCCCATCGCGTAGTCAGCCTGGATATTGACCTCGTAAGACAGTTCGCCGGTAAATGAGATACGGAACACCCGCGCGGGTACACCGCCGACCAGCCCTTCTTTCCACGTCATAAACGGGAACGCTTCGCGGTCCAGATCAATGTCAGTCACTTCGCTCAGCAGCATGCGGCTATTCGGGCCGGACAAGGTCAGCGTCGCGTAATGGTCCGTAACCGACGTGAAATACACCTTCAGCTCGGGCCATTCGGTCTGTTGATACATTTCCAGCCACTGCAACACGCGGGCCGCGCCGCCGGTGGTGGTGGTCATCACAAAATGGTTGTCAGCCAAGCACGCGGTCACGCCGTCATCGAAGACCATGCCGTCTTCTTTGCACATCAGCCCGTAGCGGGCTTTGCCCACGTCGAGTTTGGTCCAGGCATTGGTGTAGACACGGTTGAGAAACTCCCGAGCGTCCGGCCCTTGAATGTCGATTTTGCCCAGCGTGGACGCATCCAGAATGCCGACGCTGTCACGCACCGCCTGGCATTCGCGTTTGACCGCCGCGTGCAGGTCTTCGCCATTGCGCGGGAAGTACCACGGGCGTTTCCACTGACCCACGTCTTCAAACTCGGCACCTTGTTTGACGTGCCAGGCGTGCAGCGCGGTGTAACGCACCGGCTCGAAGAGGTGCCCGCAATGGCGACCCACAATCGCGCCAAACGTCACCGGCGTGTAGTTGGGGCGGAACATCGTGGTGCCCATCTGAGGAATGGTCACGTTCAGTGAGCGGGCGGCAATCGCCAGCCCGTTGACGTTGCCCAGCTTGCCCTGATCAGTGCCAAACCCGAGCGCGGTGTAGCGTTTAACGTGCTCCACCGACTCAAACCCCTCACGGGTCGCCAGCTCGATGGCCGCTGCGGTGACGTCGTTTTGCAGGTCGACAAATTGTTTCGGGGCCCGCGCCGTACCTTTTTCATGGGGCACATGGAACAGCGCCAGCGTCGCTTCTTCGTAATGATTCAGGGCCTTGGGCAGCACGCCCTCGACCACCTTGAACCCCGCCTCGCTGGCCGCACGCACGCCGCCTTCAAAACCATCGGCCAGGCTGTCGCCCAAACCGTACACACCGTTGATGCCGCCCACGCACACGCGCTTTTGCGGCGCTTCGCCGGGGACAAAACCGAGGATGTCTTCACGCCAGGTCGGCTTGCCGCCTAAGTGAGAAGCCAAATGCACCACCGGGCTGTACCCCCCCGACGTGGCCACCAAATCGCACTCCAGCCATTCGCCGGGACTGGCGACCCTGTTCTGTGTCAGATCAATCGCCGCGACCCGCGCAGCGGTCACGTGCTTGCTGCCGCGCGTTTCAATCACTGCGCTGCCGGTCAGAATGCGGATGCCCTTGGCCCGTGCTTCTTCGACCAGCGCACCCCGTGGGTTACCCCGAGCATCGGCCACTGCCACCACGTTTCGACCCGCATCGAGCCAGTCCAATGCCACGCGATAGGCGTGATCATTGTTGGTGCTCAGCACCAGTTTTTTGCCCGGTGCCACGCCATAGCGACGGACATACGTCGACACCGCCCCCGCCAGCATATTGCCCGGCACGTCGTTGTTACCGTACACCAGCGGGCGTTCGCACGCCCCCGTCGCCAACACCACGCGCTTGGCGCGCACGCGGTGCAGACGCTGACGCACCTGGCCAATCGGCGCCCGGTCACCCAGATGGTCAGTCAGGCGTTCGTGAATAGTCAGGAAGTTATGGTCGTGATAGCCGTTCACCGTCGCCCGTGGCAACAGCACTACATCCGGTAGCGCTGTGAGTTCAGCCAGCACCTCAGCCACCCAGTCCATCGCCGGTTTGCCGTCCAGGCTTTCACGGCTGTCGAGCAGACTGCCGCCAAACTCTTCCTGCTCATCCGCCACGATCACTCGCGCACCGCTGCGAGCCGCTGCCAAAGCCGCCGCCAACCCGGCAGGCCCGGCGCCGACAACCAGCACGTCGCAATGGTGATTCATGTTGTCGTAGGTGTCAGGGTCATTCTGGGTCGGCGAGCGGCCCAGCCCGGCGGCCTTGCGGATGTACTTTTCGTAAGTCATCCAGAACGACTGCGGGTACATAAAGGTTTTGTAGTAGAAGCCGGGCGGCATCAACTTGCCGCCGACCTTGCCAAGAATACCCATCACGTCATTGTTAACGTTTGGCCAGCCATTGGTGCTGGTGGCCACCAGTCCTTGATACAAGGCTTGCTGGGTGGCGCGCACGTTGGGGATTTGTGTTCCTTCCGTGGCGCCGATTTGCAGCACCGCGTTGGGTTCTTCAGCGCCTGCGGCATAGATGCCTCGGGGGCGAGAATATTTAAAGCTGCGGCCGATCACATCCACGCCATTGGCCAGCAATGCCGCCGCCAGTGTGTCGCCTTCGTAGCCTTTGTACGATTGGCCATTGAAGGTGAATGTCAGCACTTTGGTGCGGTCGACACGGCCGCCGTTGGGCAAGCGATGGGTCTGGCTCATACTTTTTCTCCCAGCTCGCGGGGGGCGGTTGATACGACGGGCGCGGCCTGTTCGGTGAACTGCGGCTGAGTGCCGATCAGGTAAGTTTCAAGAATCTCGTACGTCACGGTGTTGCGCGTGGCGTTGAAAAACTGACGGCAACCGGCCACGTGGTTCCACAACTCGTGGTGCAGGCCGCGCGGGTTATCGCGGAAGAACATGTAATCGCCCCACTCCTTGTCGGAGCAGGCATTGGGGTCAAGCGGGCGCGGAATGTGCGCCTGGCCACTGGCGTGAAATTCTTCTTCGGAGCGCAGTTCGCCGCAATGAGGACAGAAGATATGCAACATGGGTGATTCTCCTGTTAGTGAGCGACGGCCGCCGCGCCGTGTTCGTCAATAAGGGCGCCGTTGTAAAACCGGTCAATGGAAAACGGTGCTGCCAGCGGGTGCATTTCGCCTTTGGCCAAACTGGCGGCAAACACGTTGCCCGAGCCCGGTGTGGCCTTGAAGCCACCCGTGCCCCAGCCGCAGTTGAAGAACAAATTCGGCACCGGGGTTTTCGAGATGATCGGGCAAGCATCCGGAGTGGTGTCGACGATGCCGCCCCATTGGCGGTTCATGCGCACGCGGGACAACACCGGAAACATTTCCACAATCGCCTGAATGGTGTGCTCGATCACCGGGTACGAGCCGCGCTGACCGTAGCCAACCCAGCCGTCGATACCGGCACCAATGACCAGGTCACCCTTGTCGGATTGGCTGATATAACCGTGCACGGCGTTGGACATGATCACGCTGTCGATAATCGGCTTGATCGGCTCAGAGACCAGCGCTTGCAGCGGGTGCGATTCAATCGGCAGGCGGAACCCGGCCTGACGCGCCATATGCCCCGAGTTACCGGCCGTGACCACGCCCACACGCTTGGCACCAATAAAACCCTTGCTGGTTTCCACACCGATACACACGCCGTTTTCCTTGCGAAAACCCAGCACTTCGGTCTGCTGAATCAAGTCCACGCCCAGCGCGTCTGCCGCACGGGCAAAGCCCCAAGCCACGGCATCGTGTCGGGCCACGCCGCCGCGCCGTTGCACAGTGGCGCCGATAATCGGGTAGCGGGTATTTTTGGAGCAATCGAGGTAGGGAATTTCGTCCGCCACCTGCTTGCCATTGAGCAACTCACCGTCCACCCCGTTAAGGCGGTTGGCGCTGACCCGGCGCTCGGAGTCGCGCATGTCTTGCAGCGTGTGACACAGGTTGTAGACACCGCGCTGCGAAAACATCACGTTGTAATTCAAGTCTTGCGACAGACCTTCCCACAACTTCATCGCGTGTTCGTACAAGTGCGCCGACTCGTCCCACAAATAGTTGGAACGCACGATGGTGGTGTTGCGCGCCGTATTACCGCCACCCAGCCAGCCTTTTTCGACCACGGCCACATTGGTGATGCCGTGCTCCTTGGCCAGGTAATAAGCCGTGGCCAACCCGTGACCGCCACCGCCGACAATGATCACGTCATAGACCTTTTTCGGGGTCGGTGTGCGCCACATCTTCTGCCAGTTTTCGTGGTGGCTAAGGGAGTGTTTGAAGAGGCCGAAGCCTGAATACCGTTGCATAGGGATTACTCCAAAACCGCGCTCAGCGATAAACCGGGAAGTCTTTGCACAGGGACGTCACCTGACGTGCCACATCGGCCTCGATATCGGCATCGCCGAGGTGATCGAGGATGTCGCACATCCAGCCTGCCAGCTCCGTGCACTGCGCCACTTTGAAACCGCGCGTCGTGACCGCCGGGGTGCCGATGCGCAGACCCGAGGTTACAAATGGCGATTGTGGGTCATTCGGCACTGCGTTTTTATTCACCGTGATATGGGCCCGGCCCAGCGCGGCGTCGGCGTCCTTGCCGGTCAGGCCCTGACGGATCAGGCTGACCAGAAACAAATGGTTGTCCGTGCCGCCCGACACCACGTCATAGCCGCGTTTGATAAACACATCGGCCATCACCTGTGCGTTGTCGATCACCTGTTTTTGATAGGTTTTAAAACCCGGCTCCTGCGCCTCTTTAAAGCACACCGCCTTGGCTGCGATCACGTGCATCAGCGGGCCGCCCTGGCCACCGGGGAACACTGCTGAATTGAGTTTCTTCTCCAGCGCTTCATTGGCTTTGGCCAGAATCAGCCCGCCGCGAGGCCCGCGCAGGGTTTTGTGGGTGGTGGTGGTCACGACATCCGCGTAGGGCAGCGGGTTCGGGTACAAGCCAGCCGCCACCAGACCGGCAACGTGGGCCATATCGACAAACAAATAGGCACCGACTTTGTCCGCAATCTGGCGAAAGCGTGGGAAATCGAGGGTTTTGGAGTAGGCCGAGAACCCGGCAATGATCATCTTCGGTTGATGCTCGACGGCGAGTCGCTCCACCTCGTCGTAATCAATCAAACCGGTGGCGGTGTCGATGCCGTACTGCACCGCGTTGTACAGCTTGCCTGAGAAACTGACACTGGCGCCGTGGGTCAAATGCCCGCCGTGGGCCAGACTCATGCCCAGCACCGTATCGCCCGCATTCAGCAACGCCAGATAGACCGCCGCGTTGGCCTGACTGCCGGAGTGCGGTTGCACGTTGGCGTAATCGGCCCCGAACAACTGCTTGGCGCGGTCGATGGCCAGCTGCTCGACTTTATCCACATGCTCACAACCGCCGTAATAGCGCTTGCCGGGGTAGCCTTCCGCATACTTGTTGGTCAGGCCGCTGCCTTGTGCCTCCATCACCCGCTGACTGGTGTAGTTTTCCGAAGCGATCAACTCAATATGGTCTTCCTGACGCTGATCTTCGGCCTTCATCGCGGCCAACAAAGCGTCGTCGTAACCCTGAATCTGATCCTGCTTGCTGAACATGACGATTCTCCCAGCGCCAGCGCGCCCTTGGTCTGTGGGGCTATTGCCCGTTGAGACCGATGGTAGGGCGGGTGCGCAAGAATCAAATGCCCACGGACGCCACGCAATGGTGCGTTTACGACATGGCCAACCTGTGCGCCCTCTTCACAGGCTCAGGCGCTGCGCGGCGGATTCGGATCGTTGCGGTACACCTCGGCAAATACCTCTGTAATCGGGGTACGCGGGTAGCGCTTGATCAGGGCATTGACCTTGGCGCTCAGTCGCAACAGTTCACTGCTCGGTTTGGCCCATTGTTCAGGCGGCAGCGGCTCGGACCATGCTTGCATGACTGGTGGCAATGCCCGACGGCCGACCTTGGCGATGCGTTTTATTTCCCATTCCACCAAATTGTTGGGCAGCGTCCACAGCGTCATCACGTGGTAGACGTACCAAAAGAAAGCATAAATCCGGCCCACTTCCTTTTCGCGCAGGCGCCGATGCAAACTGGCGCGGGCATTGCGGAAGGTGTGAAGGCCTTCGTGAGGCGGGTCGCCGGGTTCTTGCAGTCCGAGGGGATCTTGAAGGGTCGAGAGGTCGTTGAGTTCGTATTCCATATACCCGCGAACTGCCTCCCAGTTGGAAATTGCCAACTGCACACTGCCGCACTGGAACTCGACCCGGACTAACTCCCCCTCATGCTCAAACCCCATGCCCATGCCGTATTGGCGGGTGACACCGTATTGGCTGGCGCCTTGAGCTTGCACGACCCACGCGGACAGCGATTCCCAGGGGACGAACAAAGGTTCAGTGGCGCCATCAGGCATAAAGCACACTTCCCGGCGCTGACGGTTGAAACGGGTGGGGATAACTTTGGTGAAGAGGTTGTGATGATATAACCAGATTATAAAGAATAAGGCTGAAATAAGAGTCCACATGCCTAGAGCAGTTTCCCAAGATGCCCAGAAAATACCCTGAACGGACTCCCAACTTCTTATTAAGCTAGCATCCAATGCAAGCCCCATCAAACCACCTATAAGAGGGCCACCAAATGCCACAAAACACGATAATGCAAACGGAATACCTAAATTAAACTGATACGTGAATACTTTAGGCTCTCCGTCTCCAAAATCCATAAAAGTATCGTTATAACCACTGATATAGGGACAGAATGGAAGCTCACTGGTTGGCAAAGGCAAGGGGGCTAAATAAGTTTGACGGCCAGAGGGGAAATATTCGACATCGCCCGTGCGCTTACCCCCGGATGTATTTTTAAGCTCTACTGTCATTGCGATACACCTCGGCATATACCTCAGTAATAGGCTTACGCGGGTAGCGTTTGATCAGGGCTTTGACCTTGGCGCTCAGTCGCAACAGTTCACTGCTGGGCTTGGCCCATTGTTCAGGCGGCAGCGGCTCGGACCATGCTTGCACGGCTGGCGGCAACGCCCGACGGCCTACCTTGGCGATGCGTTTTATTTCCCATTCCACCAACCGGTTAGGCAGCGTCCACAGCGTCATGACGTGGTAGACGTACCAAAAGAAAGCGTAGATCCGGCCAACTTCCTTTTCGCGCAAGCGCCGATGCAACCCGGCGCGGGCATTGCGGAACGTGTGAAGGCCTTCGTAAGGCGGGTCGCCGGGCTCTTGCAGTCCGAGGGGATCTTGAAGGGTAGAGAGGTCGTTGAGTTCATATTCCATATAGCCGCGAACCGCCTCCCAATTGGAAAACGCTAACTGCACACTGCCGCACTGGAATTCAACCCGGACTAACTCGCCCTCATGCTCAAACCCCATGCCCATGCCGTACTGGCGGGTGACACCGTATTGGGTTGCGCCTTGGGCCTGAACGACCCATGCGGACAGCGATTCCCAGGGGACGAACAAAGGTTCAGTGGCGCCATCAGGCATAAAGCACACTTCGCGACGCTGACGGTTGAAACGGGTGGGGATGACTTTGGTGAAGAGGTTGTGATGGTAGAGCCAGATAACGAGAAATATGGCTGAGAAAAAAAACCAAGATATAAATGCGTAATGCCAAGACACCAAGAATATCCCCTTAACAGATCCCCATCCGTCCTGAAAGGTATCTCCTAACATCAACATCAAAAGCCCACCTAAAAGAGGTATTCCAAATGCTACGAGACAAGAAAACGTAAATGGCACTCCCAAGTTGAATTGATACGAAAAAACTTTCGGCTGCCCTCCTCCGAAATCCATAAATGCATCGTTATAACCACTGATATAGGGACAGAATGGATGCTCACTGGTTGGCATAGGAAAGGGGGCTAAATAAGTTTGGCGACCCGAAGTGAAATATTCGACATCTCCTGCGCGTTGAATAACATTATTTTTAATCGGCAGCGGTTTCATTGCAACTCATCCAATTCAAGTACTTGAACTTCAACCAAAACTATTTCTGATGCGAACGTATGACGGTCAGCCGAAGGGAAACGTCCTTTTTCCAATGCATTAAATCGGATATGATACGTCTGTTCGCTCACTCGCTCATTTTTATCCCAGGATTGAAGATTAATCTTGACCAATAACTCTTCAGAAACTTTACCCAGCACAACCTCAGAATTTAGCGGGTAAATCAACTTTATTAACAAAGGGGAGCCTTGGCCTTTCTTCTCTTGCTCACTGACCACCCTTGATAAGTTCGCATGCAACTGTTCAGTTACACTTTCAAATTGCTCCACAAGTGCGTTCTTATAGCTCTGATTGATCGTTGTAATGCGTTGAGCCCCAATCATCAAAGCATGACGCTTTATCCCTACTAATGGCACTTGGAAAGTAGATATATCCAACCCGGGGAAAACCAGAAATATTTCTCCTGCCTTGGTATTGGGTAACATTTTCCGCCAATATGACTCATCTGCACTATCTCTTATTTCCACAAAGGGTGCTTGTAACAACGCTGTGAGGGAGTTATGAAATTCTTCCAAACTTAGGTCTTTTCGTTTTTCTAAATTCTGACTCCAAGGCAGAGACTGTAACCATTGGTCGTGAGCACTGGTGTTATACCGGTTATACAGCCACATCCCCGCTAATTCCAACAACGTAAACACCCCCCCCATCAAGCTGACACGAGCAAATACGGATGACAGGCGTGCCCCCCATAACTCTAAGGTGGCCTTTCGAGCAACTATGTTGTTAGCCTTCAGCAACTCATAAGATGCGATGGCTAAGTTACCACCTCCATAAGCATTACCTACTGCTAAGCCACCGGAAGCAATCATGGTTAGTATGGCTCCGTTTTGTGCACCACGATTACCGTTACGTACTGCTTGCACCCAGTTGTTATGGTAGGTGTGCAAGCTGACTAACGCGGCAAGAAAACCAAATAAATATGCACCCGCCCCTAAGCCGACGTGCAACTTACCTATTGTGACGTTCAAACGACTAAGAGCATTCGATTGTAGACTCTTACCCAAAACTTTTGCCTGCGCACTAAGTGCCGTATCAAATACACCTTGAGCAGCAGCAAACCCTGCGGCTCCAGTTGCCAATATTGCATTCGTAAACCCAGTCCACTCCCGCTCATGTACAGGCAAAGTTCTTCTCTCTATAGACACCTGAACCAAATTCACCGCCTGCGCCACAAACAGCAACAACGCCGCCCCATCCCCCAGCACATTCAATGCCGGCGCATTTTTCACGCCATTGCGAAAGTCCCTCATCAACCCGGCGGCTTGCCGTTGGCCTTCGTTCGGGAAGATGACCGTCAACCCGGCGCGCTCGGGGGTTGCCCCGAACAGCCGTGCCTGTTCATCCGGCAGTTCCACTATCGGGCTGATACTTGCTGCCAGGCGTTTTTCGCCCGAGTCCAATTGCCAGTTCAGATAATTAATCTTCTGCTGAACTTCAACCGATTGAGCCGATGTATGCCCCTTTCCCCCTTTACTCCGAGCTATCCGGTTGGCTTGTTTACGCTCGCGTTTAAGCTTCCTCATTTCAGCCCGTTGTTTGAGTACTTCTTGCAGCGTGTAGCGCAGGCTGGCTTTTTCTTCCGGGGTGGCAAATTTAAAGGTCACGCCTTCGGTT